>NZ_FMCH01000288.1 GCF_900091855.1 Streptomyces sp. DvalAA-14
TACGTCACCCCGCTGGTCCGCAAGCTCGCCGCCGAGAACGGCGTGTCCCTCGGCTCGGTGCGCGGCACCGGTGTCGGCGGGCGGATCCGCAAGCAGGACGTGCTCGCCGCCGCCGAGGCCGCGAAGGCCGCCGCCGCTGCCCCGGCCGCCCCCGCGGCCGCCGCTTCGCCGAAGGCCGCCCCCGCGGTGTCCCCGCTGCGCGGGCAGACGGTCAAGATGACCCGGATGCGCAAGGTCATCGGCGAGAACATGATGAAGGCCCTGCACACGCAGGCGCAGCTGACCACCGTGGTCGAGGTGGACATCACCCGGATCATGAAGCTGCGCAACCAGGCCAAGGAGGCATTCGTCGCCCGCGAGGGCGTGAAGCTGTCCCCGATGCCGTTCTTCGTCAAGGCCGCCGCCCAGGCGCTCAAGGCGCACCCGGTGATCAACGCCCGGATCAACGAGGACGAGGGCACGATCACCTACTTCGACTCCGAGAACATCGGAATCGCGGTGGACTCCGAGAAGGGCCTGATGACCCCGGTCATCAAGGGCGCCGGCGACCTGAACATCGCCGGTATCGCCAAGAAGACCGCCGAACTGGCGGGCAATGTCCGGGCCAGCAAGATCACCCCGGACGACCTGGCGGGTGCCACCTTCACCATCAGCAACACCGGTTCGCGCGGTGCGCTGTTCGACACGGTCATCGTGCCGCCGAACCAGGCCGCCATCCTGGGTATCGGCGCGACCGTCAAGCGCCCGGTGGTCATCGAGACCCCCGAGGGCACGGTCATCGGCGTCCGGGACATGACGTTCCTGGCGCTCTCCTACGACCACCGGCTGGTGGACGGCGCCGACGCGGCCCGTTACCTGACCGCGGTCAAGGAGATCCTGGAGGCCGGCGAGTTCGAGGTCGAGCTGGGCCTGTAGCCGCCTGCCACGGCGTCCGGCGCCCCCGTCCCGGCACCTCCGGGACGGGGGCGCCGCCGTATCCGCGGCGGCGCGGGGGGAGGCACGGTTGCTTCCCCGCCGTATCGTCTGTTCCACGCAAACCGGAAGGAGTGCACCCGATGGCCGCTGGCGCAGTTCAGCCCGCCGAAGCCCGGCACCTGGTCGTGCACAGCCTGCGCGAGCAGATCCGCGAGCACATTCTCGAAGGGATCGTCAGCGGGCGGTGGCAGCCGGGCGAGCGGATCGTGGAGCGCCGGATCGCGGTGGAGCTGCAGGTCAGCCAGACGCCGGTACGGGAGGCGCTGCGCGAGCTGGAGACGCTGCGGCTGATCGAGTCGGCGCCGAACAAGGGCGTGCGGGTCCGCAATCTGACCGCGGCCGATCTCAAGGAGAGCTATCCGGTGCGGGCCGGGCTGGAGCAGGTGGCGGCCGAGCTGGCCGCCGGGGCGCTGGCCGACGACCCCTCGGCGCTGGAGCGGGAGGTCGCCGCGCTGCGGGCCGCCGACGCGGACCTGGACGACGAGGCGCAGGTGCGACACACGGTCGCCTTCCACCACGAGCTGGTCCGGGCGGCCGGCAACGCGGTGCTGCTGCACAGCTGGGAGTCGCTGGGCATCGAGGTGTGGACGACCTTGTCGATCCGCTGGCTCAGCCCGGCGCCGCGGGCGTACGCGGCGGAGCACCAGGACATCGTGGACGCGTTCGTCCGGCACGATCCGGCGATCTGCGCCTTGATCAAGTCCCACGTCCTGAGCTGCGCCCCCCAGGTCTGACCCACCCCCGTGGCCGGC
>NZ_FMCH01000383.1 GCF_900091855.1 Streptomyces sp. DvalAA-14
GGCCGCCGCGCCGCAGCCGGACGCCACCGCCCGGTCCGCGCCGCCGCCCTCGCCCCGGCGGGTCCAGCGGCGCGTCGGGCATACTCGGGCCCTGCGGGCACACCGGGCCCGTGAGCAGTGGGAGGTGCGCGATGGTGCTGTCGGCGGGCTCGGAACCCCGGAGGATCACGATCCATGATGTCGCCCGGTCCGCCGGGGTGTCCCGGCAGACCGTCTCGCGAGCGCTGAACGGCAAGGACGACATCGAGGGCTCCACCAAGCAGCGCGTGCTGGACGCCGCCCTCGAACTCGGCTACCGCCCGAGCCGGTTCGCCCGCGGCCTGGTCCGGCAGGACACCACCACCATCGGGCTGGTGATCCCGGACCTGCTCAACCCGTTTTTCACCGAGGTCGCCGCGTCCGCCCTGGAGGCGGCGCGGGCCCGCGGCTGGCACGTGGTCGTATACGACACCGCCGACCGGGCCGCGGAGGAGATCGGCACCCTCCAGGTGATAGGCACGCAGGTGGACGCGGTCGTCGGCTACTTCAGCTGCTCCGAGGACGAGCTCGACCGGTTCACCCGCGGCATGCCGATCGTGCTCATCGGCCGCGAGCACCGCATGGCACGCTTCAGTTCGATCCGCATCGACGGCGAGGCCGGCGTCCACGCCGCCGTCGCGCACCTGGTCGCCGGCGGCCACACCCGGATCGGCATGCTCGACCACGACGGCCGCGCCGAGCCGAGCGTGCGGCGGGACTGGTTCACCGCCGCCGCGACGGCGCACGGCATCGACCCCGGCCTGGTGGTCGGCGCGGCCCAGTCGGCCGACGGCGGCGGCGCCGGCCTGACGGCCCTGCTGGCTGCCCATCCGGAGGTCACCGCGGTCTTCACGTTCAACGACATCGTCGCGATCGGCGCCCTGCGCGAGGCGCGCCGGATCGGCCGGAGCGTACCGCGCGATCTGGCGGTGATCGGCTTCGACGGGCTGCAACTCGGCGCGCTGGTCGAACCCCCGCTCACCAGTGTCGCGCTGGACACGCGACGGCTCGGTGCGCTCGCCATCGAACAGGTCGGACGGCTCCTGACCGGCGTTGATCCGCTGGGAGCCGATGATCTGGTCGTCCGGGCCGAGTTGCGGCCGGGCGGCTCCGCGTAACCTGCCGGACTCGGGATTGACCCGTATGTCTTGACATTCGACCGCCCGAGAGCGCAAACTTCCGAAAAATTCACGGCTTCCGTGAACGTTCACGGGAACGCTCCCGGGAGCGCTCACGGGAACGGGATGTGCCACTCCCGCTACGACGTTGGGCGCTTGTTCCGACACCGTCGCGTCGGTGCCCACGCAAGCGCATTCCAACCAGAAGGCATCCCTGCCTTGAGGTGTCAACGTCGACCCGTCCAGCACTGGAGCTGGACGCTCTGGAAGGAAACCATGAGAAACACCGCCTCGCGCGTCCGCCTTGCCGCCGTCGCCGCGGCAGCAAGCATCGTGTTGCTCGCCGGGTGTTCGTCGTCCGACCATTCGAGCAGCTCCGCCGCTGCCTCCTGCGAGCCCGCGAAGGGCAAGGTCACCCTCCAGTACTGGAACACCGTTCCGGACATGGACAAGGTCGTCGCTCTGTGGAACAAGCAGAACCCGGACATCCAGGTCCAGACGAAGAACATCTCCAACGACCAGTACGGCACCATCAGCAACGCCCTCAAGGCGGGCAAGGCGCCGGACCTGGCCCAGGTCGGTTACGACGAGCTGCCCAACCTGCGTACCCAGAACGCCTTCGTGGACGCCTCGGCCTGCTCGGCGGCCACCGCCGCCCAGTCGAAGTTCGTACCGTGGACGTGGTCGCAGGCCAGCTTCGGCGGCACCGGCGTGTTCGCCTTCCCGCAGGACACCGGCCCGATGGCCCTCTACGTGCGCAGTGACATCTTCCAGCAGCACGGCCTGGCGATCCCGAAGACCTGGGACGAGTACGCGACCGACGCGCAGAAGCTGCACGCCGCCGACCCCAGCCTCGACATGACGTTCTTCGACCCGAACAACGCCGAGTGGTTCAACGGCCTGCTGTGGCAGAACAGCGCCCAGATGTACTCGTACTCCGGCGGCAAGTGGCACGTCAGCGTCGAGTCCGACCAGAGCAAGCAGGTCGCCGACTACTGGCAGAAGCTGATCGACGCCAAGCTCGTCCGCACCGACCTGGCCAACGGCTCGACCCAGATGTACGCGGCGTACCAGAAGAACCAGATAGCCAGCTACGTCGGCGCGGCCTGGGGCTACAGCATGTTCCGCGACAACCTGCCCAGCCAGGCCGGCAAGTGGTCGATCGTGCCGATGCCGACGTGGGGCACCAGCGCCGCCTCCGGTGACTGGGGCGGATCCACCGTCGCGTTCATGAAGGGCAGCAAGCACCTGTACGAGTCGGTCAAGTTCAACACCTGGCTGAACACCGACCCGCAGGCCCTGGCCCTGGAGAACAAGCTCGGCGGCCTGTACTCGGCGGCCACCGCCGGCACCCGGCTGCCGTCGCTCACGCAGGGCGTGCCGTACTACAACAACGAGAAGATCTTCGACGTCTTCGCCGAGTCGTCCAAGAACATCGACACCGACTTCGCCTGGGGGCCCACCCAGAAGACGGTGAACCTGAGCCTCCAGGACGCGATGGCCAAGGCGGCGGCCGGCCACGGCACCCTCGACGACGCGCTCAAGGCCGCCCAGGCCAGCGCGCTGAAGTCGATGAAGGACCTTGCGATCCCGGCCCAGGCCGGCAAGTGACCGCAGCATGACGACACAGACCGAAACCCGCGCGGCGCGTGTGGTGGCGGTACCCCGGGGCTCCCGCCGCCGTCCGGGCGGCGGCGGGCCCCGGGCGGGCACCATCATCGCGTTCATCACGCCGTTCTTCCTGCCCTTCGTGCTGTTCTACCTGGTGCCGGTCGGCTACGCGATCTGGCAGAGCTTCCGGGTCGTGCGCCGCAGCGGCGGCCAGTACGGCACGTCCTACACGACCTTCGGCGGCTTCGAGCAGTACGGGCAGGTGTTCCACAACTCCGAGTTCTGGTCCAGCATCGGGCGGATCGGGCTGTTCGGCGTCGTGCAGGTGCCGGTCATGCTCTTCGTCGCCCTGATCATGGCGCTGCTGCTCGACACCCCGCTACTGAAGATCAAGTCCTTCTTCCGCATCACGGCGTTCATGCCCTACGCCGTACCCGGCGTCATCGCCGCGATCATGTGGTCGTACCTGTACTCGCCGCAGCTCAGCCCGGTCGTCGAAGTGCTCAAGGGCGTCGGGCTGCACCCCGACTTCCTCGGGCCGGGCGCCGTGCTGTGGTCGGCGGCCAACATCTCCACCTGGCTGTGGACCGGCTACAACATGCTGATCATGTACTCGGCGCTGCAGTCGATCCCGCAGGAGCTCTACGAGGCCGCCAAGCTCGACGGGGCGAGCAACTGGACGATCGCGTGGCAGATCAAGGTCCCGATCATCTACCCGTCGATCGTGCTCACCACGGTGTTCTCCATCATCGGCACCCTCCAGCTCTACGCCGAGCCGGCCGTGCTGCGCCAGATCTCCTCGAACATCTCCAGCACCTTCACCCCGAACATGCTCGCGTACGCGGTGGCGTCCGGGAACAACTACCAGCAGGCGGCGGCGATCTCCGTGGTCATCGCTCTCATCACCTTCGTCTTGAGCTTCGGGTTCATGCGACTGACCTCGAAGAGGGCGGGACTGTGAGCAAAGGGACGGCGAGCGGCAAGCCCGCCATACGTGAGAGCCGGGCCAGCCGGACGGCGGTCATGGCGCTGATGCTGCTGCTGACGATCTACTTCGTGCTGCCGATCTACTTCCTGATCGTGGCGGCGACCAAACCGCAGGGCGACCTCGCCTCCACCAACGGGCTGGCGTTCTCGCACTTCAACCTGTTCAGCAATCTGCACACCCTGTTCACCCGCAGCGACGGCATCTTCCTGAAGTGGGCCCTGAACAGCGTGATCTACGCGGTGCTGGGCGCGGCCGTGGGCACCTTGATCTCGGGGCTGTGCGGCTACGCGCTGGCCAAGTTCAGGTTCCGGGGCCGGGAGTTCCTCTTCTCCGTCGTCCTCGGCGGCGTCCTGGTGCCGACCACCGCGCTCGCGCTCCCGCTGTTCCTGCTGTTCTCGGCGACCGGGATCGTCAACACCTACTTCGCGGTGTTCCTGCCGAGCATCGTCAGCCCGTTCGGCGTCTACCTGGCCCGGATCTTCGCCGCCGCCGCCGTTCCCGAGGAGATCTTGGAGTCGGCCCGGCTGGACGGCGCCGGCGAGTTCCGTACCTTCTTCTCGGTGTCGTCGCGGCTGATGGCGCCGTCGCTGGTGACCATCTTCCTCTTCCAGTTCGTCGCCATCTGGAACAACTTCTTCCTGCCCATGGTGATGCTGCAGAAGGAGTCGCTCTTCCCGGTCACGCTCGGCCTCTACGAGTGGAACGGGCAGACCGCCCGCGCCCCGCTCCTGCAGGAATCGGTGATCACCGGCTCGCTGGTCTCGATCGTGCCGGTGATCGTCGTGTTCATCCTGCTGCAGCGGTTCTGGCGCACCGGGCTCGCCTCCGGCGCGCTGAAGTGACGCCGTAGCCCCGTAGTTCCGTAGCCCCGCCCGGCCACCGCTCGCCCGCCTCCTACGCCACCCGCCGACAGAAGGTCGCTGACCCATGCGCACATCCGCCGACTCCGCCGACTCCGCGGTCTTCGTACCCCATTTCCACTGGGACCGGGAGTGGTACGAGCCGTTCCAGGTGTTCCGGCACCGGCTCGTCGCCGCCCTCGACACCGTGCTGGAGACGGCCGAGGCGAACCCGGACTTCCGGTTCACCGTCGACGGGCAGATGGCCGCGATCGAGGACTACCTGGAGATGCGGCCGGGCAGCCGGGACCGGATCGCGGCCCTGGTGGCCGGCGGGCAGCTCGCCATCGGACCCTGGCTCATCCTGCTGGACGAGTTCTTGTGCTCCGGGGAGACCATCGTGCGCAACCTGCGCATGGGATGGGAGGCGGCGGCGGAGCTCGGCGGCCCGATGCCCGTCGGGTACCTGCCGGACATGTTCGGCCATGTCGCGCAGATGCCGCAAATCCTGGCCCGGGCCGGCTTCGAGCACGCGGCACTGTGGCGCGGTGTGCCCGGATCCGTCGAGGGCCACGCCTTCCGCTGGCGCGCCCCCGACGGCTCCGAGGTCCGCACCGAGTTCCTCTTCGACGGCTACGACAACGGCCTCGACGTCCTGCTGGTACCCGACCGGATCGGCCGGGCGCTCGGCGAGTACGCGCGGATGACGGCCGACCGGTGGGGCGGCGACCCCGTACTGGCGATGGCCGGCACCGACCACAACGCGCCCGACGCCCGGCTCACCCAGTGGCTGCGGCGCGCGTCGAGCGACGAGCGCGCGATCACCGTCGCCACGCTCGACGAGTACATCCGCGAGCACGTGCGCGACGAGGTCTCCGCCGTCGTCACCGGCGAGCTCCGCAGCCATGTGCGCGGCAACATCCTGCCGGGTGTGCTCTCGGTACGGCTCGGGCTCAAGCAGCGGATGGCCGTCGCCGAGCGCACCGTCGACCACGCCGAGCGGGCCAACGCCCTGTGGTCGCGGCGCGACGACTCGCCGTTCCTCTCGGTCGCCTGGCACAAGATCATCGAGTCGACCGCGCACGACTCGGTCGTCGGCTCCGGCACCGACGAGACCTGCGACCAGGTCGACGCACGGCTCGCCGAGGCCGCGCAGACCGCGCGCGCGGTACGGGACGCGGCCCTGGCCGAGGTCGCCGCGCTGGTGCCGGGCGACGGCCACCTGGTGGCCAACCCGCTGCCGTTCGCCCGCACGGCGGCCGTCGAGGTGGACGTCGTCGCGCCGCCGGAGGGGGGCGCCCTGGTCGCGACCGCCGCCGACGGTTCGACGCACCCCGTGCAGCTGATCTCCCCAGGCCCCCACCGTACTCAGCGACGAGATGATGGACGGCGCGCAGCTCGAACGGGTGCTGCGCCGGATCCACCGCCGTGAGCTGTTCGGCCGGCTCATCGACCACTACGAACTCACCCCGGGATCGCTGGTCTTCCACCTCGCCGAGGTGCCCGCCAGCGGCCCGTTCGACCTGCTGATCCTGCGCGGGAAGGTCGCCGAGGCGGCCGCCGCGCACCCGGGGCAGTGGCGGGTGCTGACCTTGGAGGAGGCCCGCGCCACCGCGCTGGTGCCGGTGCGGGTCCCCGCCGGCGGGCTCGCGAGCTTCCGGGTCGAAGCCGCCGGCCCGACCACCGCGCGGCCGGCCTCGGCCGCCCCGGCGACGGCGACCGGCCGCACGCTGGCCAACGGCCTGGTCGTGGTCGCGATCGCCGCCGACGGCACCGTGGACATCACCGGCGCCGACGGCACCGTGCTGCGCGGCGTCGGCCGCCTGGTGGACGGCGGCGACCGCGGCGACAGCTACAACTACGGCCCGCCGGCCCACGACCTGCTGGTGTCCGAACCGGCCGAGGTCACCGTCGACATCCTGGAGCAGGGCCCGCTGCGGTCCAGGACCCGGATCACCCGCGTCTACCCCTGGCCCGCCGCACTGGGCGCCGACCGCGACCTGCGCGGCGCCGAGACCGTGCCGACCCCGGTGGAGACGCTGGTCGAACTGCGGGCGGGCGAGCCGTTCGTGCGGGTCGCCACCTCGTTCCTGAACCGGTCCGCCGACCACCGGCTGCGCTTCCACGTACCGCTGCCCGAGCCGGTCAGCGAGTCCGCCTCCGCCGGGCAGTTCGCCGTCACCCGCCGCGGACTGACCGCCGAGGGCGGCTGGGGCGAATACCCGATCCCGACCTTCCCCGCGAGCTCGTTCGTGTCGGCCGGCGCCGCGACCGTCCTGCTCGACCACGCCACCGAATACGAACTGGTCGGCGGCGGCTCGGAACTGGCGATCACCCTGCTGCGCGCGATCGGCTCGATCAGCGTCAACATCCACCCGCTGCGCGACGAACCGGCCGCGACCGAGATCCCCGCACCGGGCGCCCAGGACCTCGGCATGCGCGTCGAGAACCGGTTCGCCGTCCTGCCCTCGGCGGCGGGCTGGCAGCGGGCGGACGCGGTCGCGCTCGCCGAACTCTTCCGCAACGACGTGCTGGTCGCCCGCGGCGCCGCCCCCGCGGGCGGGCAGCTGCCCCCCGACACCGAAGGCGTGCGGGTCGACGGCGCGGACATCTTCGTGTCGACGGTCCGCCGGGTCACCGCCGAGGACGGCGCGGCCGGCACCGAGGTGCGGCTGGTCGCGATGAGCGACACCGGCGCGACCGCGCGCGTGACCGGGCCGTTCACCGAGGCCACCACGGTCGACCTCCTCGGCCGGCCGCTGTCCGCCGCCCCGGCCGCGGGCGGACTCGAACTCGCCCTCGGCCCGTGGGAGATCCGCACGGTCGTGGTCCGGTAGGCCGAGGCCGGTGAACGCGCTGATCCCGCTCCTATCGAGAAAGAGTTGTGACCCCGTGCCCTCTCCCGATTCCTCGTACGTCTCGGACCCCGCGCCGGGGCGCGGCGCGCTGCGTGCCGCGCGCTCGTGGCTGCACTCCGACGCCCCCTCCCTCACCTTGAACGGACCCTGGCGGTTCCGGCTGTCGCCCACCGCCTCGGCGGCCGAGGACTTCGCGGCCGAAGGCTTCGACGACGGCGGCTGGGACAGCATCCCGGTGCCGTCCCACTGGGTGCTCCAGGGGGACGGCGCCCACGGCCGGCCGATCTACACCAACGTGCAGTACCCGTTCCCGATCGATCCGCCGCACGTGCCGGACGAGAACCCCACCGGCGACTACCGCCGGCACGTCGAACTGCCCGCGTCCTGGTCGGCCGCCGAGCACATGGTGCTCCGCTTCGACGGCGTCGAGTCGCTGTTCCGGGTGTGGGTGAACGGCGACGAGATCGGCGCCGCCAGCGGCAGCCGGCTCGCCCACGAATTCGACGTGACCTCGTCGCTGCGCCCCGGCGACAACGTCGTCGCGGTGCGCGTGCACCAGTGGTCGGCGGCCAGCTATGTCGAGGACCAGGACCAGTGGTGGCTGCCGGGCATCTTCCGTGACGTCACCTTGATCGCCCGGCCGGCCGGCGGCATCGAGGACGTCTGGCTGCGGACCGGCTTCGACGACGGCCGGGGCCGGATCGAGCCGGAGGTGACCGCCGGCCCGGCGGCCTTCCCGGTCACCCTCAGCCTGCCGGAACTGGGCATCGAGCGGGTCTGGGCGAGCGCGGCCGACGTGGCACCGTTCGAGGTCGGCGCGGTGGAGCCCTGGTCGGCCGAGCGTCCCCGCCTGTACGACGCCACCGTGTCGTCGGCCGCCGAGCGCGTCGCCCTGCGGGTCGGTTTCCGCAGCGTGGAGATCCGCGGCGACCGCTTCCTGGTCAACGGCCGCCGCGTCGTCTTCCACGGGATGAACCGCCACGAGGCCCACCCCGAGCGCGGCCGCGTCTTCGACGAGCGCCACGCCCGCGAGGACCTGGCCCGGATGAAGCGCTTCAACGTCAACGCGATCCGCACCAGCCACTACCCGCCGCACCCCCGGCTGCTCGACCTCGCCGACGAACTCGGCCTGTGGGTCGTGCTCGAATGCGACCTGGAGACGCACGGCTTCGACAAGGTCGGCTGGGCCGGCAACCCGAGCGACGACCCGGCCTGGCGCGAGGCGTACCTCGACCGCATCCGGCGCACGGTCGAGCGGGACAAGAACCACCCCAGCATCGTGATCTGGTCGCTCGGCAACGAGGCCGGCACCGGCGGCAACCTCGCCGCGATGTCGGCGTGGGTGCACGCCCGCGACACCGGACGGCCCGTGCACTACGAGGGCGACCACACCGGCGCCTACACCGACGTCTACTCGCGCATGTACTCCTCGGTGCTGGAGACCGAGCAGATCGGCACCGACGGCTCCCGCGCGCCGCTGCTCAACTGCACGCCCGCCCAGGGCGCCCGGCAGCGCACCAAGCCGTTCCTGCTGTGCGAGTACGCCCACGCGATGGGCAACGGCCCCGGCGCGCTCGACCAGTACGAGGCGCTGGCGCACGAACATCCGCGGCTGCACGGCGGCTTCGTGTGGGAATGGCGCGACCACGGGATCGCGACGAGAACCCCGGACGGCACGCCGTACTACGCGTACGGCGGCGACTTCGGCGAGGTCGTGCACGACGGCAACTTCGTGATGGACGGCATGCTGCTCAGCGACGACGTCCCGACGCCGAGCCTGTACGAGTTCAAGGCGGTCGTGCAGCCGGTCCGCTTCACCTTCGACGGCGACGAGGTGGCGATCACCAACCTTCGGCACTCCGCCGACACCTCGGACCTGCGCTTCCGCTGGCGGGTCGAGCACGACGGGACGCCCGTGGGTGACGGCGACCTGGCGGTCCCCGTGGTCGCGGCCGGCGGGTCGGCGCGGGTGCCGCTGCCGCCGGTCCCGGTCGCCGGGGACGCGGAGACCTGGCTCACCGTCGAGGCGGTCCTGGCGGCGGACACCGCCTGGGCGGGCGACGGGCACGTGGTCGCCACCGCCCAGCTGGACCGTTCGGCGCCCCGCCCCACGCCCGCGGTCCGGCTGCGGACCGGTTGGCGGCCGAGCGACGGCGATCTGACCCTCGGCGCCGCCGAGTTCAGCGGCGGCCGCCTGGCGCGCCTGGCCGGCCGCCCGGTGGCCGGCCCCTGGCTGGAGCTGTTCCGGGCCCCCACCGACAACGACGAAGGCGCCTCCCGCGAGGTCGAGGAGAGCGACGCGAGCATCGCCGGGGTCTCCAACGCCGCGCTGTGGCGCCGCGACGGCCTCGACCGGCTGACCGCCCGCCGCCTCGGCACGCAGCGCACCGCGGACGCCCTGCGCACGGTCGACAAGGTCTCGGCGGCGAACTCCGCGCTGTGGGTGACCGTGGAGTGCGTCTGGTCGCTGGAGGGCGACGAGCTCGAACTGCGGGTGGAGACCGAGCCGTCGAGCGGCTGGCCCACCGTGTGGCCGCGCATCGGGATACGGTTCGAACTGCCGGACGGCGCGGCGCCGGTCGACGGCGCCGACTGGTTCGGCCTCGGCCCGCTGGAGTCCTATCCGGACAGCATGCGGGCGGCCCGCACCGGCCGGTTCGCCGCCTCCGTCCGCGACCTGTCCGTCGCGTACGCGCGCCCGCAGGAGACCGGACACCGCTCCCGGCTGCGGCAGTTGGCGCTGACCAGCGGCGGGAGCGAGGTGATGCGGGTGACGGCATTGCCGGACGCGCGCGGACGCCGCCCCGGGTTCAGTCTCAGCCGCCACACCCCGCAGCAGATCGCCCGGGCCGGCCACCCCTTCGAGCTGCCGGAGTCGACGACGAGTCACCTGATCGTGGACGCCGCCCAGCACGGGCTCGGCTCGCGGGCCTGCGGGCCGGACGTGTGGCCGCAGTTCGCGCTGCGGCCCGAATCGCGCACGATCCGGCTCCGGCTGGCGGCGGGCTGACCGATGGTGCGGCACGGGCGGCCGCGCCTCGGCGCGGCACGCGGCACCGGACAGGCAGTCCGGTGCCGCGTGCCGCCCGCGCCGGTCAGGCCGGCTGCGCGAGCCGGATCGGGCGGCCCTCCTTGCGCGAACGGGTGGCGGCCTCGGCGACGGCGAGAGCGGCGCGGGCGTCCTGCCCGGTGCAGGGGCTGGGCCGCGTGCCGGCCACCACCTCGGTGAACGCGGTGAGTTCGGCCCGGTAGGCGTCCTGGAAGCGGTCGATGAAGCCGCCGTACGGCGTGCCGGCCGGCCAGGGGGCGCCCTCGGCCGAGGTCAGCGGGGCCTGGTCGGTCAGCCCGGCCGCCAGCGTGCCCTTCGAGCCGCAGGCCTCCAGCCGTACGTCGTAGCCGGCCCCGTTGTAGCGGGTGGCGGTGCAGCTGGCCAGGGTGCCGTCGTCCAGGGTCAGCAGGGTGACGGCGGTGTCCACGTCGTCGGCGGCGGCGAAGAAGTCCTCGCCGCGGTTGGCGCCGGTGGCGTAGACCTCGGTGATCTCGCGGCCGGTGACCCAGCGGACGATGTCGTAGTCGTGCACGGAGCAGTCGCGGAAGATGCCGCCCGACACCGGGATGTAGCCGGGGTGGGGCGGGGTCGGGTCGGCCGTGCAGGCCCGCAGGGTGTGCGTCCAGCCGAGCCGGCCGTCGGTGATCGCCTCGCGCACCGCCTGGTACCCGGCGTCGAAACGGCGCTGGAAGCCTATCTGCAGCGCGACGGGCGCCTCTTCCAGGGCGGCGAGCACCGCGTCGGTCTCCTCCAGGGTGCCGGCCACCGGCTTCTCGCAGAACGTGGGCAGCCCGGCCCGCTGGGCGGCGAGGATGAGCTCGGCATGGAAGGTCGTGGGCGCCGCGACGACGACGCCGTCGATCCCGGCGCCGAGCAGCCCGTCCAGGTCGCCCGCGTACTCCGCCTTGAGCTGCTCCGCCACGCCGCGGGCCGAGCGTTCGTCGGCGTCGTGCAGCACGATTCCGGTCACGGCCGGCAGCTCGGCGAGGGTGGCGGCGTGCAACGCGCCGATACGGCCTGTGCCGATGAGTCCGATACGCATGTGCGGGTGCCTTTCGTGCGGGGGGCCGGGAACGCCCACCTGATTTCTACTCTTCGACCGGTGACAAGGCAAGAGTTTGTTATGACATATGGACGTACAGAGCTTAGTGTGCAATGAGTCATACTGGCGTCCGTCGGCAGGAGTCTCCAGGAGGGGTGGACATGGAGTCGCTCGCGCAGCAGATCAGCATCGACCGCAGCAGTCCGGTGCCGTTGTACTTCCAGTTCGCCCAGCAGTTGCAGAACCTCATCGAGACCGGGGTGCTGCCGCCGGGCACCCGGCTGAGCAACGAGGTCGCGATGGCCGATCAGTTCGGGCTGTCCCGCCCGACGATGCGCCAGGCCATGCAGCACCTGGTCGACAAGGGACTGCTGGCCCGCAAACGCGGCGTCGGCACCCAGGTGGTCACCAACCGCATCCGGCGCCAGCTCGAATTCACCAGTCTTTATGAGGACTTGGAGCGCGACCGGCGCCACCCGACCACCGAGGTGCTGTCCATCGAGACCAAGTCCGCCGACAGTGGGATCGCCGCCGCGCTCCGGGTGGCGGAGGGCTCCGACGTGGTGGCGATACAGCGCCTTCGGTTCGCCGACGACGAGCCGATCGCGATCATGCACAACCACCTGCCGGCGGATCTCGTCGAGTTGACCCGGGCGGCGCTGTGCGGGGCCGGGCTGTACCAGTTGCTGCGCCGCTCCGGCATGGCCCTGAGCACCGCCGAGCAGACCATCGGCGCCCGCCGGGCCACCGCCGCCGAGGCCAAGCTCCTCGACGAGACCCGCGGCGCACCCCTGTTGACCATGGTCCGCACCGCGCACGACGGGTCGGGGCGGCCGGTCGAGTACGGCTCGCACGTGTACCGGGCCTCGCGGTACTCGTTCGCGATGACGGTCGCCGCGCACTGACCGGCCGCACCGGCCGCCCCGGTCGCCCCGGTCGCACCGGCCGCACCGGCCGCACTGGCCGTACAGAAGTCAGAATGTCAGGACAAAGTATTGACATGCTGTCGCTGCGGAGGGCAGGGTCGATACACGCGCGCCGGGCACCCGGCCCCGCACGCGACAACCGCACCACGTGACAAGAAGGGCTCGGTATGCGGATCAGGTTGGCCGGCGCCACCGAATGCGGCAAGGCGAAGGGAGCCCGCTCATGACCGCCCCCCTGGCCCGGCGGATCGCCGGCGCGCCGATCTCGTGGGGCGTGTGCGAGGTGCCCGGCTGGGGGCACCAACTGCCGCCCGAACTGGTCCTGCGGCAGATGCGGGAGGCCGGCCTGAGCGCGACCGAGTTCGGCCCGGAGGGCTTCCTGCCGGACGCCCCCGCCGACAAGGCGGCCACCCTCGCCTCCTACGGCCTGCGCGCGGTCGGCCAGTTCGTGCCCGTCGTCCTGCACGACCCCGGCCACGACCCGCTGCCCGAGGTCGAGTCGGCGATGACCGGCCTGCTGGCCGCCGACGCCGGCACCGTCGTCATCGCCGCCGCCACCGGAACCGACGGCTACGACGCGCGCCCGGCCCTGGACGAGGCGGGCTGGGCCCGCCTGCTCAGCAACCTCGACCGGATCGCCGCCGCGGCCGCCGCGGCCGGCCTCACCGCCACCCTCCACCCGCACGTCGGCACCATGATCGAGTCCGGCGAGGAGACCCAGCGCGTACTGGAGGGCTCCGGCATCGGCCTGTGCCTCGACACCGGACACCTGCTCATCGGCGGCGGCGACCCGGTCGCGGTCGCGGCCGGCTGGCCCCACCGCATCGCCCACGTCCACCTCAAGGACGTACGCCTCGGCCTCGCCCAGCAGGTGCGCGCCGGGGCCACCACCTACACCGCGGCCGTCGCCGACGGGATGTACGCCCCGCTCGGCGCCGGCGACGTCGACATCGCCGGCATCGTCCGCCTGCTGGAGGACAGCGGATACGCCGGCTGGTACGTGCTGGAGCAGGACACCGTCCTGCACGCCGCGCCCGGCCAGGACGGCGGGGCCGACCCGCTGGACGACGTACGCGCCTGCGTCGCCTACCTGCTGGCGCTGGCCGGCGCCCCGGGGGACGCGCCCGGCCCGGCGGGGGACTGAGCGATGGCCCACGACCTCGTCACCATCGGACGGACCGGCGTCGACCTCTACCCGCTCGAGCACGGTGTCGGCCTGGAGGACGTACGGACGTTCCAGAAGTTCCTCGGCGGCAGCGCGACGAACGTCGCCGTCGCCGCGGCCCGGCACGGCCGGCGCGCCGCCCTGATCACCCGCGTCGGCAACGACCCCTTCGGCCACTACGTCCAGCTGGAGGCCGAGCGGCTCGGCGTCGACCCGGTGCACGTCACCGCGATCACCGACCCGGACGGACCGCCCACCCCGGTGACCTTCTGCGAAGTCTTCCCCCCCGACCACTTCCCGCTCTACTTCTACCGCTACGGCGCCGCGCCCGATCTGCTGATCGACCCCGGCGAACTGCCGCTGGACGACATCCGCGACACCGCCGTGTTCTGGGCGACCGTCACCGGGCTGTCCGCCGAGCCGAGCCGGTCGGCCCACTTCGCCGCCTGGCAGGCCCGCGGCCGCCGCGGCCGCACGGTGCTGGACCTCGACTACCGGCCGATGTTCTGGGCCGGCCCCGAAGAGGCCGGGGAGCAGGTCCGCCGGGCCCTGGAGCACGTCACCGTCGCCGTCGGCAACCGCGAGGAATGCGAGGTGGCCGTCGGCGAGAGCGATCCGCAGCGCGCCGCCGACGCCCTGCTGGAGCGCGGCCTGGAACTGGCCGTCGTCAAGCAGGGCCCCAAGGGCGTCCTCGCCGCCACCCGCCACGAACGCGTCGAAGTGGCGCCGTTTCCCGTCGAGGTCGTCAACGGCCTCGGCGCCGGGGACGCCTTCGGCGGCGCGCTGGTCCACGGCCTGCTCAGCGGCTGGGAGTTGCGGCGCGTGATCGAGTTCGCCAACGTCGCGGGCGCCATCGTGGCCTCCCGTCTCGAATGCTCCACCGCGATGCCCACGACCGCCGAGGTCGAGGCCGCCCTCGCCGCCCGGGCGGGCACTTCCGAAAGGACGGCATGATGGACGCCGCACAACTGACCGAGATCCGGGCCCGCGAGCCCGAACGCATCGGACGGTCGTGGCACAAGCGCTCCCGGCGGCCGCTCGTCGGGCAGGACGGCCGGCTGCTCATCGTGGCCGCCGACCACCCGGCCCGCGGCGCCCTGGGCGTCCGGGGCGACGGCGGCGCGATGGCCAGCCGTCCCGATCTGCTGGACCGGCTCGCCACCGCGCTGTCCCGGCCCGGCGTGGACGGCGTGCTCAGCACCCCCGACCTGCTCGACGACCTGCTCCTGATGGGGGCGCTGGAGGACAAGGTCGTCATCGGTTCGATGAACCGCGGCGGACTCCAGGGCGCGGTCTTCGAGTTCGACGACCGGTTCACCGCCTACACCCCGCAGGCCATCGCCGCGCAGGGACTCGACGGCGGCAAGACCCTGACCCGGATCTGCCTCGGCGAGGCCGGCACGGCGGCCACCCTCGAAGCGACGGCGAGCGCGGTGACCGGCCTCGCCGAGCACGGCCTGATGGCGATGATCGAGCCCTTCTTGTCGGTCCGCGAGGACGGCCGCTCACGCAACCTGCTCGACCCGGACAGCGTCATCAAGTCCATCCACATAGCCAGTGGCCTCGGCGCCACCAGCGCCTACACCTGGCTCAAGCTGCCGGTGGTCGACGAACTGGACCGGGTGCTGGACGCGACCACGCTGCCCACCCTGCTGCTCGGCGGCGACCCCCAGGGCGATCCCCGCGACACCTACGCCGCCTGGGGGTCCGCGCTGCGCCTGCCGCAGGTACGCGGGCTCGTGGTCGGGCGCGCCCTGCTCTACCCGCCCGACGGCGACGTCGCCGCGGCCGTCGACATCGCGGCCGAACTCACCCACGGGAGCAGCCGGTGAACGACCACGCCCGGTGGGTCCTGCCGCGCGGTTCGGCCGGCCGCGACGGATGGGACCTCGCCGTCACCGACGCCCGCCGGGACTGGCACCACACCAGCCTGCGCGTGGCCGCCCTGGACGGATCGGACTCCCGCGCCCTGGCCGGCGGCGACTGGGAGTTCGTCGTCGTGCCGCTGTCCGGCCCGGTGCACGTCACCGCCGTGACCGCGGACGGGACCACCCACGAGGCCGCCCTCACCGGCCGGCCCGGCGTCTTCGCCGGGCCCACCGATGTCGCCTACGTGCCGGCCGGCTCGTGGATCACCGTACGGGCGGCGGGGGCCCCGGCCCGGGTCGCGCTGGCCGGCGCCCTCACCGCGGACGGGTCCCGCGCGGCCGGCGGACGCCCGTTCCGCCACCTGGCCGCCGCGCAGGTACCCGTCGAGCGCCGCGGCGCGGGCACCGCCTCGCGCGAGGTGCGCAACTTCGGCACCCCCGAGGTGCTCGACGCCGACGCGATCATCGCCTGCGAGGTCATCACCCCGGCCGGCAACTGGAGTTCGTGGCCGCCCCACAAGCACGACGTCGAACGCGGCGGCCAGGAGAGCGCCCTGGAGGAGATCTACTACTTCGAGACGCAGGCAACCGACTCCCGCGGCACCGACCCGGTCGGCTACCAGCGCGTCTACGCCGCCGGCGCCGACCGCCCGATCGACGTGCTCGCCGAGGTGCGCACCGGCGACGTCGTGCTCGTACCGCACGGCTGGCACGGACCGTCGATCGCCGCGCCCGACGCCCACCTGTACTACCTCAATGTCATGGCGGGCCCGGGCACCGAGCGGGCCTGGCTCATCTGCGACGACCCCGCCCACGCGTGGGTCCGCGACACCTGGCGGGACCAGCCGTTCGACGGCCGGCTTCCGCTGGCAGGTCCAGTGGCACCCCCAGTTCCGGGAGAGACGGTATGAGCACGCAGCGGACCGCGACGGTGCGGCTGACGGTGGCCCAGGCGACGACGCGGTTCCTCGCCGCCCAGTGGTCGCAGCGGGACGGGGAGCGCCGCCGGTTCTTCGCCGGCGTCTTCGGGATCTTCGGCCACGGGAACGTCGCGGGCCTGGGCCAGGCCCTGCTCCAGATGGAACAGGACGCCGCCGGCCCGCGCCTGCCCTATGTGCTGGCCCGCAACGAGCAGGCCATGGTGCACACCTCGGTCGCCTACGCCCGGCAGCAGGACCGCCTCGAGGCGTGGGCCTGCACCGCCTCGGTGGGGCCGGGCTCGACGAACATGCTGACCGGCGCCGCACTGGCGACGATCAACCGCATCCCGGTGCTGCTGCTGCCGTCCGACACCTTCGCGACCCGGGTCAGCGCCCCCGTGCTGCAGGAACTGGAGCAGCCGTACGCCGCCGACATCAGCGTCAACGACGCCTTCCGCCCGCTGTCCCGTTTCTTCGACCGGATCTCCAGGCCCGAGCAGCTGCCCTCGGCGCTGCTCGGCGCGATGCGGGTGCTCACCGACCCGGTCGACACCGGCGCGGTGACGATCGCCCTGCCGCAGGACGTCCAGGCCGAAGCGCACGACTGGCCGGTCGAGTTGTTCGCGCCGCGCACCTGGCACATCGCCCGCCCGCCGGCCGAGACCGCGCGCGTCGCCGACGCCGCCGACGCCGTCCGGGCCGCCCGGCGGCCGATGATCGTCGCCGGCGGCGGCATCCACTACTCCGGCGCCGAGCCGGCCCTGCGCGCGTTCGCCGAAGCGACGGGCATCCCGGTGGGGGAGACCCAGGCCGGCAAGGGATCGCTGCCGCACGCCCACCCGCGGCTGATGGGCGCGATCGGCTCCACCGGCACCACCGCCGCCAACGCGCTGGCCCGGGACGCCGATCTGGTCATCGGCGTCGGCACCCGGTGGACCGACTTCACCACCGCCTCCCGCACCGCCTTCCAGCACCCCGGCGTGCGGTTCGTGAACATCAACATCGCCGCCTTCGACGCGGGCAAGCACGCCGGGCTGTCCGTCGTCGCCGACGCCCGGGAGGCGCTGACCGCCCTCACCGCGGCCGTCGCGGGCCACCGCGTGCCGGCCGCCCACGAGGAGCGGCAGGCCGGCCTGTGGGCGGCCTGGGACGCGGCGGTCGAGGCCGCCTACCACCCGGACGCCTCGGTCACCGGCCGCCTCGCGGAGGGCGTCCTCACCCAGGCCACCGTCCTGGGCTGCGTCAACGAGCACACCGACCCGCGCGACGTGGTGCTCTGCGCGGCGGGATCGATGCCCGGCGACCTGCACAAGCTGTGGCGGGTGCGGGACCGCAAGGCCTACCACGTCGAATACGGCTACTCCTGCATGGGCTACGAGATCCCGGCCGCGATCGGCGTCCGGCTCGCCGACCCCACCCGGGACGCCTTCGCGATGGTCGGCGACGGCGGCTACCTCATGATGCCCACCGAACTGGCCACCGCGGTCCAGGAGCGGGTCAAGCTCGTCGTCGTCCTCGTGCAGAACAACGGATTCCACTCCATCGGCTCGCTGTCGGAGTCGCTCGGCTCGCAGCGGTTCGGCACGCAGTACCGCTACCGCTCCGCCGACGGCCGCCTCGACGGGCCCCCGCTGCCGACCGACCTCGCCGCCAACGCCCGCAGCCTGGGCGCCCATGTGATCGAGGTGCGCTCGCGCGCCGGACTCGTGGCCGCGATCGCCGAGGCGAAGGCATGGCCGGCCGACGGCGGCCCCGTCGTCATCCATGTGGAGACCGACCCGCTGGTGTCCGCGCCCGACAGCGAGAGCTGGTGGGACGTCCCGGTCAGCGCCGCCTCCACCCTCGACTCGACGCGGGTCGCGCACGAGACCTACGCCCGGCACAAGGAAACACAGCGGCCGCTGCTCTCCCCGACGCCGGTCCCGGCTCCGACCCCGCCGCCGGCCCCGGACGAAGCCGCCCCCACCCCAGAAGAAGGAGCCGGCCGTGAATGAGCCGCAGCGCATCACCCACCTCATCGACGGCCGTCCGTGGGAGGGGACGGCGGCGCGCACCGGCCCGGTCTTCAACCCCGCCACCGGGGAGCAGAGCGGGGTGGTCGACCTCGCCTCGGCCGAACTGGTCGGCGACGCCGTCACCTCGGCCAAGGCGGCCTGGCTGAAGTGGCGCGGCATGTCCCTCGCCAAGCGGACCCAGGTGCTCTTCGCCTTCCGCGAACTGCTCAACGCCCGCAAGGAGGAGATCGGCGCCCTCATCACGGCCGAGCACGGCAAGGTGCTGTCCGACGCGGTCGGGGAGGTCACCCGCGGTCTCGAGGTGGCCGAGTTCGCCTGCGGAATCCCGCACCTGCTCAAGGGCGGTTTCACCGAGAACGCCTCCACCGCGGTCGACGTCTACTCGATCCGGCAGAGCCTCGGCGTCGTCGCGGTCGTCTCGCCCTTCAACTTCCCGGCGATGGTGCCGATGTGGTTCGTCCCCATCGCCATCGCGTGCGGCAACGCCGTGGTGCTCAAGCCGAGCGAGAAGGACCCCAGCGCCGCGCTCGCCGTCGCCGCCCTGTGGAAGGAGGCCGGCCTGCCGGACGGTGTGCTGCAGGTCGTCAACGGCGACAAGGAGGCCGTGGACGCGCTGCTCACCCACGACGACGTGAAGGCGGTGTCGTTCGTCGGATCGACGCCCGTCGCCAGGTACGTCTACGAGACGGGCACCGCGCACGGCAAGCGGGTCCAGGCGCTCGGCGGGGCCAAGAACCACCTGCTGGTCCTGCCCGACGCCGACCTCGACCTCGCCGCCGACGCGGCCGTCAACGCCGGCTTCGGCTCCGCCGGCGAGCGCTGCATGGCGATCTCGGTGCTCGTCGCCGTCGAGCCGATCGCCGACGAGCTCATCGCCAGGATCACCGAGCGGATGGGCCGGCTGCGCGTCGGGGACGGCACCCGCGACGCCGACATGGGACCCCTCGTCAGCCGGCAGCACCGCGACAAGGTCGCCTCCTACATCGACGCCGGGACCACGGCCGGGGCCACGGCCGTCGTCGACGGCAGGAAGGGGGAGTTCGACGCCGACGGCAACGGCGGCTTCTTCCTGGCGCCGACCCTCTTCGACCATGTCCGCCCGGACATGTCGATCTACACCGACGAGATCTTCGGCCCGGTGCTGTCGGTGGTCCGCGTGGCGTCCTACACCGAGGGGGTGGACCTCATCAACGCCAACCCCTACGGCAACGGCACCGCCGTCTTCACCAACGACGGCGGCGCCGCCCGGCGCTTCCAGCACGAGGTGGAGGTCGGCATGATCGGCATCAACGTGCCGATCCCCGTGCCGGTGTCGTACTTCTCCTTCGGCGGCTGGAAGAACAGCCTCTTCGGCGACAGCCACGCCCACGGAACCGAGGGCGTGCACTTCTTCACCCGCGGCAAGGTCGTCACCTCCCGCTGGCTCGACCCGAGCCACGGCGGCATCAACCTGGGCTTCCCGCAGAACGACTGAGCCGGTCGGCAGCCGCGGCCCGCGCACCCGGCGGGCCGCCGACGGGGCAACCCGGTCAGCCGGTCAGCCGGTCAGCCGGGCAACCGGCCGCAGAGCCGGTTGCCCGGCTCGACCGGATTGTCGCTGATCCAGAACTGGCGCCACAGCAGGGCGAATTCCTCGCGGCCGAGGTAGCCGTCGCCGTTCAGGTCGAGGAGTTCGAACACGCCCGTCAGATCCGTGGGCCGCCCGTTCCAGGTCTCGACGAGCCGCCGGTGCTCGTCGGGCGAGATACGGCCGTCGCCGTCGGTGTCCACGGCGTCGAAGACGGTGTGCGCGGTCGCGGTGACCTCCGGGACCATGGCCGGCAGCCGCTCGACCAGGGAGAGCAGCTCGCTCATGTCGACCGTGCCGTCCCCATTGGCGTCCCCGGCCTCCAGCAGCGCCGCCCACCACCCCATCAGCAGCGTCTCCACCCGCGCCCGCAGCTGCGTCCCCGGGCCCACGCCGGGCAGCCGGCTCCAGCGGGCGACGAGCGCGGTGAAGTCGTCCTCGCGCAGGTAGCCGTCGTCGTCCGCGTCGAACGCCGCGAACATCCCCTGGAACTTCCGCTCCTGAAACGCACTGGCCATCAGTGGCCCCCCTCGACGCGTACCGAGCCGTGAACTGCGGGCGACCGCCTCCACAGGTGGCGGACGGCGTCAACTCTAGGGCGGGGCTTGCCCCCGTTCCCACGAGAACATGTGCCCGAAGGTTCACCCCCTCGGCGCGCGCCGGCGGAACGGCCACCGCCACCGGCAGCAACGCCCCACCCGCCCGCGACCGTAGGAGATTTCGTCACCGGGCCGGGCTCCGGTTGCGTCATCGTGGTAGCGCGGGCACCACCGTGCGGTCCGGGAGGCGCGGTTCATGGAATGGGGCTGGGGGAAGGCGCGTGGTCGGCGTCCGGATCATGGGCATCCGGATCGCCGGCCGCCGGCTCACGCGCGGCCGGCCGGCCACAACGCCGACGTGGTGTTCGAGACGGCGATCCACACCGCCCGGACCCTGTGGCGCTGGGGGTGCTGGGTCCGGCTGGCCCTGTACGGCGCCGCGGCCCTGCTGGCGGTCGCCTGCTCGCCGGCCGGCGCGCTGCCGCGGATCGCGCTGTCCCTGGTCCCGGGGGCGCTCGGCCTGGCGCTGGCCTTCGGCCACAGCTTTTCGGAGAAGCTGCCGCTGCTGGACCGGATGCCCGCCGCCAAGCGGCTCGTCCGGCATCTGACCAGCGTCCGGGAGAAGGCCGCCGTGGACGCTTCCGGGCTGCTGGAAGGCGCCGGGATCTTCCTGGCGACCTGGCTGTTCGTCGGTCCGGCCCCGCCGCAGCATGACGACACAGCGGGGGAACTCCGCTCCCGAACGGGAGCAGGAACACCACGACGCACGGCACCGGGTGAACCGGCTGCTGGCCGCCTTCCTGGCGGCGATTCCCTTCGCGGCGGTTCTCAACCTCCTGCAGGACTGGCTCGGCGGCGGTATCTCCGCCTCGCAGACCGGACTGCTGGCCGGCGTCCTGGGCCTGCTGGCCTTCCTGGTCTACGCGACCATGACCGCCTCGGCCGACACCGCCGACGAGGGCCGGGCGACCCGTGAGGCGCTGCGGGCGCTGCGGGCGATCATTCTGCAGGTCAACGAGCACATACCGGTCAACGGCCTGCCGGAGTCCGCCCACTTCCAGCTCACCGGCATCCACATCATCGAGGACGCCAAGGGCGACGTGGTGAACCACTACCTGGACTGGTTCAGGGAACTGCAGCACGGCCAGCGCTCCCTCACCCTCGACGACCTCCGTTCCCGGGACGACCAGCACCCCGTGGCCTGAGGGAACGGAGCGGACCGCCGTGAACGCCCACGAGCAGCTGGCCAGGCGGCTGTTCACCCTCATCGACGGCCGGCGGTGGGAGGGCCTGCCCGAACTCTTCACCCCCGCCGTCTGCTACGAACGGCCCGGGTACGCACCGATCCCGGCGATACCCTCCCTGCTCTCCTTCTACCGCGGCGAACGCGTCGTCGCCGACGGCCGGCACGCGATCCTCGGCTGCCTGGCCGGCGCCGGCCAGGTCGGCCGCTGGGGCGAGTTCAGCGGTGTCTCCCGCTACGGACCGGCCTACGGCCGCAGGTCCCGCAGCGGGATGCGGGTGAAGACGATCCGCTCGTACGGGGACGTGGTGCCGCTCTCGTACAGCAGGCCCACGTCCGCCGCGCCGGTCTCCACCAGGTCGCTGTATCCGGCCGGCAGGTCGGACAAGGTGCGCACGGACGCCCAATGGTGGCCGGCGTCGGTGGACGCGCGGACGGTCATCGCGGCCCGTGCGCCGGGATCGCCGGGGCCGGCGAAGAGCAACGGGCCGCCGGCCGGTTGCAGAACGCTGCCCTCCACCACCGGCCCGACGAGGTCGGGTTGGGGCGCGTAGGGGCTGCGCAACGTCTCCCCGCCGTCGTCGCTCCAGGCGTCCACCCGGACGCCGGGGGCGGTGCCGTTCTGGTTCCGGGCGTTGAAGTAGAGACTGCCGCTGGGGAGTTCGGCGACGGTGGACTCATTGGCATTGACCACGCCGTCGGGGGTGTCGTCCACGAAGCCGATCCGCCAGTGATCGCCGCCGTCGTCGCTGAGCAGGCAGTGACCGCCGTAGTACTTCGCCTCCGTGCCGGTGTCGGCCGAGCCGGCCGGCGGCGGGACGGAGTGGTTGGCGGGCATGACGAGCCGGCCCCGGTGCGGCCCGGCCGACAGGGCGGCGCCGTGGCCCGGTCCGGTGGAATACCAGCGCCAGGCCGGGTCCTTGGCCTCGGCGGTGATCTCGCGCGGCGCGCTGAAGCTCTCCCCGTCGTCGTCGCTGCGCTGCACCCACACCCGACGGCCGTCGGCCGCCGGCACCGTGCCGGCCATGATCGCGGCCTCGGTGGCATCCGCGGCGTTGGTGCAGGTCAGCAGGATGATCCGGCCGGTGCGCGGGTGGACCGCGGGCGCCGGGTTGCCATGGGTGTCGCTGCCGTCGCCGGCCACGACGGCCAGCGGCCCCCAGCTGCGGCCCCCGTCCGTGGACCGCTTGGCGACCACCACGATGCTGCCGGTGTCCGAACTCCCCGCCCGGGCCTCGGCGAACGCCACCAGCGTGCCGCGCCCGGTCCGCACCACGGCGGGCACCCGGTAGACGGGGTAGCCGTCGGCCCCCGCGGTGAACGGCACGGATTCCACCGCCTCACCCGGACCGGAAGCCGCCGAAGCCCGCGCCGCCGCACCGCCCAGGCCCACCACCCCGGCGGCAAGCGGCAACACAATGAGCTGACGTCGATGGAGCGGCATGGCGGTGACCTCCCGTTGAAGGATCCGGTGGACGGCGCGATTTCTCTCCGGTCACGGGCACGCGCCCCGCGGGCGGGTCGGGCGCCGGCTCAGTCGATGCGGCCCAGCCCCGCTGCCGCCACCCGCTCCGCGACCGCCCGGCCCTCCGCCTCGGTGAGGGGCAGCAGCGGGGACTGCGTACGGGGGCCGGCGATCACGCCGCGGGCGACGAGAGCGGCCTTGAAGGCACCCAGAGCGCCGGAGATACGGCCCACGCGGGACCGGTCGGCGATGTCGGTGATGGTGAACAGCGCGGTGAGGCGCCGCTGTTCGTCCCGGGCCGCGGCGAAGTCCCCGGCGCGGGCCGCCCGGTGGAGGCGCACATATCCGTGCGGGTCGACATTGCCGAGGCCCGGGACGATGCCGTCGGCGCCGCGGGCCATCGCCAGGTCGGCGAGGGTCTCGGAGCCGGTCAGGCAGTCCAGACCGCTGGCCGCGGCGCCGTCGACCACCCGCTGGAAGCCCGCCAGGTCGCCGGAGGAGTCCTTCACCGCGACGATCACCTTCTGCTGGGCCAGCTCCGCGACCAGGTCCGACGGCAGCTTGTAGCCGACGTTGGCGGGGATGTCGTACGCCACCAGCGGCAGGTCGAGGGCCGCGTGCAGGAGTTCGTAGTGCGCGCGGACCTCCGCCGCGCCCACACCCACGTAGAAGGGCGCGGTCACCACGACCGCGGCGGCGCCCAGCGCCTGCGCCCGCCGGGCGTGCTCCAGCACCCGCCGGGTGCCGGTGTCGATCGCGCCGGCCAGCACCGGGACCTGCCCCGCCGCGGTGGCGACGACGGTGCGCAGCGCGGTGTCGCGCTCGCGGTCCGTCAGCTGGGCGGCCTCCCCGGTGGAGCCGCCGACGAACAGGCCGTGCACGCCCGCGTCGAGCTGGAACGCGGTGAGGCGCTCCAGCGAGCGGGTGTCCACCTCCCCGTCCTCGGTCAGCGGGGTGCACAGCGGAGGGACGACTCCGTGGAACATCAGACCTTCTCACTGCTCGGATCGATTTCCGGCCCGCTGTTCGGGCCGCTGCTCGGATCGCTGGTCGGATCGCTGCTCGGGGCATCGCCCGGGCCGCGCTGCGGGCCGGGGGCCGCGAGATCGGCCGGCCGGGCCGGACCGTACGCTTCGGCCGCCTCGGGATGCCGCGCGTCGACCCGCCGCTGCAACCGCCCCGGCAGGTCGAAGCCGACCAGCAGCACGACCACCGCGGTCAGCGCGAGGCCCAGGACCGCGATCGACGTCCCCAGGCTGAGCGGCTTCGCCAGCTTCGCGCCCAGCACGGGCGCCGCCGCGCCGCCCAGCGCGCCGACGTTGTAGCTGAAGCCGAGCGCGGCGGCCCGCAGGCGGACCGGGTAGAACTGCGAGACGTACTTCGGGAGGATCCCGGAAGCGCCCTGGCTGGTCGCCAGCAGCAGGAAGAGCAGCACCCACAGCCACACCGTGTGGCCCTCGCCCAGGGCGAAGACCGGGTAGACGAACGCCAGCGACGCGATGAGCATGCCGACGTACGCCTGCCGGGTGCCGAACCGGTCACCGAGGTAGCCGGTGAGCACCGAGCCGGCCGCGTAGCCGATGCCCGCGTAGAGCAGCGCGTCGGAGACCTGGGCGGGGTCGTAGTGCAGATCCGTCTTCAGGTAGGTCGGCAGCAGCGACTGCAGCGGCCAGGAGTAGAGGAACGCGCTGAACACGGTGACCATCAGCGCGACCACCACCGGCCAGAGCCGGCCGGTGAACTGCACGGTCAGCGCGACGAAGCAGGCTGCGGCCACCGCGATCAGCGGCAGCGTGACCGCCGTCGACTGGCCGCGCAGCACCAGCAGCAGGGCGGCCGCCGCGAGCAGGCAGAGCGGCACGTTCCCCACCTTGCGGCGGCCGCCGAAGAGCAGCCGGGTGGCGCTGACCGGCTCGCCGCCCGCCGCGCGGGCCCGCTGCCAGTCGCCCGCCTCCGGCAGCCGCCGGCGCAGGTAGACGGCGAGGACCACCGGCAGGATGCCGATCCAGAAGAGCACCCGCCAGCTGGTGTGCGGCACCACCCACGCGTAGGTCTTCGCGGCCAGCACACCGCCCAGCGGGTAGCCGGACAGCAGCATGCCGCTGGCGGTGTTCCGCATCCGGTGCGGCCAGCTCTCGATGATGTAGGTGGCGCCGGCGCTGTATTCGCCGGCCATGCCGAGGCCGACGACCATGCGGAACGCGAAGAGCGACCAGTATCCCCAGGAGAATCCGCAGAGCACCGAGCCGACCGCGTACAACGCGATGCTCAGCACCATGGCGGGGCGGCGCCCGAGCCGGTCGGCGAGCGCGCCGACGGCCAGTCCGCCGAACCAGCGCGACACGAAGGCGGCGGACACCAGCGTCGCCGCGGTCACGGTGGAAAGATGGAAATCCTTGGCGATTTCGGTCAGCACCAGCGTGATCAGCACGAAGTCGAAGCCGTCCATGGCATAGCCGAGCCAGGCGGCAGAGAACGCCTTCCAGTCCCGGCGGGACAGTTCGGCCCGCCAGTGCAGCGGTGGTGCGGCGATGTCGGTCATGCGGCTCGCATCCTCGGGAGCGGCGGACGGATGACATAGGACGTAGGACGTCCAACGTCCTACACATGGCGGTAACGTAGGCGCCATGCCAGCGCAGCACAAGCCCTCCGCGCCGAAGGGCGCGGAACCGGACCCCAATCGGCGGCCGACCGTGCAGGACCGCGTCATCGACCTGATCGTGGAACTGGACCTGGACCCGGGCGAGGCGCTGCCCGCGGAACCCGAGCTGATGCGCGCCCTCGGCGTCAGCCGCAATTCGGTCCGCGAGGCGCTGAAGAGCCTGCAGGCGCTCGGCATCGTCGACATCCGGCACGGCTACGGCACCTATGTGGGCACACCCCAGGTGCTCCCGATGGCCCCCGGGCTGCTCTTCCACACCCGGCTCGCGGTCCGCCGGCGGAACCCGCGCGCGCTGCGGGACATCGTGGAGGTGCGCGCGCTGCTGGAAAGCGGCCTCATCCGCCGCTCGGCGCTCGACCTGTCGGCCGCCGACCTCGACCGGCTCCAGGAGGAACTGGACGCGCTGGAAGCCGGCGGGGACAGCGGCCGGGCCGGACACGACCGGCGCTTCCACGAACTGCTCTACGAACCGCTCGGCAACGCCCTGGTGCTCCAGCTCATCGCGCTCTTCTGGGGGGTCTACCGGCAGTTGGAGGGCGAGGTCGGCAAGCCGCGCACCGACCACCAGCAGGTGGTGCGCCAGCACCGCCGGGTCCTGGACGCCCTGCGCTCGCACGACCCGGACGCCGCCGCGGCCTCGATCGCCGAGCACTTCGCCGACATCACCGCCCGGATGGACCGCTGGGCCGCGGCGCCCGGCACGCCCCCCACCGGTCGGTAGCCCCGGTCCGGGGACGGGGCCGGATCCGGGCGGCGTCCGGCTCTCACGCCTTGCGGGCCACGCCCCCGTACATCGCGACCTCGGAGTCCAGCACGTCGCCCTCCGTGCCGGGTGCGGGGCGCCAGCTGTGGACGAGGACCACTCCGGGCTCCACCAGGTCCAGGCCGGCGAAGAACTGCTCGACCTCGGCCTTGGTCCGGTTGCGGGCGGGCATGCCGCGCTTGGTGTACTCGGCCACCACTTCGCCGATCGGCTCCGGGCTGGAGTCGACGGTGACCGTCGAGAGCACCAGCCAACTGCCGGCCGGCAGCAGGTCCAGGTACTGCTTGACCAGGCGGTAGGCCTGCTGGTCGTCGGTGATGAACTGCAGCACGGCGATGATCGACAGGGCGACCGGCCGGGAGAGGTCGAGGGTGTCGGTGAGCTCCGGCGTGCGCACGATCGCCTCGGGGTCCCGCAGATCCGCGTGCAGGTAGGCGATGCGGCCCTCGGGAGTGCTGTTCAGCCGGGCGCCGGCGTGGGCGAGGACGATCGGGTCGTTGTCGACGTAGACGACCCGGGCGCTCGGGAGGACGCCCTGCGCGATCTCGTGCAGGTTGGGCGAGGTGGGGATCCCGGTGCCGATGTCGAGGAACTGGTCGATGCCCTGCTCGGCCAGAAAACGGACGGCCCGGTGCATGAAGGTCCGGTTCTCCCGCATGGACACCCGCAGGCTGGGCCAGCCGGCGAGCATCTGCTCGGCCGCCTCACGGTCGGGGGCGTAGTTGTCCTTGCCGCCGAGTATGAAGTCGTAGACCCGCGCCGAGTGCGGGACACCGGTGTCGATCTGCGGCGCCTCGTACTGCGCAGGCCGACGTGTCCAGGCCATGTCGTCCGACATTCGCGTGCTCCTTCTGGATGATCGCATCGGCCCGGGCGGGCTCGGCGGGCCGATCGGACCGGCGCACCTGCTCCC
>NZ_FMCH01000061.1 GCF_900091855.1 Streptomyces sp. DvalAA-14
GCGCGCGGGAATCACCCTGCCGAAGGCCCGGCCCGAGGACCCGGCCCGGGGACCCGGTCCGCGGGGCCGGACCCGAGGGCTCAGCCGTGCTGCCCGTGCCCGTGCTCCTGCCGGGGCATGCTCTGCGTCGCACCGGGGCGGGGCGGCATGGGTTGCGCCGCGGCCGTGGTCTGGGCGGCCAGATTGGCCGCCGCGGTGGTGGCCTCGAACTGGGGGTTGGCCGGGGCCGGCTTGCTGTCGTGCAGGCGCAGCGCCCCGCTGAAGTCACCGAAGGTCTTGCGCCGCCAGGTGCTGATCGGCGAGAAGGTGACCGGTCCGTGGCCGGACAGGCCGCCGGAGGCGGTGATCGTCTCGATGAACCGCAGCCCGGAGGTGTGGTCGGAGACCTCGGAGAAGATCCGGCCGCCCACGGTCCACGGCGACACGATGATGCACGGCACCCGGAAGCCGGCGCCGACCGGCAGGCCGCCGCCCGGGGTGGCCTTCGGCGAGGCCACGTGCACGAACTCCTCGGGGTACTTGTGGACCGACGGAACGGGCGGCGGGACGTGGTCGAAGAACCCGTCGTTCTCGTCGTAGTTCAGCACGAACACCGTCGAGTTCCACAGCTCCTCGTTGGCGGCGAGTGCCTCCAGCTTCGACGCGAGGTACTGCGCGCCGGCCGCGGGGAGGTTCGGCGGGTGCTCGTCGGCCTCACTGGGCATGTACAGCCAGGACACATCGGCGAGCACGCCGTTGGCGCAGTCCTCCTCGAACCCGAGTGTCGGGTCGGCCGCCGCGGTCGGACTGACCGGGTTGCCGATCCGTCCGGGCGTGCCGTCGCCGAACAGCGTGCCGCCGCTCATGACGGAGTTGTACAGGGCGGGCGGCAGTGTCGTTTTGTCCTGGAAGTTCGCGAACCAGGCGAACACGTTGAAGCCGCTGGTCGCGCCGGAGAAGTACGTCTTGACGCTGTACCCGGCGTCGTACAGGATCTCCGCCGCCGACGGGTAGCTCAGCGGGTTCGGCGTCACGGTCTCGAGCACCGGCCCGCCGAACTTGCCCTGCGGGTCGTTGGTGCCGGACATCCACACCAGCCGGTTCGGGTCCGTCGGGCCCAGGATCGAGCAGTGGTAGCTGTCCAGCAGGGTGAAGGACTCGGCGAGCGCCCAGTGGAACGGGATGTCCTCCCGGGTGTAATAGCCCATCGTGTAGGTGCCGTTGACCTCGCCGTCCGAGGCGAGGTGGGTGGACAGCCAGCCGTCCATCGCGCCCTGGTTCCACGACGCGTGCTGGTCGCGCCAGTCGTGGGACAGCGACGGGACCGCGGCGGCCCCGGTGCTGATGGTGGACATGTGGAACGGTTCCAGGTACCCGTCGGGGTTGGCCGGGTCGGGCTGCTGGAAGACCGAGTTGCCGTTCGGCAGCTTGATGGCGGTGCGGTCGCTGAAGCCGCGGGCGCCGGGGAAGGTGCCGAAGTAGTGGTCGAAGGACCGGTTCTCCATCATCACGTACACGACGTGCTTGATCTGGGAGAGGCTGCCCTTGGCCGGGCCGGCGGTCGCGGCCCGCGCGAGGTTCTCCGGCAGGAGGCCGGCCATGCCGGCGGCGCCGGCCAGGGCCGCCGCGCTGCTGACGAACCGGCGGCGGGACAGACCCGAGCGGGTCGAAGCGGTGCTGCTCATCGTCTCTCTTCTTCGTCTCGTGGCCGGGTCAGGACTTCGTGGGGGCCGACGGGCCCGCCGCGTTCCCGGACCGGGCGACACCGAGCACCTGCGCGACAGCGCTGTTGTGCGTGTCGGCGATGTACAGGAGGTGGGTGGACGGGTCGACCGCGACCGCGCCCGGGGTGTTGAGTTTCGAGGCGGTCGGCGCCGCGCCGCTGCTCTCCCCGCCCGCCGCGGCCGAGGAGTTGACCACGGTGGTGATGATCCCGGCCGGGGTGATCTGCCGGATCGCGTTGTTGAAGGTGTCGGCGACGAAGAGGTCCCCGGCACTGTCCACTGCGAGCCCCTGCGGGTCGTTGAGCTGCGCCGAGGTCGCCGCGCCGCCGTCGCCGGAGAAGCCGCCGAGGCCGTCGTGCGCCGTGCCGGCGGCGTGGTCGCCGGCCACCGTGGTGATGACCCCGCTCCTGGCGTCCACCCGGCGGATCACGTTGTTGGCCGAGTCGGCGATGTAGAGGTTGCCCTTCACGTCCAGCGCCAGCCCGGTCGGCTGGTTCAGCAGCGCCCGCGAGGCCGGCTTCCCGTCGCCGGCGTAGCCCGGCTTGTCGCCGCCGATCACCCGTACGACGGTCCCCTTCGAGGACACCTCGACCACCCGGTTGTTCTGGGTGTCGGCGATGAACACGTCGTTCGCCGGGTCGACCGCCAGCGCCGTGGGGTGGTTGAGCTGGAAGCTCCGCGCCTTGGCGGACTGCTTGCGGCCCGCGTCGCCGGTTCCGGCGAACCGCTGGATCACGCCGTCCGGGGTGACCTCGCGGACCACGTTGTCGCCGCTGTCGGCGATGAAGAGGTCGCCGTCGGCGTCCACCGCGGTGCCGGCGGGCTGGTACATGGTCGCCGCGTCGGCCTTGCCGTGGTCGCCCTGCTCGCCGTAGCCCTCCAGGGAGCCGGCCACGACCGAGGTCTCACCGTTCGTCAGCCGCGCCACCACGTTGTCACCGGTGTTCGAGACGTACACCGAGCCGGTGTCGACGGTCGTGAGCTCGGCCCGCACGTTGGCGGCGATGCTCGGCCCGTGCGAGGTGCCGGTGCTGCCGCCGGTGCCGGTGCCGCCGCCGCTGCTGACGGACACGCCCGCCGGGCGGTCCAGCGCGCCGGGTACGGCGTTGGGGACGACGGCGCCGCTGCCCGGGTCCACGTGGGTGCCGGTGACGTCGCCCACCGACGAGTACGGCATCGTCTGCAGGATCGGACCCGACGGCACCGCGGCCGAACCGACCGTCAGATTCAGGTTGTCGGCCGTGCCGTCGCTGTTGGCGCCGCTGCTGACACCGGCCGTGGCGACCGTGACGACGATCTTGTCGGTGCCGGCCGGCACCGTGCCGTACCAGGCCTGGTGGATCAGGCTGGAGACGTTGCCGCGCTGGGCGGCGGTGACCGGGCCGATGGCGCCCGAACCGAGGGTGGCGCCCTGGGCGTCGGTGAAGGTGGCGGTGACGGTCGCGTAGTCGCTCTGCGTCGAGTAGCCGCCGAGGTCGGCGGACAGCTTGAACGGCTGGCCGCCCGCGTCGAGCGAGCCGGCGTCGATCGACTGGGTGCCGGTGGTGGTGATGCCCGGGATCGACACGGTGCTGGGGTTCGTGCCGCCGTAGAAGACCCGGCTCCCGGTCACGCCCGGGTAGGTCGACGTACGCGATTCCTGGGTGCCGTCCGGCGGGTTCAGCGGGGAGGCGCTGGTCCAGCAGTCCGCGACGGTCTGGTCGTCGTCCAGCGGGGCGCCGAGTGCCGTCGCGGCGGTGTAGTCCTCCGCGCCGGGGTTCGCGATCAGGTTGGCGTTCAGCGCCGGGGTGACCTGGTCGGCCGGGCAGGGCGCCTGGTAGCTCTGGCCGACCGACTTCTGGCCGATCGTCAGGTTCAGGTCGTCGGCGACGCCGTCGCTGTTGGCGCCGCTGCTGACGGCCACCGTGATGACCGTGACGAGGATCTTCCGGGTGCCCGCCGGAATCGTGCCGTAGGTGCCGTCCGGGAGCAGCTCGGAGGTGTTGCCGCGCTGGGCCGTGGTGGCCGGGCCGATGCCGGCCACGCCGAGGCTCGCGCCGCCGGCGTCCTCGAACGTGGCGACGACCTGGGCGAAGTCGCTCTGCGTCGAGTAGCCGCCCACCTCACCGGTCAGCTTGAACGGCTGGCCGTCGGCCTTCAGCGAACTGACGTCGATGAGCTGGGTGCCGGTGGTGACGACGCCGGCCACCTGGACGGTGCCGGGGTTGGTGCCGCCGTAGAAGACCCGGCCGCCGGTCACGCCGGGGTAGGTCGACACCCGTGATTCCTGCGTGCCGTCGGGCGCGGCCAGCGGGGAGGAGCTGGTCCAGCAGTTCGCGATCGTCTGGTCGTCGCCCGCGGGCGCGCCCAGCGCGGTCGCCGCCGTGAAGTCCTCGGCGCCGGGGTTCGCGATCAGGTTGGCGTTCAGCGCCGGGGTGACCTGGTCGGCGGCCGGGCAGGGCGCCTGGTAGCTCTGGCCGGATCCGTTCGCGGCGATCGTCAGGTTCAGGTTGTCGGCGCGGCCGTCGATGCCGTAGCCGGCGCTGACGCCGGTGGACGCCACCGTGACCAGGACCTTCGCGGTGCCGGCCGGGACCGTGCCGACGGCGGCCTCCGGGATGAGGCTGGTGACGTTGCCGCGCTGGGCGGCGTTCACCGGGCCGAGGACCGCGGATCCGATGGTGGCGCCCTGGGCGTCCTCGAAGGCGGCGGTGACCGTCGCGTAGTCGGTCTGGGTGGTGTAGCCGCCGATCGCGCCTGTCAGCGTGAACGGCTTGCCGCCCGCGTCCAGGGTGCCGACGTCGATCATCTGGGTGGCCGTGGTGGTGATGCCCACGATGGAGATCTGCGGGGAGTCGTAGTCGTAGCCGCCGTAGAAGGCGCGGGCGCCGGTCTGACCGGGAACCCCCGTCGCCGCGGCGGACTCGAGGACGGCGCCGGGCGCGTCCATGGGGGACGAGGCGTCCCAGCAGCCGGGGACGTACTGCGGGTCGCCGTCCGGCGCGCCCAGCGCGGTGACCGCGGTGTAGTCCTCGGCGCCGGGGTTCTCGATCAGGTTGGTGTTCAGGGCCGGGGTGACCACGTCCGCGGCCGGGCAGTCCGCGGTGTAGCGCTGGCCGGTGCTGGCGGAGGCGGCGGCGCCGCCCATGACATCGGCTCCCGCGAGGCCGAGAGCCGTGGCCATGGCGGCGATCGCCGCCACGGCTCTCCAGCGGGCCTTGAGGTAAGGAATCATGCGCCCTATTGATGTAGAGGGCAACAGATTCTGTACGGACCCCGTCCGTCCGTACGGCGACCCGCATATGAACAGTCGTCAAGCGCGCGGTGGCAGCCGCCCGCAGCTCAGAACCCCAGCTTCCGCAGCTGCTTGGGATCCCGCTGCCAGTCCTTGGCCACCTTCACATGCAGGTCCAAAAACACCGGCGTGCCCAGCAGCGCCTCGATGTGGTGGCGGGACTTGGTGCCGACCTCCTTCAGGCGGGCGCCCTTGGGGCCGATGATGATGCCCTTCTGGCTGGGGCGCTCGATGTAGAGGTTGGCGTGGATGTCGAGCAGCGGGCGGTCGGCCGGGCGGCCCTCGCGCGGGATCATCTCCTCGACCACCACCGCGATGGAGTGCGGGAGTTCGTCGCGCACGCCTTCCAGCGCGGCCTCGCGGATCAGCTCGGCCACCATCACCTGCTCGGGCTCGTCGGTGAGATCGCCCTCCGGGTAGAGCAGCGGGCCTTCCGGCAGCAGGGGGATCAACAGGTCGGCCAGCAGGGTGACCTGGTCGCCGCCGACCGCCGAGACCGGCACGATCTGGGCCCATTCGATGCCCAGTTCCTGGCCGAGCCGGTCGACGGCGATCAGCTGCTCGGCGAGCTGCTGGGATTCGACCAGGTCGGTCTTGGTGACGATCGCCACCTTCGGGGTCTTCTTGATCCCGGCCAGCTCACGCGCGATGTAGGTGTCGCCCGGTCCGAGCTTCTGGTCGGCGGGCAGGCAGAAGCCGATCACGTCGACCTCGGCCCAGGTGGTGCGGACCACGTCGTTGAGCCGCTCGCCGAGCAGCGTGCGCGGTTTGTGCAGCCCGGGGGTGTCGACCAGGATCAGCTGCGCGTCGGGCCGGTGCACGATGCCGCGCACGCTGTGCCGGGTGGTCTGCGGCCGGCTGGAGGTGATCGCCACCTTCTGGCCGACGAGAGCGTTCGTGAGGGTGGACTTGCCGGCGTTGGGACGGCCGACGAAGCAGGCGAAGCCGGACCGGTGGGGGACCTGGGCGGCGGCGTCTGGGGTTTCGGCGGCAGGGATACGAGCGCTCATGGCGTCCATTCTCCCCGATGTGCGGCGGCCGCGCGGACGCCGCGGGCCGCCGCCCCGGGCCGAGGCCCCGGCAGCACACGCTGTGAGCATCCGGTAACACCGACGCAACATGAAACACGGCGGAAACCCGTACGCCCACATTCCGTAACGCGCACGCCCGACGCTCATGAACAGCCGCCGACCGAAGGGACCCCCTCGTGCTGCTCCTGTCCGCCGGCCCGCCCCTTGCCGCCGCCGCCCGGGCCGCCGGGGCCGTCGACGCCGGTGACACCGCGTGGCTGCTGACCGCGACCGCGCTCGTGCTGCTGATGACCCCGGGGCTGGCGCTCTTCTACGGCGGCATGGTCCGCAGCAAGAGCGTGCTCAACATGCTGATGATGAGCTTCGTGTCGATCGCGCTGGTCACGGTGGTGTGGCTGGTCGCCGGCTACAGCCTGGCCTTCGGGACGGACGCGGGCGGCCTCGGCCTGATCGGCAGCCTCGACCACCTCGGCATGAGCGGCATCGGGCCGGCCTCGGTCACCGGAGATGTACCGACCCTGCTCTTCGCCACCTTCCAACTCTCCTTCGCGATCATCACCGCCGCGCTGATCAGCGGCGCGGTCGCGGACCGGGCGCGGTTCGGCGCCTGGGTGGCGTTCGTGCTGGTGTGGACGCTGGCCGTATACGTACCGGTGGCGCACTGGGTGTTCGGCAAGGGCGGCTGGATCGTCGGCCGGCTGCACGCGCTGGACTTCGCCGGCGGCACCGTCGTCGAGGTGTGCTCGGGCGCCTCCGGGCTGGCGCTGGCCGTGGTGCTGGGGCCCCGGCTGGGCTTTCGCCGGGACTCGATGCGGCCGCACAACCTGCCGCTGGTGCTGCTGGGCGCCGGGCTGCTGTGGTTCGGCTGGTTCGGCTTCAATGCCGGATCCGCGCTGGGCGCCAACGGCTTGGCCGCCGCGGCCTTCTTCAACACCCAGGCGGCGGGCTGCGCAGGGCTGCTGGGCTGGCTGATGGTGGAAAAGCGCCGGGACGGCCACGCGACGACGCTGGGCGCGGCCTCCGGTTCGATCGCGGGCCTGGTGGCGATCACCCCGTCGTGCGGCAGCGTGAACGTGCTGGGCGCGGTGGTCGTCGGGGTGGCGGCGGGCGTGCTCTGCTCGTACGCGGTGAGCTGGAAGTTCCGCTGGGGCGTGGACGATTCGCTGGACGTGGTGGGGGTGCACCTGATGGGCGGCGTCGTCGGCACCCTGCTGATCGGGCTCTTCGCCACCGCGAGCATGACCGGCGGCCCGCGGGGCCTGTTCTACGGTGGCGGGCTCGGCCAGTTGGGGCGGCAGGCGGTGGCGGTACTGGCGGTCGGCGCGTACGCGTTCGCCGTCACGTACGGCATCGGGCGGGCCGTGGAGCGGGTGATGGGCTTCCGGGCCAGCGAGGAGGAGGAACGCACCGGACTGGACCTGACCGTGCACGCCGAGACCGCCTACGATCACGGCGTACTGACGCACGGCATGTCGGGCGGGGCCGCACACGCGGGCGCCACCCGCAGCCCCTCGCACGCCCAGGACAGGAGCCCACTGGCATGAAGCTGGTCACCGCCGTCATCAAACCGCACAAGCTGGACGACGTGAAGACGGCGCTGCACGAGATGGGCGTGCAGGGTCTGACCGTGACCGAGGCGAGCGGCTACGGCCGGCAGCGCGGGCACACCGAGGTGTACCGGGGTGCCGAGTACCGGGTGGACCTGGTACCGAAGGCCAGGATCGAGGTGCTGGTCGAGGACGCCGACGCGGACACGGTGATCGACACGGTGGTGGCGGCGGCCCGGACCGGGAAGATCGGCGACGGCAAGGTGTGGTCGGTGCCGGTGGACACGGCGGTCCGGGTCAGGACCGGGGAACGCGGCCCCGACGCGCTCTGAGCGGTTCGCCGGCGGCCGGTGCACCCCGCGGGACGGGTCCCGGTTCAGGAGCCGGCGGTCACGCCGGTCCGTACCTCGCCGTCCGGGCCGGCCAGGATCAGCGGGGTGTCCGGGCCGCCCAGATCGCCCACCGCGGCCCGGTCGGCCTCGCTGGGCCGGTCGGCCTCGGTGACCACCACCGCGGCCTCCAGGGACCGGGCGCCGCTGGCCACCGCCATCGCGACCGCGGTCTGCAGCGCGCTCAGCGTCAGGGACGGCAGGGTCACCGAACCGGCCACATAGGTGCGGCCGGTCTCGTCGCGCACCGCGGCGCCCTCGGCCACCGCGTTGCGGGCGCGGGCGGACCGGGCCAGCGTGACGAGCTTGCGGTCTTCGGGGTCGAGGGCGGGGGCGGCCTGCGCCGGGGATTCGCTCATGGCCGTGATCATAGGGCTGTCCGCCGGGGCGCTGCCGAGGGCGTCACGGCGGGTGCCGGTCACGCTCCGGGTGCGGACATGCGCGGGGAGTCGACCTCGCCTAGCCTGGGGCGCAGCAGTGATCGTTGGAGGAGGTGTTCCTGATGTTCCTGCACATGCCCCTCGTCATCGCGCTCGCCGTGATCGCCTTCTTCCTGCACCGGAAGGGGGCGATCAAACCGACCCACTCACTGGCCTGCGGCGCCTTCGGCTTCTACCTCGCCGACACCGGCTTCGCCGGCTCCATCCACGCGGCCAGCGCCGATCTGCTCGGCATGATCGGGCAGTTCGCCCTCTGACCGGGCCGACTCCGCGCCGCCGCTACGGTGCGTCCGCCGGCCGGACCGGCTCCACCAGCACGGTGCCGATGCGGTTGCGGCGGCCCTCCTGGGTCTCGGCGGTCAGGCGCAGGGCGGTGGTTTCGCGTTCGCCCGAGGCGTCCTCCGGGAGGGGGACGACGGTGCTCGCGCCCGGGATGGGGACGCGGCCGAGGGATTTGGCCAGCAGGCCGCCGACCGTTTCCACGTCGTCGTCGTCGAGCAGGACGTCGTACAGCTCGCCGAGATCGCCGATGTCGAGCCGGGCGGTGACCCGGTAGCGGCCCTCGCCGAGTTCCTCCACCGGCGGGGTCTCCCGGTCGTACTCGTCGGTGATCTCGCCGACGATCTCCTCCAGGATGTCCTCGATGGTGACGATGCCGGCCGTGCCGCCGTACTCGTCCACCACGACCGCGACGTGGTTGCGGTCCTGCTGCATCTCCCGCAGCAGGTCACCCGCGTTCTTGGTGTCCGGTACGAAGGCGGCCGGCCGGATCAGCGAGGACACCGGGTCGTTCTCGGCGTCGCGATTGATGTGCACCCGGCGGGCGAGGTCCTTGAGGTAGACGAAACCGACCACGTCGTCCTCGCTCTCGCCGGTCACCGGAATGCGCGAGAAGCCGCTTCTGAGCGCGAGCGTCATCGCCTGCCGGACCGTCTTGAACCGCTCGATCATGATCAGTTCGGTGCGCGGCACCATCACCTCGCGGACGATGGTGTCGCCGAGTTCGAACACCGAGTGCACCATCCGCCGCTCGTCGTCCTCGATCAGCGACTCCGACTCGGCCAGGTCCACCAGGGCCCGCAGCTCCGCCTCACTGGCGAACGGGCCGCGTTTGAAGCCCTTCCCGGGGGTCAGGACGTTGCCGAGCAGGATCAGCAGCCCGGGGATGGGGCCCATTACCCGGGCCAGCGGCAGCAGTACGTACGAGGCCGCGGTCGCCGTGTTGAGCGGGTGCTGGCGGCCGATGGTGCGCGGCGAGACGCCGACGGCCACGTACGACACCAGCACCATCACGCCGATCGCGACCAGCAGCACCTGCCAGGTGCGGTCGAAGTGCCGGTCGGAGACGACCGCGACGAGGACCGCGGCGGCCGTCTCGCAGGCCACCCTGACCAGCAGGGCCACGTTCAGATAGCGGGTCGGGTCGGAGGCGACGGCCAGCAGGTTGCCGGCGCCGCGGCGGCCCGAGCGCAGCGCCGCCTCGGCGCGGAAGCGGGAGATCCGGGCGATGCCGGTCTCCGCGCAGGCGGCGAACCAGGCAACAATGACCAGCAGGACAGCGGAGACGATCATGGGGTGGGTGCGCCGTCGCCGTCAGTGGGTGGTCGGGGCGGGAGACTCGCCCTCGATGCCGCGCTCGGCCCGCCAGTCGTCCAGGATCGTCTTCTGCAGGCCGAACATCTCGGCCTTCTCGTCCGCTTCGCCGTGGTCGTAGCCGAGCAGGTGCAGCACGCCGTGGATGGTGAGCAGCTGCAGCTCCTCGTCCATGGAGTGCTTGGTCGGCGCGTCCTGGCCCTGCTGCTTGGCGACCTCCGGGCACAGCACGATGTCGCCGAGCAGGCCCTGCGCGGGCTCCTCGTCCTCCTTGCCGGGACGCAGCTCGTCCATCGGGAAGGACATGACGTCGGTGGGCCCGGGCAGGTCCAGCCACTGCAGGTGGAGCTGCTCCATGGCGGCGGCGTCCACGGCGATCACCGAGAGTTCGGAGAGCGGGTGGATACGCATGCGCAGGAGGGCGTAGCGGGCGGCGTCGAGGACCGCCCGCTCGTCGATCTCCCAGCCGGACTCGTTGTTGACGTCGATCGCCATGATGGTTAAGCCGGTTACTTTCTCTTGGGCCTGGAGCCGTTGCCGTTTCTGGCGCTGCTGGTGCCGCCCGCGTTTTCTTCGGCCTGGGCGTTGTCGTACGCCTCGTAGGCGTCCACGATGCGTCCGACCAGCTTATGGCGCACCACGTCGGCGCTGGTGAGCCGGGCGAAGTGCACGTCCTCCAGATCGGACAGGATGTCCTGGACCTGCCGCAGCCCGCTCTTGGTGCCGCTGGGCAGGTCGACCTGGGTGACGTCGCCGGTGACGACGATCTTGGACTCGAAGCCGAGCCGGGTCAGGAACATCTTCATCTGCTCGGCGCTGGTGTTCTGCGCTTCGTCCAGGATGATGAAGGCGTCGTTGAGGGTACGGCCGCGCATGTACGCCAGCGGGGCGACCTCGATGGTGCCGGCCGCCATCAGCCGGGGGATCGAGTCCGGGTCCAGCATGTCGTGCAGGGCGTCGTACAGCGGGCGCAGGTACGGGTCGATCTTCTCGTAGAGCGTGCCGGGCAGGAAGCCGAGCCGCTCACCGGCCTCGACCGCCGGTCGGGTCAGGATGATCCGGTTGACCTGCTTGGACTGCAGGGCCTGGACGGCCTTGGCCATCGCCAGGTAGGTCTTGCCGGTGCCGGCCGGGCCGATGCCGAAGACGATGGTGTGGGTGTCGATCGCGTCGACGTACCGCTTCTGGTTGAGCGTCTTGGGACGGATCGTCCGGCCGCGGCTGGACAGGATGTTCTGGGTGAGCACCTGCGCCGGGGTTTCGGCGCCGGCGGTGCCGTCGGCGCGCAGCATGGCGACGGAGCGCTCCACCGCGTCCTCGGTCAGCGGCTGGCCGGTGCGCAGGACGAGCATCATCTCGTCGAAGAGGCGCTGGACGAGTGCCACCTCGGTGGCGTCGCCGGCCACGCTGATCTCGTTGCCGCGGACGTGGATGTCCACCGTCGGGAAGGCCCGCTCGATCACCCGGAGCAGAGCGTCCCCTGACCCCAGGACGGTCACCATGGGGTGCTTGGCCGGTACGACGAAGTGGGCGCGCGCCTGCTTCGGCGGCTGCGGCGGCTGCTTGGTCGGTGTCTGAGTCATGGGCCGGCGCTAAGGCCTGCTCATCCCGCTTTCTGATGATCGACGAACCCGGAAACCTCCGGGCTTCCAAGGGTACGACGTGGCTGCCGCCCGGGCCGAGGGGTTTAGCCCTTGCGAGGCATGCGCCTGCGGCCCGGGGCGGGCCCGCGGCCTCCTCCCGCCCGGCGGGGTGTCGGGGATGCCCCCGAGCGGGCCTTTTGCCCCCCGGCGGGAGGTCGCGACCACCGCGTGCCCCCGGCGGGAGGGGGTTGCGGCCGGCCCCTGTCGTGCGGGCGGGTGGGGGGTTGCCCGCGCCGTTCCCCGTGCCCCTTTGGGGCGGGGCGCGACCCGACCTCTGCCGTGCCGCGCGGGGCGGGGCTCGCAGGGGCGCGGGGAACGGCGCGGACCGGCACCCCGGGCGGCGGCACGCTCACGCTGCGGCCCAGAGGGGGCCGGCGGCAGGGCGTCAGGCGGGGCGGAAGCCGATGGTGGGGACCGCGCGGCGCAAGGGCCAGGGGCGGGTGGCCGAGGGCAGGAGGGATTCGAGGAAGGCATAGCGCCGCAGCGCCGCGCGGTCCCCCACCGCCTGACCGGCGTACGCCTTGACCTGCTGCCACCAGCCGGCGATCTCGATCCAGCCCGGCGCGGAGAGCGAGCCGCCGAATTCCTGGACGGACAGCGCCGCGCAGAGCGAGGCGAAGGCCAGGCGGTCCGGCAGCGGCCACTGCGCCAGCGTGCCGGTGACGAAGCCGGCCACGAAGACATCGCCGGCCCCGGTCGGATCCAGCGCGTCGACCAGCAGCGCCGGCACCTGCGCCGTCTCGCCGGTGGCGGAATCCACCGCGCAGGCGCCTTGCGCGCCGAGCGTGACGACCGCGAGCGGTACGCGTTCGGCGAGCTTGCGCGCGGCCTCGATCGGCGTCGCGGCGCGGGTGTACCGCATGGCCTCTTCCGCGTTCGGCAGGAAGGCCGCGCAGTGCCGGAGCCCCTCCAGGTCGGCCGGATCCCAGCGCCCGGTCTCGTCCCAGCCGACATCGGCGAAGATCTGGGTGCCCGAGGCGGCGGCGCCGGCGATCCAGTCGTGCTCGGCGCCCACGCCGGTGCGGCAGCCGAGCGCGGCGACCGCCGCCCGGGCCGGCGGCGGGCAGGTCGGTACCGCGTCCTCGGGCGGTGGCGCCTGGTGCCCGTGGCTGACCATGGTGCGCTCGTCCTCGTAGGCCATGGACACGGTGACCGGCGAGTGCCAGCCGGGGATGCGGCGGGACGGCGTGAGGTCGATGCCTTCGCCGCTGTGCAGGCAGTCCCAGCAGTAGTCGCCGTACATGTCGTCGCCGAAGGCCGCCGCGAGCGTGGTGCGCAGACCGAGTCGGGCCAGCGCGGTGGCCATGTTGGCGATGCCGCCGGGGCTGGACCCCATGCCGCGCGCCCACGACTCGGTGCCGCGTACCGGCGCGCTGTCCAGGCCGGTGAAGATGATGTCCAGGAAGACGGTGCCGGTCAGATAGACGTCGGCCGCCGGGTCCCCGGGTGTGCGCAGTGCGCCGAGCGGGTCGAGAACGGTCTGGTCGTCCATGCTCCACACTGTGCACGATGAAGGGGCGCTCGCGTCGGACAACGCCTCGCGCGAACGACCGGAGGACCGATCACCCGATGAGGCTGACGATTCTGGGCGGCGGCGGCTTCCGCGTCCCGCTGGTGTACCGCGCGCTGCTCGGCGACCCGACGGTGACCGAGGTCGTGCTGTACGACACGGACCCGCGGCGGCTGCGCGTGGTGGGCGCGGTACTGGACACCTTGCGGGCCGGCCCCTCGGGGGCGCCGGCGCCGTCCGTACGGCTCGCCGCCGATCTGGACGACGCCTTGCGGGGCGCGGACTTCGTGTTCTCCGCGATCCGGGTCGGCGGTACGGCGGGCCGGGTGCGGGACGAGCAACTGCCGCTGGCCGAAGGGGTGCTGGGGCAGGAGACGGTCGGCGCGGGCGGGGTGCTCTACGGCCTGCGGACGCTGCCGGTCGCGGTGGCGGTGGCCGAGCGGGTCAAGGCGGTGGCCCCCGGCGCATGGGTGATCAACTTCACCAACCCGGCGGGCATGGTGACCGAGGCGATGTCCCGGGTGCTGGGCCCGCGGGTGATCGGCATCTGCGACTCCCCGGTGGGCCTGGTGCGGCGGGCGGCCCGCGCGGCCGGCGCCGACCCGGACGCGCCCGGCTTCGGTTACGACTACATCGGCCTCAACCACCTGGGCTGGCTGCGCAGCCTGACCGCCGACGGCCGGGATCTGCTGCCGGGGCTGCTCGCCGACCCGGCGGCGCTGTCCGGCTTCGAGGAGGGGCGGCTGTTCGGCCCCGCGTGGCTGGCCGCGCTGGGCTCGCTGCCCAACGAGTACCTGCACTACTACTACTTCCGGCGAGAGGCCCTGGCGGCGGTGCGCTCGGCGCCGGCCACCCGGGGCGCGTTCCTCGACCGGCAGCAGTCGGCGTTCTTCGCGGCGGCGGACGCGGCGCCGGCCGACGCGTACGCCCTGTGGGACCGGACCCGGCGGGAGCGCGAGGAGACGTACATGGCCGAGAACCGCGCGGCCACCGGCGGCTGGGCACGCGACCCGCACGATCTGGACGGCGGCGGCTACGACCGGGTGGCGCTGGCCTTGATGCGCGCCATCGCCCGCGACGAGCGGACCGTGCTCATCCTGAACGTGCCGGGCGGCGGGGCGGTTTCCTGCCTCGACCCGGCCGCCGTCGTCGAAGTGCCGTGCGAGGTGGGCGCGTTCGGGGCCAGGCCGCTGCCGGTCGCGCCGCCGGACGAGCACCAGGCGGGCCTGATGCTGACCCTCAAGTCCGTTGAACGGGCGGCGATCGAGGCGGCGGCCACCGGCTCGCGCACGGCCGCCCTGCGCGCGCTGGCCCTGCACCCGCTGGTGGACTCCCCCGCCGTCGCCGACCGGCTGCTGACCGCCGCCGGCTGGTGAGGCCCGGCCGGGCCGGGCTTCAGCGGCGCCTGGGCACCGGGACGCGCATCAGGTCCTGGGCGACGGTGAGTTCGCCGGTGAAGCCCGCCAGGCGGGCCTGCCGCTCGAACGCGTCGGGGTCGGTGTAGCGCTGGGAGAAGTGGGTCAGGACCAGGTGGCGCACCCTGGCGTCCCGCGCGGCCTCGGCGGCCTGGCCGACCGTCAAGTGACCGTAGTCGGCGGCCAGTCGGACATCCTCGTCCAGGAAGGTCGATTCGATGACGAGCAGGTCGCAGCCGGCGGCGAGCACGGGGATCGCCGGGCAGAGCCGGGTGTCCATGATGAAGGCGAAGCTCTGGCCGGGACGCAGCTCGCTGACTTCCGCCAACGCCACGCCCCTCAGCCCGCCTTCGCGCTGGAGGCGGCCGATGTCGGGGCCGGCGATGCCGTGCGCGGCCAGCCGGTCCGGGAGCAGCCGGCGGCCGGCCGGTTCGGTCAGCCGGTAACCGTACGACTCCACCGGGTGGGACAGCCGCGCGGCGGACAGGGTGAAGGCAGGGGTGACGGCGATCGGTCCGTCGCCGCCGACCGGCGCCAGGCGCAGCTCGGAGGTCTCGTAGTAGGCGGTGGCGTACCGGAGCCGGTCGAAGAAGTGCTGCCCGCTCCCCGGGTAGTGGGCGGTCACCGGGTGCGGCACCCGGTCCAGGTTGATCCGCTGGATCACCCCGGCCAGCCCGAGCGAGTGGTCGCCGTGGAAGTGGGTGACGCAGATCCGCGTCAGGTCGTGCACGGCGATCCCGGCCAGCAGCATCTGCCGCTGGCTGCCCTCGCCGGGGTCGAACAAGATGCCCTCGCCGTCCCAGCGCAGCACATAGCCGTTCTGATTGCGCTGCCGGGTGGGGACCTGACTGGCGGTACCGAGGACGACGAGTTCACGCACGAGCGGGCTCCGTACGACGGGGGCTCAGTTCGGGTAGGGCTCGGATCGTCCGGCGCTCAGACGACCAGTCGCTGCAGGTCGCGCCCGCCGAGTACGTGGGCGTGCGCGTGGAAGACGGTCTGTCCGGCGCCGGCGCCGCTGTTGAAGATCACCCGGTAGCCGGAGTCGGCCACCTTCTCCTGGACCGCCACCTCGCCGGCTTCCCGCAGCACATCGGCGGCGGCCGACGGGTCCCCGGCCGCGAGCGCGGCGCCGTCCCGGTAGTGCACCCGGGGAATGACCAGTACATGCGTCGGCGCCTGCGGATTGATGTCGCGGAAGGCCACGGTCGTGTCGGTCTCCCGGACGATCGTCGCCGGGATCTCCCCCGCGACGATCTTGCAGAACAAGCAGTCGGCCTGCGGTTCTCCAGCCATGCCGTGGACGCTCCCCTCTCAGCACGTTCAGTGACCCGCATGGTATCGGCCTGCCGCCCGGCGTAGCGGTCGGCGGACCCGCGGTTTCAGGAACCGCGCCGGCCGGGCGGGCACCGGACCCCAGGGGCGCCGCAGCCCCCCGCCGGCCGGCG
>NZ_FMCH01000147.1 GCF_900091855.1 Streptomyces sp. DvalAA-14
ACCAGGCGGGACATCGAACGCGCCCGGTCCGCGGTCCAGGGCCCCCACCACGCAGGCCCTGGTCGTGCGCCCACCGGACGGTGGCGGCGTCGACCAGGCCGAAGCGGAGGTTGATCCACCGCGGCGCCAGGTCCGTGACAAGGGACCGCGGCGGACGCTGCGAGGTCGTCCAGGTCATGGCGATCTCGGCGTCGGGATCGTGCACGCGGACCGCGATCATGGCGGGCAGCTCACCGCAGTAGTAGACCCGCTCGCCGGCCTCGGCCGCCCGCACCGCGGCGACGGTCGGACCGGCCTCCTCCACCGCGTTGAGGTCCAGCAGCATGCGGGCGGCCGCGTGCCGGCCGAGCTCCTCCAGCGCGTCGGCCAGCGTCGGCACCGCGCCGCCGGTCAGCCGGGAGACCTCCGCCGCGGTCAGCTCGGACACCGGCTCGGGCGAACCCCACAGCCGCTCCAGCGTCGGATCGTGCAGCAGCACCGGCACCCCGTCCCGGGTGAGCCGGACATCGACCTCCACCGCGTCGGCGCCCTTCACCAGCGCCGACCGGACCGAGGCCAAGGTGTTCTCGCGGTGGTGGTACGGGTCGCCCCGGTGGGCGACCGACTGCGCCGTGACCCGGAAGTCCGCCATGGTCAGCCGCCCCAGTTGGTGGTGTAGGTGTCGATCTCCCCGGCCAGCGCCCGCTTGTCCGCCGGCTCCATGAACGACGCCTCGACCGCGTTCCTCGCCAGCGCCGCCACCCCCGCCGGGTCCAGCCCCAGCAGCCGCGCCGCCACCGCGTACTCGGTGTTGAGGTCGGTGCCGAACATCGGCGGGTCGTCGCTGTTCACGGTGACCAGTACGCCGGCCGCGACCATCGTCCCGATCGGGTGCTCGTCCAGCGAGGCGACCGCGCGGGTGGCGATGTTCGAGGTCGGGCAGACCTCCAGCGCGATCCGCCGCTCGGCAAGGTACTCCAGCAGCCTCGGGTCCTGGGCGGCGCTGGTGCCGTGGCCGATGCGCTCGGCGCCCAGCACCTCCAACGCGTCCCAGACCGTCTGCGGCCCGGTGGTCTCCCCGGAGTGCGGCACGCTGTGCAGACCGGCCGCCCGCGCCTGGTCGAAGTACGGCTTGAACTGCGGCCGGGGCACTCCGATCTCGGGCCCGCCCAGGCCGAAGGACACCAGTCCGTCGGGCCGCAGGTCCAGGGCCAGCCGGGTGGTCTCCGCCGCGGCCGCCAGTCCCGCCTCGCCCGGGATGTCGAAGCACCAGCGCAGCGTGACGCCCAGCTCCGCCGCCGCCGACTTCCGGGCGTCCTCTATGGCCTCCATGAAGGCCTGGTCCGGGATGCCGCGCCGGATGGACGAGTAGGGGGTGACGGTCAGCTCGGCGTAGCGGATGTTCTGCCGGGCCATGTCCCTGGCCACTTCGTAGGTGAGCAGCCGGACGTCCTCGGCGTCCCGGATCAGGTCCACCACCGACAGGTACACCTGGATGAAGTGCGCGAAGTCGCGGAAGCTGAAGTAGTCCACCAGCGCCGCCGGATCGGTCGGGACCGCCGAGTCGGGGTGCCGCGCGGCCAGTTCGGCGACGATGCGCGGGGAGGCGGACCCTACGTGGTGGACATGCAGTTCGGCCTTCGGCAGTCCGGCGATGAAGGCGTCGAGCCCGCCGCCCCCGCCGAGTGCGGTGCCGGGTAGCCGACCGGTCGCGATGTCGGACATGGGGGAATCCTTCCGGGGCTGATGGCTGAGGGTTCATCGTAGAGGCCCGGTGCGAACGGGGGCGCTCCGGGACCCGGCGCCCGGCGGAACAGGGCACGGACCGCCGCGGGACGGCTGCTGAACCGCCCCTGACAGCCGCCGGACCGCACCGGACCGCTGCCGGACCGCTGCCGGACCGCGGACCGGTCGACGCCGGAGCGGACCGGGCGCCGGATGCGGGATCGTTATCCGCCCGGTGGCACCCGAATTCCGCATATGACCGACGCGTTCCCCCGTCCGCTCCTATTCTGCGGGAGCAAGGCATTCCAGTAGCGGAGGCGCAGATGCCCGACCCGAATACTGATGACCCGGCGACGGAAACGGACTCGGGGCCGGCCTCCCAGATTCTGTCCGTCCTGAACACCGTTGCCGGAGGACTCACTTCCCAACCGGCTCTCCTCGCCGGATTCGGCGCTTCCCTCACCGTGCTGCTGGCCTCGCTCATATCCGGCGGTCTGTTCGCCGTGGTGGGCGGCATTGTCTGCGGCCTGTACGTGGTGTCGGTGCTGGCGCTGATCGCCCTGGTGCGATGGGGCCCGCAGGAGCGGCCCGGCGGCGCGGACGCGCCCGGTGTGCACGTGCGGCTGGGCGGCGGCGAGAAGGTCAAGGTGGAGCGGTCGGTCCACTCCCGGGACGGCGGGCCGGTCAGTCTGGACATCGGCAGGAGCGGGGAGGTCAACCTCGTCGACTCCGCCATCGCCACCTCCGGCCCCCCGGTGGTGCCGGCGACCCCCGTTCCGACACCGGCACCGGCACCCGTAACGCCCCCGGCCTCAGTGGCCCCCGCTCCCGCCCCCGCGCCGCCCCCCGTGCCCGCCGCCCCGGCCGCGTCGCCCCCGCCGGACCCCGAACCGGTCATCAGCCCCGCCCCGCCGGGCGATCTCGGCCCCGGCCCCGTCCCCGGCCCGGCCGAGGACTCGTACACCATCACCATGTCGCTGCGCAGCGCCCGCGATCAGGTCCTGACCGCCGCCCGGAGCCAGGAGGGCGTCCGCTTCGACGTGGTGGCCGACAGCGGCTGCGGCAAGACCCTGCTGCTCGAAGAGGTTGCCTCGGGTCTGCGCGCGGAAGGCCGGCTCATCTTGTTCATCACCGCCAGCGCCCCCCAGTACGGCCGGGGCCACGCGATGACCGAGGACGAGCGGGCGATGGCCGACTACGCCGCCTGCCGGTATCTGATCGACGCGCTGGCCGCCGATGTGCACAAGGCCCACGACCCGGGCGCCGGCGAACAGCCCCTGGTCGGCCCGGAGGTGGGCCGGGACTGGGAGTCGGCGATCCTGACGGTCCGGGATGCCGGCGCGTCACTCGCCACGGTCACCCAGAACGTCACGGTGACGGTCACCAACACCCGGGGCGACGTCCATCTGGACCGGACGGGCAGTGCCAGCGTCGAGGGCCTCGGAACCGGCGCCACCAGCGGGCGGCTGGCCGAGATGCAGCGGCAGTTGACCGCCGCCCTGGACGGTATCGCCCGGGCCCACCCGACGGCGATCCAGGTGGACGACACGCAGCGGGTGCTCGGCACCCCGGTCGGCCGCTGGCTGATGTCCGTACTGAGCGGGGTGACGACCGCCGCCGTCGTGCACGCCCGTCACCCGCAACCCGACGCCGACAACCTGCCGTCCGACACCCGGCGGATCACGCTGGGACTGCTGCCCCGGACGGAAACCGCCGGCTATGTCACCCGGCGGCTCCTCGACGCCGGCTGGAGCGAGGACCCGGCGCGGGCCTGCGCCCTGGAGATCGCCACCGTCACCAAAGGCCACCCGATCGGCATGGTCACCTGCTGCGAGATCCTGCTCGGCTCCTTACCTGCCGACACCCCGGTCGCCACCGTCCGTGAGCGGCTGCTGGGCGGTGACGCGCGCTGGGGGAGCCGGGGCGGCTTCGAAGCGGTGCGCACCTTCGTCCAGGAGCACGCCGAGCGGCTGATCGGCCGGCCGGTGCCCCTGTTCGACCTGCTGACCGTGCTGCGGCGCTGCACCCCAGAGATCCTGGAGTCGCTGCTGGCCGAGCACGGGGTCACCGCCCAGGACGCGGCCCGCCTCTACGACTGGATGTACCGCAGCGATTTCACCACCCCGTTCGACGACGACGCCGACCAGGGATGGCGGCTGCACGATTACCTGCGGGAAAACCTGGCCCGCGCCTTCCGCGACGAACGCCCGGAGGAGTTCGCCGAGCAGCACGCCCGGGTGGAACGCCACTACCGGGTGCGGATGAATTTCGAGAACGACCTCGACGAACTTTCCCCGCACGCGGCGGGTTCCCGTTATGAGAACCCCGACTGGCAGCGCGACTCGCAGGAATGGCTGCACCACGCGTCCCATATGCCCCGCAGGGAATTCAACGCCTCGAAACGGGCCATGATCCGGCTCTTCCTGGAGGCGTTCTTCTGGTGGGACGCCGAGGTGCCGTCGAGCTATTGCGGCCAGTTGATCGCCGCCTACCGTTCGCTGCCCGCCGATCTGGACGTGCGCTGGGTCGACTGGCTGGACGCGCTGCGGGTGAACTACGTGGCCGGCCGCGCTCATCAGCGGCCCGGCGCCGACAGCGAGCGCTGGTTCGAGGCCGCCGCGGCCCTGGACGCCGTCGCCCGCTACCTGGGCATCCGCCGCGGCCGTGTCCCCGAGGACGCCGACCTGCGCCGGATCTACATCATTGTGTTCATCCTGCAGGGCGACACCATCTGGTTCGGCAGCAGCGGCACGGACGCGGCCCGGTCCCGCGCCGCGACCTCGTACCGGACCGCCGCGGACGCCTGCACCAGGGACGAGGAGCTGTGGATCGGCAACTGGGCGACCTGGCTGGAGGCCGATCTGTACGCCTCGACCGGGCCGCAGGCCGCCCGGGAACTCCTGGACGGCATCGAGGAGCGGATGGCCGAGGAGGAGGAGAACGAGTTGCCGGTGTTCGTCGCGCAGACCTTCGGCGACATGGCGTGGGCGCAGGGCGATCTGCGCCGCGCCTTCGACTGCTACGCCCGGTCCGTCCTGCGCGGATACGTCTACCACACGCGCCAGGAGATCTACGACCAATACCCGTCCTGGTACACGGTCTCCCTCTACAACGGCGCGCTGGACCGGGTCCGGCTGCGCGCCGAAGAAGCCGAACGCAGCGGCCACGGCGACGAGGTGGCCGCCGCCCGGGTGCGGAGCCGGGCGCTGTTCGCCCCCTACTGGTCGCACCGGGAGACCGCGCCGGACAACGCCTTCGGCTTCCCGGCCGGCCCGGCCGAATCCGATCTCGGCCGGGACCGGACCCCGTTCACCGCCACCGTCGACTGGGTGATGGTCCACATGCGCGACGAACTCGAGGCCCCGCTGGAACAGCCGCTGGCCGACCCGGAGGCGTAGGCCCGTACCCGCGGCGCGAACGTGGCCGGCCTCCCGCCGCGTTCGGGGCGTCGGCCGGCCCGGGACGTGTCAGGCTGTGGGCGTCGACCGGCCCTCGGCCCGGACCGGTCGCCGCCGCGGTCCGACCCGTCACGGTGAGGAGAATTTCCATGCAGGTGGCTGCCCTTGGCCCGGACCACCCCCTACTGGACGCGGTCTACGACGACCTGCTCGTCACCGCGTTTCCCCCCGACGAGCTGATCACCCGGGACGAACTGCGGTCCGGGCTGGCCGGCGGCGCCATGCTCGGCGCCCTCGTGGCGGCCGACGGCCGGCCGATGGGGGTGGCGCTCGGTGAGTTCTCCGCGGAAAGCCGGATCCTGCTGCTCGCCTACATGTCGGTGCGCGGCGACGCCCGCTCCGGCGGCATCGGCGGCCTGCTGATGGACTCCGCCGTGCGCGGCAGCTGGCAGGAGCGGCTGAGCCCGCTGATCACCCTGGCCGAGATAGAACACCCCGCGGCCCACTCGGCGGACGCCCAGCGCGGCGATCCCGGCGCGCGGCTGCGCTTCTACGCGCGGCAGGGCGCCAAGGCACTGGATGTGCCCTACTTCCAGCCGGCCCTGCGCCCCGGCGCGTCCCGGGTGCCCGGCATGGTGCTCGGCGTGCTGGCGACCGGCCCCGCACTGGCCGGCGCGATCGCGATCCCCGGCGAGCCGGTCCGGACCTTCCTGACCGAGTACTTCGTCACCACCGAGGGCAAGCTGCCCGACGACCCGGCGGGCCGCCGGCTGTTCGAGGCCGTCGAGCAGCCCGGCGGGATCGCGCTGCTTCCCATGGACGACCCGGCGGGCCTGCCCTGCGCCCACGACGTCTGAGCGCGCCCTACGACCCGGCGACACCGACCGGCGGAGCGACCCGGCGGACCGACCGGGCCGACCGACCCGGCAGGCGGGACGGTGCGCCACGCACGCGGCCGGGGGGACAGCGCGCCGCCGGCAAGGCCCGAAACCCGCGTCATAATCGGCGACCGACCCCCTCTCTCCCCATGACGGCCAGCAATCGCCGTCACGGGGAGACATGGAGAGAAGGGGGGGACGGCGATGGGCATCGCCGGACCGAGGAGCGCGATCGAATGGCTGGTGTCGGCGGCGGCCGACCCGGAGGGGTGCCGCTTCGAATGGGAGCGCAATCCGCTGGGGGTGGCGCTGCTGCCGGCCGGGCGGCTGTGGGACATCCTGATCCTGTCCGGGGAGCTCGGCTATCCCACCCTGGACGTGCTCACCCGGCTCACCGGCCGGCCGGGCCCGGTGCTCGCCGACTTCGGCGACTCCCGGCTGGGTTTCTTCGTCCCGCCCGGAACCGCTGGCCGATGGCTCGGCACAGGGGTGCGGGCGATCGGGCGCGGCACCTGGATCGTGGTGCCGTATCCGGGCCGGCCGACCGGCGGCGTGCGGTGGCTGATCCCGCCGGACGGCACCGGGCACCTCACCGACCCGGTGGTGCTCGAGCTGGCGATGCACGAGGCGGCGGCGCAACTGGCCGGCGAGTGACCGCCGCCGGCGGGGCGCCTCGCGGTGACCTGCTGCCCAGCGGTGGCGGCCGCGGCCGGCCTGCCGCGCGGCCGATCCCTCCGCGCGCGGTGCTTGTTCCCCGGCGCCCGCGTGGCGAGACTCGAAGCCGCACCGCGTCGCAGCCGCAGGACGGACGGAAGGGTCAGCCCGTGACGACCACGCACATCACCCATTGGATCGGCGGACAACCCTGGCGCCGCGCCGCGCGGCGCCACGGCGAGGTGTACGACCCGGCGACCGGCCGGATCACCGGCCGGGTGGACTTCGCCGACGCGGCCGTGGTCGACGAGGCGGTCGGCGCCGCCCTCGGCGCCTTCCAGCAGTGGCGGCACACCTCGATGGCCCGGCGCAGCACCGTGCTGTTCGCCTTCCGCGAGCTGCTCAGCGCCCGCCGCGAGAAACTCGCCGACATCATCGTCTCCGAACACGGCAAGGTGCACTCCGACGCGCTCGGCGAGATCGCCCGCGGCCTGGAGGTCGTCGAGTACGCGTGCGGCATCCCGCAGCTGATCAAGGGCGGCTTCACCGAGCAGGCGTCCACCGGGGTCGACGTCTACTCGATCCGGCAGCCGCTCGGACCGGTCGCGGTGATCTCGCCGTTCAACTTCCCGGCCATGGTGCCGATGTGGTTCTTCCCGATCGCCGTCGCGGCCGGCAACACCGTGGTCGTCAAGCCGTCCGAGAAGGACCCGTCCGCGGCGAACTTCCTGGCCGCCCTGTGGCGCGAGGCCGGGCTGCCCGACGGGGTGTTCAACGTGGTGCACGGCGACAAGCCGGCCGTGGACCGGCTGCTGGAGCACCCCGACATCAAGGCGGTGTCCTTCGTCGGCTCCACCCCGGTGGCCCGGCACGTGTACGAGACCGGAACCCGGCACGGCAAGCGCGTCCAGGCGCTGGGCGGCGCCAAGAACCACATGCTGGTGCTGCCCGACGCCGATCTGGACCTGGCCGCCGACGCCGCGGTGAACGCCGGCTTCGGCGCGGCCGGCGAACGCTGCATGGCCGTCTCGGTGCTGGTCGCCGTGGACCCGGTCGGCGACGCACTGGTGGCCCGGATCAAGGAGCGCATGGCCGCCCTGACCGTCGGCCCCGGCAGCGCCGCGGGCTCGGAGATGGGCCCCCTGGTCACCGGTATTCACCGCGACAAGGTCACCGCATACCTCGACGCCGGCGTCACCGACGGCGCCGCCCTCACCGTCGACGGCCGCAAGCACCCCGTCGAGGGCGAGCCGGGCGGCTTCTGGCTCGGCCCGACCCTCTTCGACCACGTCCGGCCCGGCATGTCCGTCTACGACGACGAGATCTTCGGCCCGGTCCTGTCCGTGGTCCGGGCGCCGTCCTTCGACGAGGGGCTGGCGCTGATCAACGCCAATCCGTACGGCAACGGCGCCGCGCTGTTCACCAACGACGGCGGCGCGGCCCGCCGCTTCCAGCACGAGGTCGAGGTCGGCATGGTGGGCATCAACGTCCCCATCCCCGTCCCGGTCGCCTCCTATTCCTTCGGCGGCTGGAAGTCCTCGCTGTTCGGCGACTCGCACGCGTACGGCGAGGACGGCGTGAAGTTCTTCACCCGCGGCAAGGCCGTCACCCAGCGGTGGCCCGATCCCTCGCACGGGGGCATCAACCTGGGCTTCCCGACCCATCAGTGACATCCCCGTCGGTGACATCCCCGTCGGCGACCTCCCCGGCGGCCGGGTCGGCGGCGCCGCGCTCCGCCGCCCGCCCCGCCACCGCCCGGTCCATCACCGCGCGGGCCGCCGCCACCACCGTCAGCAGGCTCAGCGTCAGGCACCAACTGGCCAGGACGTCCAGCGGCCAGTGGTAGTCGCACCACACCAGGCAGAAGCCGACCGCGAACAGCAGCAGCGGTGTGCCCGCCAGCAGCACCAGACGGGCCGCCCGGCTGCCCGCCCACGGGAGCAGCAGCAGCGCGGCGGCGCCGTAGGCCACCGCCGAGGTCGCGGTGTGCCCGGAGGGGAAGTAGCCGTACCCGCTGGGATCCGGCACGGTGAGCCCGGGCGCGGGGCGGGCCACCGCGTCCTTCACCACCGTCACCACCACCGGCAGCACCGCGATGACCAGCAGCGCGGCGGCCGGCGGCAGCCACCAGCGGGGCAGTGCCTCGCGGCGGCCCAGCCACCCGGTCAGGCACACCGCGGCCAGCAGCACCGGCACGGCCACCTCGATGTTGCCCAGCTTGCAGAAGTAGTGGGCGGTGGTGGTGAACCAGGTGTTGGCGGCGGCGGTGCGGTCGAACCAGCGCAGCACCGCCCAGTCCCGCCCGACCAGCGGCCCGTTCGAGGAGACCTGCCAGGTGAGCGCGGCGAAGAGCAGCACACCGAGGCCGAACAGCACAATGAGCCGCCCCGGAACAGGGGGGAGAGTTCCGGGGCGGCCAGGGCGACCGCGGTACCGTCCGTCCCGGGGGGTGTGGGACGAACGGCCGACCGATCGGCGAGGACTGCCGGGACCAGAGGACCCGGCGGTGTCGTGCGCGAGGGCACTGCTGTGCCGGTGATGGGGATTCACCGGCGCGTTGTCACTCGTGGACTTCTGGGGAGTCGACCACGAGCGGGTTGTTCCTTGGAAACCGTACGTCACAGAAGTCCCGCCAGGGTCACCGATCACCCGTCCGCCATCAGGCCCGCACACCTTCTTCACGACCTCACCCGCCCCCCTGCCGTCGGTCGCCCGCCGATTACGCCCCGTCACTTTGCGCAGGCAGCCGGACCGCAAGCGGACGCCCGCGGTCCGGTCCGCGGGCGCCGTACGGCAGCCGCCTCACACCCCGGCGAAGGCCTCCTCGATGATGTCGAGACCTTCGTTGAGCAAATTCTCCCCGATCACCAGCGGCGGCAGGAAGCGCAACACGTTTCCGTAGGTGCCGCAGGTGAGCACGATCAGCCCCGCGGCGTGGCACGCCTTCGCGACGGCCGAGGTCACCGCCGGGTTCGGCTCCTTGCTGCCCGGCTCGACGAGTTCCACCGCGATCATCGCCCCGCGCCCGCGCACCTCGCCGATGACCGGGAACTTCTCCTGCATGGCCCGCAGCCGCGGCGTCATCAGCTCACCGATCCGCCGCGCCTTCGCCGGCAGGTCCAGCTCGCGCATCGTCTCGATCGCGCCCAGCGCCGCCGCGCACGCCACCGGGTTGCCGCCGTAGGTGCCGCCCAGGCCCCCGGCGTGCGCCGCGTCCATGATCTCCGCCCGGCCGGTCACCGCGGCCAGCGGCAGACCGCCCGCCATGCCCTTCGCGGTGGTGATCAGGTCCGGCACAATGCCCTCGTCCTCGCACGCGAACCACTGCCCGGTCCGGCAGAAACCGGTCTGGATCTCGTCCGCCACCAAGACGATGCCGTTGTCCCGGGCGAACTGCGCGATCCGCGGCAGGAAGCCCTTGGCCGGCTCGATGAAGCCGCCCTCGCCCGCGATCGGCTCGATCACGATCGCCGCCACATGATGGGCCCCGATCTGCTTGGTGATCATGTCGATCGCCGCAGCGGCGGCCTCCTCGGCGGCGTGCTCCGGGCCGGTCGGCCAGCGGTAGCCGTACGCCAGCGGCACCCGGTACACCTCCGGCGCGAACGGCCCGAAGCCCTCCTTGTACGGCATGTTCTTCGCGGTCAGCGCCATCGTCAGATTGGTGCGGCCGTGGTAGCCGTGGTCGAAGACGACGACCGCCGGGCGCTTGGTGTGGGCGCGGGCGATCTTCACCGCGTTCTCCACCGCCTCGGCGCCGGAGTTGAACAGCGCCGACTTCTTCGGGTGGTCGCCCGGGGTCAGCTCGGCCAGCTGCTCGGCGACGGCCACATAGCCCTCGTAGGGAGTGATCATGACGCAGGTGTGCGTGAAGTCCGCCAGCTGCTCGGTCGCGCGGCGCACCACGGCCGGGGCGCTGTTGCCGACCGAGGTGACGGCGATGCCGGACCCGAAGTCGATCAGCCGGTTGCCGTCCACGTCCTCCACCACGGCCCCGCCGGCCCGCGACACGAACACCGGCAGGGTCACGGAGATCCCGCGGGCCACGGTCGCCTCCATCCGGGCCAGCAGCTCCTGGGACTTCGGGCCGGGGACGGCGGTGACGAGCCGGCGCTCCTGGGGCAGTTCGGTCATGGCGGGCACTCTCCTTCTTACTCCTGGTGCGGTGACTCGCGGCGGCGCGTCCTTCCGCAGGCTAGGCCGCCGCACGGCGCACCCGCATACGCCGATAGGTAACACTGCCCGGCCCGGTTTCGCCGGATCGGACAGTGCGCGTGCCGCCGTCCGGTCCCGCCAAGATCCTTTTACCGGCGTAGCGGCTCGACTACATTGAGCGCATCGTCAGACGACGAGACGAGGGGCGAGGGGCAGCACGCCATGGACGCCATGGATTACGAGGGCACGCAGCACCCGGCGGGCCCGTACGAGGGCCAGGTGCCGCGCAAGCCCGCCGGCGCCCCCGTGCCGCGACCGGCCGCCCCGCCGCCGATGCCGGCGCAGGCGCCGCCCGCGTCCGCACTGGAGATCTGGCTGCGCACCCCGCGGGAGACGGACGCGCCGGGGATCTACGGATTCGGGCACACGCCGCGCTCGGCGCCGGATCCGGAGCGGGCGGGGACCCGGCGACTGCTCGGTGGCGCCGCACTCGCCGTGGCCGGCGGACTGCTTGTCTGGTCCCTGTGCTGGAACGGCTATCTGCCGTTCTGGATCTGGCCGCTCATCTGGCTGACCCCTGATTCATGGCGCAGCGGCACGGGCGACGCGCATGCCTTCGCGGTCGCCTCGAACATCTACTATGTCCTGTTCGCCCTGCTGCTGGCCTTGATCTTCGGGCGCCTCGGAAACTTCGCCGAGGTCTGGCGGCGCTGCGTCCGCCCCTTGCTCAGCGCCCTGTGGGACAAGCCCGCCCCCGGCGCCGCCCCCGAGGACGGCCGGGTCGATCCGGTGGAGTGGCCGGAGCTGCGGGAGGCCGGGCAGTACGCGCTCGCCGACCGGCTGGCCGCCGAGGTCCGCTCCGGGCGGATGAACGACGTGGACTACACCCGGATCCGCCGCGCCTGGACCGGGGTGCGGGCCGATCCCGCCCGGCTCGGCCCCTTCACCGACGCGGTGCTGCGCCAGGGAGCCGCAGCCTGCGGGCACCCCTCCGGCGGGCGCGACGTGCCCTACCGCGCCGCGCCGCACGACGTGCTGGTCGGCCAGGTGCGGATCGGCCGCGGCGCCGACGACGCCCGCAACCCGTACCAGCACCGCGGCTCGGGCATCGCCCTGGACCCGGCGCTGCTGGGCACCGGGCTGCTTGCGGTCGGCCCGCCCGGGTCCGGCAAGACCCGCTCGGTGGTCCGCCCGGTCGTCGAGTCGCTGTGCCTGCAGGCCCTGGCCGGAAGGGCCGCGGTCGTCGCGGTCGGCCCGGCCGGCGCCGACCTCGGTCCCGCCGGCGCCTTCGACGTGGTGATCTCACTGGCCGACCCCGCCTCCCGCTACGACCTCGACCTGTACGGCGGCGGCACCGACCCGGACGCCGCGGCCGGCACCCTGGCCGAGGCACTGCTCGACGCGCGCGCCACCGAGGAGGGCGAACTGCGCGGCGCCACCACCGCGCTGGCCCAGATCCTGGGCCCCTACGCCACCGCCCACGGCCGCTTCCCCTCCGTCGCCGAACTGCGCGAGCTGCTCGACGGCACCGCGCACGCCTACGCGGCCCTGCGCGACGCCCTCGGCGCGGCCGGCGCCCCCGGCATGCTCAGGGAACTCGACGCCCGCGAGCGCCAGGTCGGCCGCCCCGGTGACATCGGCCCCCGGCTGGCCGACCGGGTGGCGCTGCTCGAACGGCCCGCCTTCGCCGGGTTCTTCGACGTCACCGGACGGTCCCGCCCGTTTTCCATGTACGCGCTGGAGCACCCGCTGCGGGTCCGGATCGACCTGCCGGAACGCGGCCACGCCGAAGCCTCCCGCATCCTGGCCCGGCTGGTGCTGGCGCAGTTCACCGCCGCCGTCACCGCCCGCCGCGACCGCTCGCTGTTCGCCTGCCTGGTGCTGGACGACGCCGCGCACACCGTCACCGCCGACGCGGTCCGCGGCATGGCCCGGCTGCGCTCGGCCAACGCCGGGATACTGCTCACCCTGCGCACCCTGGACGACGTGCCCGAGTCGCTGCGCACCTCGCTGCTCGGCTCGGTCGGCTGCCGGATGGTGCTGTCCGGCGTCACCACCTGGGACGGCAAGCGCTTCGCCGAGGCGTGGGGGACCACCTGGGTGGAGACCGAGGACGTCACCCGGACCCCCGACCAGTCCGGCGGGATGCTGCGGCGCGGGCTGCGCGGCGTCCGGCGGCTGTTCACCGGTGTGGCGGTCACCACCGAGTCGGTGACGGTGCGCAAGGTGGAAAGGGAGCGGTGGTCGGCCTCCGATCTGGCCCACGGCGTCCCCGCCGGGCACGCGGTGCTGTCGCTGACCACTACCGCGGGGGAGCACGCCCCGCCCGTCCTGCTCGACCTGCGGGCGTGAGCGGGTGCCTCGGGCTGCGGCACAATCGAAGGGCCCGGCCGGCCCCGGCCGGCCACCATCCAGCGCCCGCCAGGACCGTATGCCCCTCACCCTCGCGTCCCTCGTCCACCATTCGGCGCTCAAGCTCAGCGTCCTCGCCGGCGGGGACCGGCTCGACGCCGAGGTCCGCTGGGTCCACACCAGTGAACTGGACGACCCGGGACCGTATCTGGAGGGCGGCGAACTGCTGCTCACCACCGGCCTCAAACTGGACGTCGAGGACAGCGGCTTCCTGCGGGCCTACGTACGGCGGCTCGCGGCGGCCGGGGTGGTCGGGCTCGGCTTCGGGGTCGGCGTCGGCCACGACGAGGTGCCGCCCGCGCTGGTGAGCGCCGCCGCCGAGGCCCGGCTGCCACTGCTGGAGGTGCCGCGCGCCACCCCCTTCATCGCCATCAGCAAGGCGGTGTCGGCGGCCATCGCCGCCGACCAGTACCAGGCGGTCACCGCCGGCCTGGACGCCCAGCGCGAACTGACCCGCGCGGCGCTGGCCCCGGACGGCACCGGCGCCCTGCTCGCCCGGCTCGCCGCGCACCTCGACGGCTGGGCGGCGCTGTACGACTCCTCCGGCGCCGTGCTGGCCGCCGCCCCCGACTGGGCCGGCCGCCGCGCGGCCCGGCTGGCCGGCGAGATCGACCGGCTCCGCGACACCCCCGCCCCGGCCAGCGCCGCGGTGGCCGGGCCGGCGGGCACCGAGGACCGGGTGGAGATCCAGTCGCTCGGCACCGGCCGCCGGCCGCGCGGCTTCCTGGCCGTCGGCACCGAGGAGCGCCTCGACACCAACGCGCGCTACGTCGTCAACGCCGCCGTGGCCCTGCTCACCTTGTCGCTGGAGCAGTCCCGCGCACTGCAGGAGGCGCAAGGACGGCTGGCGGCGGCCCTGCTGCGGATGCTGCTGGCCGGTGAGCCGGACCACGCCCGCAGCGTGGCGGGGCGCCTGTACGGCAACCTGCTGGACCGGCCGCTGCGGCTGCTCGTCGCGGAGGCCGTCACCCTCGGCGCCCCGGCCGGTCCCGCGGGCGTCGCGGCGCCGGCCGAGGCCCGCGGTGCCGGTTCAGCCGGTTCAGTCGGTCCAGCCGGTCCAGCCGGTTCCGCCGCCGATGCCGCCGGTCCGCTGGCGCTGCTGGCCGAACGGACCGAGGCCGCGGCCGCCCGCTCCGGCGAACCGCTGCTGTCGGTCCGCGACGGCGGTCGCCTGATGGTCCTGGCCGCCGAGGACGCCGTGGCGCTGGCCACCGCCGTCGACCTGGCCGAGGCCGCGGACGGACTGGCCGCCGGGCTGTCGGCCGCCGTCGCGGCGCAGGAGGTCCCCGAGGCGCACCGGCAGGCCGAGAGCGCGCTGGCCGTCGCGCACCGCCGGGGCCTGAACCTGGTCGAGCACGGTGAGGTCGGCGCCGGTTCGGTGATGCCGCTGCTGTCCGACGACGCGGTCCGGGCGTTCGCGGAGGGCCTGCTGCGGCCCCTGCGGGAGCACGACTCCACCTCGCGCGGCGACCTGGTCGCCTCCCTGGCCGCCTGGCTGTCCCACCACGGCCAGTGGGACGCGGCGGCGGCCGACCTCGGGGTGCACCGGCACACGCTGCGCTACCGGATGCGGCGGGTGGAGGAGATCCTCGGCCGGTCGCTGGACGAGCCGGACGTGCGGATGGAGCTGTGGCTGGCGCTCAAGGTCGGGGCGTAGCCGCCCGGCCCGCACCGGCCGCGCCCCGCCTGGCTCTGGCCAATCCGTAGCGCCCGCGCGGGCCGGTACGCCGCCGTGGACAACGGCCGGCCCCCGGCGGCGCCCCTACGGTGACAGCAGAACCCACCAGGTGCAGGAAAGGGCGGAACACCGTGACAACCACAGCCGCAGCCCCGTACGCCTTCTGGCTGGCCGGCCGCCCGGCCACCGGTACGGACAGCTTCGAGGTGACCAGCCCGTGGGACGGCTCGCTCGTCGCCCGGGTGGGCGTGCCCGGCCAGGAGCAGGTCGAGGAAGCGGTGGCCGCGGCCGACGCCGCCCGACTCGAGTTCGCCGCGACGCCCGCCCATGTCAGGGCCGCGGCGCTGGACCAGGTGGCGAAGCGGCTGGCCGAGCGGGCCGAGGAGGCCGCCCGGCTGATCACCGCGGAGAACGGCAAGCCGATCACCTGGGCGCGCGGCGAGGTCGGCCGCGCGGTGTCGGTGTTCCGCTGGGCCGCCGAGGAGGCCCGCCGCTTCAACAGCGGGCAGGCGCAGCGGCTGGACACCGACCCGGGCGGTACGGGCCGGCTCGCGCTGACCCGCCGGTTCGGGCGCGGCCCGGTGCTCGGCATCGCGCCGTTCAACTTTCCGCTCAACCTGGTGGCGCACAAGCTCGCCCCGGCCCTCGCGGTCGGCTCGCCGATCATCGTCAAGCCGGCGCCCGCCACCCCGCTGTCCGCGCTGCTGCTCGGCGAGATCCTGGCCGAGACCAGCGGGCTGCCGGCCGGCGCGTGGAGCGTGCTGCCGGTGCCCAACGACCGGATGGCCGCACTGGTCCAGGACCCGCGGCTGCCGGTGATCTCCTTCACCGGCTCCGACACCGTCGGCCACGCGATCCGGGACTCGGTGCCGCGCAAGCACGTCACCTTGGAACTGGGCGGCAACGCGGCGGCCGTGGTGCTCGCCGACTGGTCGTCTGAGCAGGACCTGGAGTGGGCGGCCGGGCGGATCGCCACCTTCGCCAACTACCAGGCCGGCCAGTCCTGCATCTCGGTGCAGCGGGTGATCGCCGACGCGTCGGTGTACGACGCGCTGGCCGAGAAGGTGGTGGCCGAGGTGCGCGCCCAGGTCACCGGCGACCCGTCCGACGACGCCACCGATGTGGGCCCGCTGGTGAACGAGGCCGCCGCCGAGCGGGTCGCGAGCTGGGTGGACGACGCGGTCGCCAAGGGTGCCAAGCTGCTGACCGGCGGCGCGCGGGACGGCGCCAGCTACGCGCCGACCGTGCTGGCCGATCTGCCCGGCGACGCGATCCTGGCCGGCGCCGAGGCCTTCGGCCCGGTGCTGTCACTGCATCGGGTGAACGGCGCCGACGAGGCTTTCGCCGCCGTGAACGACTCCCGCTTCGGGCTGCAGACCGGCGTCTTCACCCACGACATCCAGCTCGCATTCCGGGCCCACCGGGAGCTGGAGGTCGGCGGCGTGATCATCGGCGACGCGCCCTCCTACCGCGCCGACCAGATGCCGTACGGCGGGGTGAAGGACTCCGGCACCGGGCGTGAGGGTGTGAAGTACGCGATGGACGACTACACCTATGAGCGGGTACTGGTGCTCACCGGACTCGACCTCTAGCGCCACCGGGGACCACGACGGCGGCGGCCGGCTGACGGCCGGTCAGCCGCCGGCGTGATTCCTCTGGCTGGGCCGCCGGAATTCGGGTAGTACGGACAAGTAGCACCGGTCGGTAACCGGCTACCCGGAGGTGACGCAACCGTGTCCGCACCCGCCGCAGTACGCAACGTCTCGGAGCGTGAAGCCCGGCAGGTGGCGGAGGCCGCCAGGGAACAGGACTGGCACAAGCCCAGTTTCGCCAAGGAGCTCTTCCTGGGCCGCTTCCGCCTCGACCTCATCCACCCGCACCCGCAGCCCGACCCGGAAGCCGTGGCCAAGGGCGAGGCCTTCCTCACCCGGCTCCGCGACTTCTGCCAGACGCAGATCGACGGGCCGCGGATCGAGCGCGAGGCGCGCATCCCGGACGAGACCATCCGGGGCCTGAAGGAGCTCGGCGCCTTCGGCATGAAGATCGACGAGGAGTACGGCGGCCTCGGCCTGACCCAGGTCTACTACAACAAGGCACTGTCGCTGGTCGGCACGGCCAACGCCGCCATCGGCGCGCTGCTGTCGGCCCACCAGTCGATCGGCGTGCCCCAGCCGCTGAAGATGTTCGGCACGGAGGAGCAGAAGAAGACCTTCCTGCCGCGCTGCGCCCGAACCGACATCAGCGCCTTCCTGCTCACCGAGCCGGACGTCGGCTCCGACCCGGCCCGGCTGGCCACCAGCGCCGTCCCCGACGGCGACGACTACCTGCTGGACGGCGTCAAGCTGTGGACCACCAACGGAGTGATCGCCGACCTGCTGGTGGTGATGGCCCGGGTGCCGAAGTCGGAGGGCCACAAGGGCGGCATCACCGCCTTCGTGGTGGAGGCCGCCTCCGAGGGCATCACGGTGGAGAACCGCAACGCCTTCATGGGCCTGCGCGGCCTGGAGAACGGCGTCACCCGCTTCCACCAGGTCCGGGTGCCCAAGGACAACCGGATCGGCGCCGAGGGCGCCGGGCTGAAGATCGCCCTGACCACCCTCAACACCGGCCGGCTGTCGCTGCCCGCGGCCTGCGTCGGGGCCGGCAAGTGGTGCCTGAAGATCGCCCGGGAATGGTCCTCGGCCCGCGAGCAGTGGGGCCGGCCGGTCGCCGAGCACGAGGCGGTCGGCTCGAAGATCGCCTTCATCGCGGCCACCACCTTCGCCCTGGAGGCGGTGGTGGACCTGTCCTCGCAGATGGCCGACGAGGACCGCAACGACATCCGGATCGAGGCCGCGCTGGCCAAGCTGTTCGGATCCGAGGCGTCCTGGCTGATGGCCGACGAACTGGTCCAGATCCGCGGCGGCCGCGGCTTCGAGACCGCCGAGTCGCTGGCCGCCCGCGGCGAGCGGGCGGTGCCGGCCGAGCAGCTGCTGCGGGACCTGCGGATCAACCGGATCTTCGAGGGATCGACGGAGATCATGCACCTGCTGATCGCCCGCGAGGCGGTGGACGCCCACCTGTCGGTGGCCGGCGACCTGATCGACCCGGACACCACCCTCGGCGACAAGGCCCGGGCCGGCGCCCGGGCCGGCGGCTTCTACGCCCGCTGGCTGCCCAAACTCGTCGCCGGCCCGGGCCAGCTCCCCAGCGCCTACGCCGAGTTCGGCCCGCTGGCCACCCATCTGCGGTATGTCGAGCGCAGCTCCCGCAAGCTCGCCCGCAGCACCTTCTACGCCATGTCCCGCTGGCAGGGCCGGATGGAGACCAAGCAGAACTTCCTGGCCCGGATCGTCGACATCGGCGCCGAACTGTTCGCGATGAGCGCCGCCTGCGTACGCGCCGAGCACCTGGCGGCCACCGGTGACCACGGCCGGGAGGCGCGGCAGCTCGCCGACGCCTTCTGCCGGCAGTCCCGGGTCCGCACCGAGGAGCTCTTCGCCCGGCTGTGGACCAACACCGACGGCTCGGACCACCAGCTCACCAAGGCCGTCCTGTCCGGCTCGCTGACCTGGATGGAGGCCGGCATCGTCGACACCGGGTCCGACGGGCCCTGGATCGCCGACGCCACCCCGGGACCGTCCCGGCGCGAGAACGTGCACCGGCCGGTGCACTGACCTCCGGCCGCCGTGGCGGCGCGGCCCCGGCAGCGCCGCCACGACATTCCGGCCGCCGCCGGGAGACGTCGGCGCGTGAGACCCGCACGTGGGAGCAACGCGTGCCCCTCACGCGCCGGAGCCGGGCCCGGACCGGTGCGCCGCACAGCCCGGAGGCACGACACAATGACCCCATGACGGACGCTCTCGCAGACCCCCACTACCGCCCGCACGTCACGCCGGAAGCCGGCGGCGGGCCCCGGGACATCGTGATCCTCGGCTCCACCGGCTCGATCGGCACCCAGGCGATCGACGTGGTGCTCCGCAATCCCGACCGCTTCCGGGTGGTCGCGGTCTCCGCCGCCGGCGGCCGGGTCGAGCTGCTGGCCGAGCAGGCCCGCGCGCTCGGCGTGCACACCGTCGCGGTCGCCGACCCGGCCGCCGTGGCGCCGCTGCGGGAAGCGCTCGGCCGCCGCTACGGCGCCGACCGGCTGCCGGAGATCCTGGCCGGCCCGGACGCCGCCACCCAGGCCGCGACCCTGCCGTGCCACTCCGTGCTCAACGGCATCACCGGCTCCATCGGACTGCGGCCGACGCTGGCCGCCCTGACGGCCGACCGGGTACTGATCCTGGCCAACAAGGAATCGCTGATCGCCGGCGGCCCGCTGGTGAAGGCCCTCGCCAAGCCGGGCCAGGTGGTCCCGGTCGACTCCGAGCACTCCGCGCTGTTCCAGGCGATGCTCGGCGGCAGCCGCGGCGAGGTCCGCAAGCTGATCGTCACCGCCTCCGGCGGCCCCTTCCGCGGCCGGACCCGCGCCGAGCTGGCCGGCGTCACCCTGGAGCAGGCCCTGGCCCACCCCACCTGGGACATGGGCCCGGTGATCACCATCAACTCGGCGAACCTGGTCAACAAGGGGCTGGAGGTCATCGAGGCGCATCTGCTCTACGACATCCCCTTCGACCGCATCGAGGTCGTGGTCCACCCGCAGTCCTACGTCCACTCGATGGTGGAATTCGCCGACGGCTCGACGCTGGCCCAGGCCAGCCCGCCCGACATGCGGATGCCGATCGCGCTCGGCCTGGGCTGGCCGCAGCGGGTGCCGGACGCCGCCCCCGCCTTCGACTGGTCGAGAGCCTCCACCTGGGAGTTCTTCCCGCTCGACGATGACGCGTTCCCGTCCGTGGCACTGGCCCGTCATGTGGGTAGCCTCGGAGGGACCGCACCCGCGGTGTTCAACGCGGCCAACGAGGAATGCGTCGAAGCCTTCCGCACCGGCCGGCTGTCGTTCACCGGGATCGTGGACACCGTCGCCCGGGTCGTCGAGGAGCACGACAACCCCGCGCCGGGAACTCGGCTGACCGTCGAGAACGTCCTCGAAGCGGAGGTCTGGGCCCGCGCCCGGGCCGCGGAACTGGCACAGGCATCGGAGGCAGCAGGAGTATGACGACTCTCATGACGGTCCTCGGCGTGGTCGTCTTCGCCGTGGGCCTGATGGTCTCCATCGCCTGGCACGAGCTGGGCCACCTGTCGACCGCCAAACTGTTCAAGATCCGCGTCCCCCAGTACATGGTCGGCTTCGGCCCCACCATCTGGTCCCGGCGCAAGGGCGAGACCGAGTACGGCTTCAAGGCCGTCCCGCTCGGCGGCTACATCCGGATGATCGGGATGTTCCCGCCCGGCGAGGACGGCCGGATCACCGCCCGCTCCACCTCGCCCTGGCGCGGCATGATCGAGGACGCCCGCTCGGCCGCGTTCGAGGAGCTGCAGCCCGGCGACGAGAACCGGCTGTTCTACACGCGCAAGCCCTGGAAGCGCGTCATCGTGATGTTCGCCGGGCCCTTCATGAATCTGATCCTGGCCTTCGCCCTGGCCCTGACCGTCTTCATGGGCATCGGGATCAGCACCCAGACCACGGTGGTCGGCCAGGTCAGCGACTGCGTGATCTCGCAGGCCGACACCGCCAAGCGGGACGTCGCCAACCCCTGCCTGACCAGCGACCCGGTGGCGCCGGCCAAGACGGCCGGCTTCAAGGCCGGCGACAAGTTCCTGGAGTTCAACGGGCAGCCGGTCAAGAACTGGTCGGAGCTGTCCAAGGACATCCGCAAGGGCGCCGGCGCCGCCACCATCGTGGTCGAGCGCGACGGCAAGCGCGTCAGCCTGCACCCCACGATCATCACCAACGTCGTGGCCAAGACCGACAGCGAGGGCAACCCGGTGGACGGCACCGTGAAGGCCGGCTTCCTCGGCTTCAGCCCGGCCAGCCACATCGAGCCGCTCGCCTTCACCGACTCCGTCGGCCACATGGGGGACATGGCCCAGCAGGGCGTCTCGTCGCTGATAAGGCTGCCGCAGCGGATCCCCGACCTGTGGAACGCCGCCTTCAACGGCGCCCCCCGCAAGGCCGACTCCCCGATGGGCGTGGTCGGCGCCGCCCGTGTCGGCGGCGAGGTGTTCTCGCTGAAGGAGCCCGCGATCGACCGGATCGCCACCATGGTGATGCTGGTCGCCGGCTTCAACCTGTCGCTGTTCCTGTTCAACATGCTGCCGCTGCTGCCGCTGGACGGCGGCCACATCGCCGGCGCCCTGTGGGAGGCGGTACGCCGGCACACCGCCCGGGTCTTCCGCAAACCCGACCCCGGTCCCTTCGACGTCGCCAAGCTGATGCCGGTCGCTTATGTCGTGGCCGGAATCTTTGTGTCCTTCACGCTGCTGGTCCTGATCGCCGACGTGGTCAACCCGGTCAAATTGAGCACGTAATGCTTTGGGTCGGGTGAGAGTCGTGGGCGTGGTGCCGTAACCTCGAAGCACGTACCCGCCCACGACGGGACCTCGTTCCAACCTTGGGGATGCCACGCAAATGACCGCGATTTCGCTCGGTATGCCGGATGTTCCGATCAAGCTCGCCGACCGCCGCAAGACCCGTCAGATCCAGGTCGGAAGTGTCGCTGTGGGCGGCGACGCACCGGTCTCCGTCCAGTCGATGACCACCACTCGGACCTCGGACATCGGTGCGACCCTCCAGCAGATCGCCGAGCTGACCGCCTCCGGCTGCCAGATCGTCCGGGTCGCCTGCCCGACCCAGGACGACGCCGACGCGCTCGCCACGATCGCGAGGAAGTCGCAGATCCCGGTCATCGCCGACATCCACTTTCAGCCGAAGTACGTCTTCGCCGCCATCGACGCCGGCTGCGCGGCGGTCCGGGTCAACCCCGGCAACATCAAGCAGTTCGACGACAAGGTCAAGGAGATCGCCAAGGCCGCCTCGGCCGCGGGCGTCCCCATCCGCATCGGCGTCAACGCCGGCTCGCTGGACAGCCGCCTGATGGAGAAGTACGGCAAGGCGACCCCCGAGGCACTTGCCGAGTCCGCGCTGTGGGAGGCGTCGCTCTTCGAGGAGCACGACTTCCGCGACCTGAAGATCTCGGTCAAGCACAACGACCCGGTGGTCATGGTCAACGCCTACCGGCTGCTCGCCCAGCAGTGCGACTACCCGCTGCACCTCGGCGTGACCGAGGCCGGCCCCGCCTTCCAGGGCACCATCAAGTCGGCGGTCGCCTTCGGCGCGCTGCTGTCCGAAGGCATCGGCGACACCATCCGCGTCTCGCTGTCCGCGCCTCCCGCCGAGGAGGTCAAGGTCGGCATCCAGATCCTGGAGTCGCTGAACCTGCGCCAGCGCCGGCTGGAGATCGTCTCCTGCCCGTCCTGCGGCCGCGCCCAGGTGGACGTCTACAAGCTGGCCGACCAGGTGACCGCCGGACTCGAGGGCATGGAGGTGCCGCTGCGCGTCGCCGTCATGGGCTGTGTCGTCAACGGCCCCGGCGAGGCCCGCGAAGCCGACCTCGGGGTGGCCTCCGGCAACGGAAAGGGCCAGATCTTCGTCAAGGGCGAAGTCATCAAGACGGTCCCCGAGTCCAAGATCGTCGAGACCCTGATCGAAGAGGCGATGAAGCTCGCCGAGCAGATGGAGGCAGCCGGTGCCGTCTCCGGTGAACCGCAGGTGAGCGTCTCCTGACCGCCCGGTTCCGGCCGTGCTCCGCCCACCGGCGACCGGGGGCGGGGCACGGCGCGCGGCCCCGAGGTAAAGTGCCGGAGTCCTTCCCCGCTGCCGTGCGCGGCCCGTACGGTGAGGCGCTGCCATGTTGACCCACCCGTCCGCCCGAGTCCTCGACCCCGGCGACCTCGACGCGGCCCTGGCCGTACTCGCCCGCGACCCGGTGGCCAACGCCTTCGTCACCTCGCGCGTCAATGTCGCCGGGCTCGACCCGTGGCGGCTCGGCGGCGAGATGTGGGGCTGGTACAGCGGCGGGAAACTCACCTCGATGTGCTACGCGGGCGCCAACCTGGTCCCGATCTGCGCCACCCCCGAGGCGATCGCCGCCTTCGGTGAGCGCGCCCGGCGGGCCGGCCGCCGCTGCTCGTCCATCGTCGGCCCGGCCGAAGCCACCGCCGACCTGTGGGCGCGGCTGGAGCCGCACTGGGGCCCGGCCCGCGAAGTCCGCACCCACCAGCCGCTGATGACCACCCGCGCGCTGCCCGCCACCGTCGCCCCCGACCCGCTGGTGCGCCGGGTCCGCCGCGACGAGATGGACCTGCTGCTGCCGGCCTGCGTGGCGATGTTCACCGAGGAGGTCGGCGTCTCCCCGCTGGCCGGCGACGGCGGACTGCTCTACCAGGCCCGGGTCGCCGAACTCGTGTCCACCGGGCGGGCGTTCGCCCGGATCGAGAACGGCCAGGTGGTCTTCAAGGCGGAGATCGGCGCCGTCACCCGGCACACCTGCCAGATCCAGGGCGTCTGGGTGGCCCCCACCCACCGCGGCCGGGGCCTGTCCGAGACCGGCATGGCCGCGGTCCTGCACTACGCCCTGCGGGACGTCGCCCCCGTCGCCAGCCTCTACGTCAACGACTTCAACACCCCGGCCCGCGCCGCCTACCGCCGGGTCGGCTTCACCGAAGTCGGCGCCTTCATGAGTGTGTTGTTCTGACGGACCGGTAGGGTCGCGGCTCATGGAGAACGTGGTGGTCAGCCCCTGCGACCTGGCCGCGCGGGTGGACGAGGCGCTGGCCGTGCAAGCGGTGGCCTTCGGACTGGGCCCGGACGAGGTCAGCATCCGGCGGCAGATCGTCCTGCGGCACCTGGGGTGCCCGGGAGCGCGGGCGCTGGGCGCTTTCGCGGCGGACGGCCGGCTGGTCGGCTTCGTCTACGGCCTGCCCAACGACCGCGGGCACTGGTGGTCGAGCGTGGTCCAGCCGTACCTGCGCGAACAGCGCAACGACCACTGGCTCGACGACTCCTTCGTCATCACCGAACTGCACGTGCTGCCCGCCTTCCAGAATCTCGGCATCGGCCGCCGCCTGATCACCGGCATCACCGACACCGCCACCGAACCGCGCAGCATCCTGTCCGCCATCGACGGCGACAGCCCGGCCCGCCACCTCTACCGCTCCCTCGGCTACCGCGACCTGGCCCGGCCGGTGCACTTCCCCAGCGCGTCCCGCCCGTACGCGGTGATGGGCGCGCCGCTGCCGCTGGCCCGGCCCGGCGCCCGGCCCGATCCCGGCGGCCCCACCGAGCCCACCGGAGCCCGCGAGGCCGAAGGACCGGAACACCGCGAATAACCAGTACGACCGCGCGCCCGCCGCCGGATATCCTCGCCGGACTCCGCCCCCGGACCCCCGAACCACAGGAGGCCCCCATGGCCTTGCGCATGTCCCGGCTGCTGCTCAAGACGCTGCGCGACGACCCGGCCGACGCCGAGACCACCAGCCACAAGCTGCTGGTCCGGGCCGGCTACGTCCGCCGCTCCTCGGCCGGGGTGTGGAGCTGGCTGCCCCTGGGCAAACGCGTCCTGGACAACGTCAGCCGCGTCGTCCGCGAGGAGATGGACGCGATCGGCGGCCAAGAGGTGCTGCTGCCCGCGCTGCTGCCCCGCGAGGTGTACGACGCCACCGGCCGGGCCGCGGAATACGGCGATCTGCTCTTCCGGCTCCAGGACCGCAAAGGCACCGACTACGTCCTCGGACCCACCCACGAGGAGATCTTCACCCAGCTGGTCAAGGACCAGGTGACCTCGTACAAGGACCTGCCGCTGATCCTCTACCAGATCCAGACCAAATACCGGGACGAGGCCCGGCCCCGCTCCGGGGTGCTGCGCGGCCGGGAGTTCCAGATGAAGGACGCCTACTCCTTCGACGCCGCCGACGAGGGCCTTGCCGAGGCCTACCGGCTGCACCGGGAGGCGTACACCAGGATCTTCCGGCGGCTCGGCCTCGACTTCCGGATCGTCTCGGCGGTCTCCGGCGCGATGGGCGGCTCCGCGTCCGAGGAGTTCCTGGCACCCGCGGCGGCCGGTGAGGACACCTTCGTGGACTGCCCGATGTGCGGATACGCCGCCAACACCGAGGCGGTCACCTTCGAAGCGGTGGTGCCGACGGCCGCCGACCCCGGCCCCGTCGAGGAACTGGACACCCCTGACACCCCGACCATCGAGGCACTCGCCGCACACCTGGGCGTGCCCGCCGCGGCGACCCTGAAGAACCTGCTGGTCACGGTCGACGGGGAGATCACCGCCGTGGGCGTGCCCGGCGACCGCGAGGTGGACTTGGGCAAACTCGCCGAACACCTCGCCCCCGCCACCGTGGAACTGGCCACCGCCGAGGACTTCGCCCGCCGGCCCGAACTGGTACGCGGCTACGTCGGACCCCAGGGCCTCGGCATCCGCTACCTCGCCGACCCCCGGGTCGCCCCCGGCACCGCCTGGATCACCGGCGCCAACAAGGCCGGCCGGCACGCGGCCGGCGTGGTCTGCGGCCGGGACTTCACGGTCGACCAGTACCTCGACGTGGTCACCGTCGCCCCCGACGACCCCTGCCCCCGCTGCGGCGCCGGGCTCCGGCTCGGCCGCGCCATCGAAATCGGCCACATCTTCCAGCTCGGCCGCAAATACGCCGACGTCTTCGGCCTCGATGTTCTCGGCCGCGACGGCAAACCCGTCCGGGTCACCATGGGCTGCTACGGCATCGGCGTGTCCCGCGCGGTCGCGGCCCTGGCCGAACAGACCGCCGACGAGCGGGGGTTGTGCTGGCCCGCTGAAGTCGCCCCGGCCGACGTGCACATCATTCCGGCCGGCCGGGCCGCGCAGAGCGAGCTGGCAGAGCAGGCGGCCGCGGCCCTGGACGCCGCCGGCCACCGGGTACTGCTCGACGACCGCCCCGGAATCTCCCCCGGCGTCAAGTTCACCGACGCCGAACTCCTCGGCGTCCCCGTCCAGCTGATCGCGGGCCGCCGCGCCGCCGAGGGCGTCCTGGAACTCAAGGACCGCCGCACCGGTGACCGGCGGGAACTGCCGCTCGCCGACGCGGTGGCCGCGCTCGCGCGGCGGTCGCCGCACTAGTCACGACGCCCCGGCCCCGGGGGGCCGGCACACCGCGGAAGTCCGCGGACCGGCCGCGAGGACGCCCCTGGCCGGACCTCCCGTGCCGGGGCCCGGGCCGGCCCGGGTGTCAGGCGCGCTCCGCCAGTCCTGGGAAGGCCGCGCTCGCGCCGCTCCAGCGCACCGCC
>NZ_FMCH01000057.1 GCF_900091855.1 Streptomyces sp. DvalAA-14
CCCGGCCGCTGCCGCCGGAGCCGCGCAGTGCGGCGACCACCCGGTCCGCCGCGGCGGACAGCTGGCGCCGGACCTCGCGCAGCCGGTTGTCGTCCACGCCGCTGTCGCGGGCCGCGTCGCGGATGTCGTCGCGGAAGCGGTCCAGCAGGCGTTCGAGGTCGCGCAGCGGCTCCTTGGAGGCCGCGGTGTCGTCGTCCGGAGCCGGATCCTGGGCCGGTGCGGACCGTGCCCAGGGGGTGGTCGGCACGTCCTTCGGGCCGGGCCCCGCACCTGTACCCGCGCCGGGCCCCGCACCCGTACCCGCGCCGGGTCCCTTGTCCGTGCCCCCGCCGGGCCGCGTACCCGCGCCGGCGCCCCGGCCGGCCCCCGCGCCCTGCCCGAAGCCGCCGGGCTGGCCGAACTGGCCCAGCTCGCGGGTGAGTTCGGCCAGGCCCTCGCGCAGCCCGGTCTGCCAGTCGCCGCCCTTGGCGTACGTCTGGACCTGGTCCTGCACCTGGCGGGCGATCCGCTGCACCTCGTCGCGGGCGCTGTCCACCGCCTCGCGCGCGGCCTTCGCCTGCTGGCGCGCGTCGCGGGCCTCCTCCTTGGCGCGGCGGCTCTCCTCCTTGGCCCGCTGCGCCTGCTCCTTCCATTCCGGCCAGCCGCCGCCGGCGCTACGGGCCTGCTGGGCCGCCGCCCGCACCTCGCGGCGCAGATCGCCGGCCGCGCCCCGCACGTCCTCGCGGATCTCGGCCGCCAGGGTGGAGACCGACTCACGGATCTCCGCCTCCAGGCCCTCGATCTCCTCGGCGCGGGCGGCCAGTTCGGCGCGGCCGGCGTCGGTGAGCGCGTAGACCTTGCGGCCGCCCTCGGTGGAGTGGGTGACCAGCCCTTCCTTCTCCAGCTTGGCCAGCCGCGGGTAGACGGTGCCGGCCGAGGGCGCGTAGAGGCCCTGGAAGCGTTCCTCCAGCAGCCGGATCACCTCGTAGCCGTGCCGCGGCGACTCGTCGAGCAGCTTGAGCAGGTAGAGGCGGAGCCGGCCGTGGGCGAAGACGGGTGCCATGTCAGATGTCCTTCCGCGGCGAGGCGGGGCCGCTGTCCGGGCTGTCCGGCCCGCCGGGGAACGGCCCGCCGGAGCCGAACGGGCCGTCGGGGGAGTCGTCCAGCGGTGGCCGGCGCAGCAGCGCGATCGTGCCCGACACGCTGGTGGCCTTCAGCCGGGCCCGGCCGCTGCCGATCCGGCCGGTGATCCGCTTGGCGGCCCACTGGCCGGGACCCCAGCCGGTCACCTGCAACTCGTCGAAGGCGCAGGAGACGTTGCCGGTGGTGGTGTTGGCCTCCACCTCGGCGTCGCCCGGCTCGGGGATGCGGATGGCGATCTCGCCGGAGACCGTGGTCAGCCGCACCTGGGCGCCGGCCGAGGGGTCCAGGTCCAGCACCATGTTGCCGCTCACCGAGTCCGCCTTGACCTGAGAGCCGCTGCCCTCGACGACGGTGAGGTCGCCGGAGACGGTGTTGACCTTCAGATCGCCGGACAGCGACTGCGCCTCCACGCTGCCGGACACCGTGTTGGCCCGCACCGGGCCGGTCAGGCCGACCAGTGTGGTGTCGCCGCCGACGCCCTGGACAGAGGTGGACCCGGAGATGCCCGAGATGACCGCGCCGGCGCCGACCACTCCCACCTCTACCCTGGTGCGCTGCGGCACCGCGAGCGAGACCACGGCGTGCCGCTTGCGGTCCTTGCGGTCCCACCACTTCAGCAGGCCCTGCCACGGCAGGTCCTCGTAGGTCACCGTCAGGGCCGAGCCGCGCAGCTGGACCTTCAGCGGCGGCCCCTCGATCTCGCTGATCTCCACCCGGGAGGGCCCGTCGTCGGTGCCCACCACGTTCACCGCTCCGTTGACGATCCGGACGCTCAGGCTGTCCACCGTTTCGGTGAAGACGAACTTCTCCGGTTCGGTGACGGTCCGCTCCGACGTGCCGCTCATCGTGCCCCTCCTCGGGTACGCCCGCAACGCAACATATCGCGTCTTCTGAAAGACACGATATATCGCGTGCGGGGGAAGTCAAGCGGCTACGCGTCGTCCTCCTCGCCGTCGTCCAGCCGGGCCAGCCAGGTGGCCAGCCGCTCCACCGGGATCTCGAACTCGGGGTTCAGGTCGACGAATTCCCGCAGCCGGTCGGCGAGCCACTCGAGGGTGACCTCCTCCTCGCCGCGCCGGTCCGCCAGCTCCTCGATACCGCGGTCGGTGAAGTACAAGATCTGCTCCGGAACAGGGATGGGACGGGCGGGGGACGGGGATGAACAGCCCAGGACGGTCCGGCACGGGCCGGGGCGCCCCAGGACGGGCCGGGCGGCCCGGGGCTGGGACGGGACGGGGCGTCCGCCACCAGGATAGGCAGTGTCGGGGAAGCCACCCGCGCCGGTGCGCGGGGCCGCTAGCCTTCGAAGACGATCAGGCCGGCGGGCCGGTCCCGGGCGGCACCCCACGGACCGGACCAGGGGGGACGACAGCCGTGCGGACCGCTGGGACCGGAGCACTCGCGACGTCGGAGGGCGCACCGTGATGGCAGGGGGCGCACAGCGGGAGCCGGGCGACGCCGCCGAGATCCTGCTGCCCCTGGCGAGTGCGGCCACCGTACGCATCCACAGCGCCGAATCCGGGAACCCTCTCCTGGGCAGCGGCTTCTTCGTCGCCCCTAATTGGGTGCTCACCTGCGCGCACGTGGCGCTGGCCGGAGGGGAGGCGAGCGTGGGGGCGGCCCGGAAGGTGTCGATCGGCTACGGCGACCGCCTGCTCACCGGCGTCGTCGAATGGGCCGACCCCGGCGTGTCGCCCGGCCCCGGCCGCTGGCCCGCCCCGGACCTGGCCCTGGTCCGGCTGCTGGACCCGGTGGACCACCCCTGCGTCTGGCTCAGCGAGCGCACCGCCAAGGGCTACACCACCAACCAGGTCGCCTTCTTCGGCTGGGTGCCGATGGACGACGAGGTCTACCCCTACAACGGCCGCTGCACCATCAGCGGCCAGTTCGGCGCGGGCAGCGGCGGCAGCCTGCGGCTCAGCAACGAGGACGAGATGCCCAGCGGCCTGTCCGGCGGGCCGGTGGTGGACCTGGCCCGCGGCGAGGTGATCGGGGTGCTCAAATCCCGGCGCAGCGGCAAGGACGGCGGACTGGCCGTCGGCATCCAGCAGTTGCGGCACCTGCCGGTGCCCGTCGGCCCGGCCGACGACGACCTCTACCACCGGGTGATGGCCGCCCACGACCTCTACCACGCCGACCGCCACGGCTTCGTCGCTCGCACCGAGCCCACCTGGACCGACGCGCAGAGCGACATCGGCGCCGGGGCCGGCCGCGCCCTGACCCCCGGCCAGCGCACCCGGCTGCTCGGTCTGCTCGCCCAGCTCCCGCCGCCGGCCGGCACCCGCAGCCTGGAGCGGATCGTCACCGAGGTGCGCGGCGCCCCCGCCCAGGGCCTGCCGCAAGCCCCCCGCGCCTGGCGCGACGGCCTCGGGCTGCTGTACGACCTGCGGCGCGGCGGGGCCGAGTTGGAGGCGGTGCTGCGCTACGCCGTGCACGCCGCCACCGCCGAGCGCCCGTACCCGGCCGAGGACCTGGCCGAGCCCTCGCTGTGGCAGTGGGCGGAGAAGATCGCCGCCGACGCCGAGAGTCCGACCCGGCCGTTCCGCAGCGCGCTGCTCACCGAACGGCGGGCCAGGCTGCGGCTGCGCGACGCCCCGGCCGCGGTCCCGGCGGCCCCGGCGGCGCCCCGGCGGCGGACCGGGCCCGAGGTGCTGCTGGAGATCTTCCACCGCGGCTGGGAGCCGGGCCGCTACGACTGGCAGGTCTGTGTCGTCCCGGAGACCGGCGAGATGGTGCCGCTCGGCGAGGGCCGGGCCACCGACTTCGCCGACCTGCCGGCCGCGCTGGCCGAACCCCTCACCGAGGCGTTCCGCCGCTGCGACGAACGCGACTACGCCGCCGCCCTGCAACTGGCCCTGCCCGACACCCTGGTGGACCTGGCCGCCGACACCTGGCGGCTGGGCGCCGGGATCCGCCCGGTCGGCGCGGTCCGCCCGGTTGTGGTGCGCCGCACCGACCCGCCGCCGGACGCCGATCCGGCGGTCGCCGAGGAACGCGTCGGCCGCTGGCACACCCTGCACCGGCAGTGGCTCGCCGCCGAGGTGCTCGACTGCGACGACGGGGCCCCGGGAACCGTGCCCGACGAGGACGAACTGCGGTCACGCCCGCGCCAGTTGCTGCCGGTGCTGTGCCGCAGCGGCCCCGACGCGCCCGAGGCGTTGCGTACCCTGGTCCGGAGCGGCTATCCGATCGCGCTGTGGCGCCGGGAGCCGGTCGGCGAGGAGACGGTGTGCGCCGACTTCCACCGGGGTACCTCCCGTACGGTCCGGGTCGCGCGCACCGCCGCCGGGCTGCCCGCGGTGCTCGCCGCACTGCGGGCCGGGATCGCCGACGGCGTACCGGAAACGTACTGGTCCACGGGGCTCACGCTGCTGTACGACGACCCGACCAGGCCCCTGCCGGGGGCCGGCGAGCTGCTGGAGAATCCATGACGAGACGGACCACTCCGGACGGAAAGGGGCACCGAGGTGACCGATGACCTGACCGACGCCACTCCGGCGGGCGAATGGCTCATCTACCGCGGCACCGGTGAGCCCCACAGCGGCATCGACGGCCTGCCCGAGCCGCCGCCCTGGCGGGATTTCGACGGCGGACCGCTGGTGGAGGCCGGTCCCGGCCCGGACAGCTCCTCGGCCCGGCGGCTGGGCGCCTACCGGCACATGGCCGAACTGCACCGGCCCAGCCCCGAGGAGCTGGAGCTGGTCAACGCCGCGCTCTACCTGCGCCGGCCGCTGCTGGTCACCGGCAGCCCCGGCACCGGCAAGAGCACCCTGGCGCACGCGGTCGCGTACGAACTCGGCCTGGGCCGGGTGCTGCACTGGCCGATCGTCAGCCGCAGCGCGCTCCAGGACGGCCTGTACCGCTACGACGCCATCGGCCGGCTCCAGGACACCCAGATCGCCGCGAACTCCGGCAAGGTGCTGCCCGGCGGTATCGGCCGCTACATCCGGCTCGGCCCGCTCGGCACCGCGCTGCTGCCCACCGCCAAACCCCGGGTGCTGCTGATCGACGAGCTCGACAAGAGCGACATCGACCTGCCCAACGACCTGCTGAACGTGATGGAGGAGGGCGAGTACGGCATCCCGGAGCTGGAGCGCCTCGCCGACCGCGAGCCGGAGGTCGACGTGCTCACCGACGACGGCACCCGGGTCACCCTGCACGAGGGCCGCATCCGCTGCCGGGCCTTCCCGTTCGTGGTCCTGACCAGCAACGGCGAGCGCGACTTCCCGCCGCCGCTGCTGCGCCGCTGCATCCACCTGGAGCTCGGCCGCCCCGACCACGAGCGGTTGTCCACAGTGGTACGGGCGCACCTGGGCGAGGAGGCGGCTACCGTCGGCGACGACCTGGTCAAGCGGTTCCTGGAGCGGTCCCGCGGCGAACTGCTGGCCACCGACCAGCTGTTGAACGCGATCTACCTCACCCACCACGCCGCGCCGCCCACCCGCTCCCGGCTGGCCGACATGCTCATCCAGCGGCTCGACCGGCCGAGGTGAGGCGGCCAGTGGCCGAGACCGATCCCGACGGTCCCCCCCGAGCCCGCACGCCCGGCGGTCCGACCGACGCCGCC
>NZ_FMCH01000522.1 GCF_900091855.1 Streptomyces sp. DvalAA-14
CCTTCAGGATGTCGACCAGCACCTTCCTGCGGTCCTCGAGCAGGGTCTCGCGGTAGAGCTTGCCGAAGGAGGGATCGCCGGCCGCCGCGAGCGTCATCTCGAAGATCGCCGTGCCGGAGTCCCTGCGGACCAGCGTGTACATGAGCTGCCCCAGGTAGGCGGCCAGATCCGCGCGCAGATCGCCGCCGCGTACCACCGGCACGATGTCGCGCGCGGTCTTCGACCGGTACGCGTCGACCGCCAGATGCGCCTTGTCCGGCCACCAGCGGTACAGCGTCGCCTTGCTCACTCCCGAGCGCACGGCGACCGCCTGCATCGTGAGCCCCCGATAGCCCACCTCGGGGTCGTCGAGCAGGTCCAATGCCGCCGTGAGCACCGCGCGGGCCGTCTCCTGCCGACGCCGCCGCCCCGGCTGCGAGCCGACAGGAACGGGCAGCGGCCCCGGCCGCGAAACGGGTTCGCCGGAAGCGTTTCGGGAGGTGGACACGGTTTCTTAGCCTGCCACACAATCCGACCAGGCGATACGGAAGGGAAAAAGTGGACAAAACAGCAATTCGGCGGTTGATCGTGCTGACGGTGGGGGCGTCGATCCTCAGTTGTCTGTTCGTTCTGTCCTACGGATACGCCCTGCACGCGCCCACCCCGCACCGGGTGCGTGTCGATGTCGTCGCGGCGCCGTCGAACACCGCGCGGCTCGAGCAGGAGCTGCGGAAGACGGCGCCCGGAAGTTTCGACGTGCGGACCCGGAGCACGGCGCAGGACGCGCGCACCGACCTGCACGACGCCTCGGTTTACGGCGCCCTGGTCGTGCCGTCCGCCGGCCCGGTACAGGTGCTGACCGCCGGCGCCGAAGGACTCTCCCTGCAGCAGGTGGTCACCGGACGGCTCGACATGGCCGCCCAGATGTTGCACCGCCCGGTGCAGACCGTCGACGAGGCGCCGCTGCCGGCCGGTGACCGCAGCGGCCAGTCGTCGTTCGGGCTCGAGGTCGGCTTGGTCGTCCCCGGGATCGCCGGAAGCATCATGCTGTACCTGTTCGGACGCAGGAGCCGGCTGTGGTTCCGGGTCGCGGCCGCCCTCGGCTACGCGGTGCTGTCGGCCGCGCTGGGCGTGCTGGTGATGGACCTCGCGCTCGGCGCGCTGACCGGCTCGCCGTGGGCCCTGATGGCCACCGGCGCCGCCGCCTCGATGGCGTTCCTGCTGACCATGGCCGCCGTGCACACCCTCTTCGGCCTGCCCGGCACCGCCCTGGGAGCCACCGCGATGGTGATCGTCGGCAACGCGGCCAACGGTTCCACCGTCCCGGTCCCGATGCTCCCGAACGTCTACCGCCAGGTGTCGCCGTGGCTGCCCAACGGCGCGGCGATCCACGCCTTCCGCAACGTGGTCTATTTCTCCGGGCACGGCCTGGCGCAGCCGCTGCTGACGCTGGCGCTGTGGGCGCTGGGCTCGCTGACGGTGATCTCCTTCGCCGACCTGCTGCACGGGCGGCAGAAGCGGCGGACCGATACGCAGCACGCGCAGATCCACGCCACCCCCACGCTGGTCCACCTGCTGCGGCGCCGCACGGCCCGGCAGCCGGGGACCGCGGCCCTGGCACCGGCGGCCGCGCCGGGCGGGCAGACCGGGCAGCCCCTGTCCGGCGAACCGGAACAACGACGCTAGGAGACCGGACATGTCGATGCGTGTGACCGAGACCGACGCCTCGGGCCCCACCGCCCCCGGCACGGGCGCGGCCGGCCCGCGTTCCGAGCCACTGCGGGGTGCCGCCCGGGCGCTGGCGGCGCACATGGCGGCCAGCTTGGAGGTGCCGACCGCGACCAGCGTCCGCGCCGTCCCGGCCAAGCTCCTGATCGACAACCGGATCGTCATCAACAACCACCTGGCGCGGGCGCGCGGCGGCAAGGTGAGCTTCACCCACCTGCTGGCGTGGGCACTGGTCCGCGCGGTGCGGGACTTCCCCGGGATCAACGTCCACTACGCCGAAGTGGACGGCCGGCCGGCGGCCGTCACGCCCGCGCACGTCAACCTCGGGATAGCCGTGGACGTGCCGCGCGCGGACGGCAGCCGCACCCTGGTCGTGCCGAACATCAAGCGCGCCGAGCAGCTGTCCTTCGGCGAGTTCCTGGCCGCCTACGACGCGCTGGTCTCCCGGGCCCGGGCCGACCGGCTGACGGTGGCGGACTTCGAGGGGACGACGCTGTCGCTGACCAATCCCGGCGGCACCGGCACCGTCCACTCGGTACCGCGGCTGATGGCCGGCCAGAGCTGCGTGGTGTCCGTCGGCGCGCTCGAATACCCCGCCGAGTTCCGCGGCGCGAGCGCCCGTACCCTGTCCGACCTGGCTGTCGGCAAGACGCTCACCCTCACCAGCACCTACGACCACCGGGTCGTCCAGGGCGCCGCCTCGGGTGAGTTCCTGCGGCGGGTGCATCAGCTCCTGCTCGGCGAGGACGACTTCTACCAGGACATCTTCGCCGCGCTGCGGATCCCCTACGCGCCGATCCGCTGGTCCGCCGACACCGGCGCCGCCGAGTCGGCGGAGCGGACCGCGCAGGTCCGGAAACTGATCAACGCGTTCCGGGTCGGCGGGCACCTGATGGCCGACATCGATCCGCTGGTGTACGTACAGCGCTCGCACCCCGACCTCGAACTGGAGAGCCACGGGCTCACCTTCTGGGACCTGGACCGGGAGTTCGCCACCGGGGACCTGGCCGGCAGCGACCGGCCGATGCCGCTGCGGGAGATCCTGCGGGTGCTGCGCGACGCGTACTGCCGCACGGTCGGCGTGGAGTACATGCACATCCAGGACCCGGTGCAGCGGCGCTGGTTCCAGGAGCGGCTGGAGGCCCCGTACACCAAGCCGAGCCACGACGAGCAGCTGCGGATCCTCGGCAAGCTCAACGAGGCCGAGGTCTTCGAGACCTTCCTGCAGACGAAGTACGTCGGGCAGACCCGGTTCAGCCTGGAGGGCGGGGAGTCGGCGATCGCCCTGCTGGACGCCCTGATGCGCCGGGCCGCCGAGGAGGGCCTGGACGGCGCGGCGCTGTCGATGGCGCACCGGGGCCGCCTCAATGTGCTGACGAACATCGCGGGGAAGACCTACGGCCAGGTCTTCCGCGAGTTCGAGGGCACCGACCGGGCCGAGGGCTCCGGCGACGTCAAGTACCACCTGGGCACGGACGGGAAGTACCAGGGAGCCGCCGGGGAACGGCTCCCGGTGACGCTGGCGGCGAACCCCTCCCACCTGGAGGCCGTCGACGCCGTGCTGCTCGGCATCGCGCGCGCCAAGCAGGACCGCCATCCCGAGCGGCCCTTCGGCACGCTGCCGGTGATCGTGCACGGGGACGCGGCCATGGCGGGCCAGGGCGTGGTCGCCGAGACCGTACAGATGGCCCTCCTGCCCGGCTACCGGGTCGGCGGCACCGTCCGGGTCAACATCAACAACCAGGTCGGGTTCACCACGCTGCCCGCCGAAGGCCGCAGCTCGGTGTACTCCACCGACGTGGTGAAGGCCGTGCAGGTCCCCGTCCTGCACGTCAACGCCGACGACCCCGAGGCGGTCGTCCGGGTCGCCGAGCTGGCGTTCGCCTACCGGCAGCGCTTCCACCGCGACGTGGTGGTGGACCTGGTCTGCTACCGGCGGCGCGGACACAACGAGGCCGACGACCCGTCGATGACGCAGCCGCAGATGTACCGGCTCATCGAGGCCCGGCCCAGCGTCCGCACCCTGTACCTGGAGTCCCTGGTCGGCCGCGGCGACATCACCCGGGACGAGTTCGAGCAGGCGCACCGCGACTTCCGGGACCGCCTGGAGCAGGCGTTCGCCGAGACCCGGCAACTGGCGGCCGGGGACGGCGCCGGCCCGGGCGCCGAGCACCTCACCGGCGCCGGACGGACCGCCGGGGACGCGGCGGCGCCCGCCGCGGAACCGGCGTCCACCGGCGTGGCACCCGACGAACTGGCCGCCGTCGGCGACGCCTTCGGCCGCCGGCCGGCGGGCTTCGCCGTCCACCCCAAGCTCGACCAGCTGCTGCGGCGCCGGGAACAGATGGCGCGGCCGGGCGGCACCGTCGACTGGGCCTTCGCCGAGTTGCTCGCCTACGGCACGCTGCTACTGGAGGGGACTCCCGTCCGGATGGCGGGCCAGGACTCCCGCCGGGGCACCTTCGTCCAGCGGCACGCCGTGCTGCACGACGCCCAGGACAGCCGCGCGTGGTCCCCGCTGACCGCTCTCGCCGCGCACCAGGCGCCGTTCATGATCTACGACTCCCTGCTGAGCGAGTACGCGGCCATGGGCTTCGAATACGGCTACTCCGTCGAGCGCCCCGACGCCCTGGTCCTGTGGGAGGCCCAGTTCGGCGACTTCGTCAACGGGGCGCAGATCGTCGTGGACGAGTTCGTCTCCTCCGCCGCCCAGAAATGGGGCCAGCACTCCTCCCTGGTGCTGCTGCTGCCGCACGGCCACGAGGGAAGCGGCCCCGACCACACCTCCGCGCGCATCGAGCGGTTCCTCCAGATGTGCGCGGAGGACAACATGACCGTGGCCCAACCGTCCACCGCCGCCTCCTACTTCCACCTGCTGCGCCGCCAGGCCCACGGCCGGCCGCGCAAGCCGCTGGTGGTCTTCACCCCGAAGTCGATGCTCCGGGCCAAGGGCAGCGCCAGCCCGCTGGCGGACTTCACCAGCGGCCGCTTCGAGCCGGTGCTGGACGACCCGTCGCACCCCGACCCGTCCGCCGTCCGCCGGCTGGTCATGGTCAGCGGGAAGCTCTACCACGAGCTCGCCGCCCGGCTGGCGCGGCAGCCCGATCCGACGATCGCCCTGGTCCGGATCGAACAGCTGTGTCCGCTGCCCGTCGAGGCGCTGACCCGGATCGTCGACAGCTACCCGGACGCCGAACTCGTCTGGGCGCAGGACGAGCCCCGCAACCAGGGCGCCTGGACGTACCTGCTCTCCGAGCTGTCCCCGCTGCTGCCCCGCCCCCTGACCCTGATCTCCCGGCCGGCCTCGGCGGCTCCCGCCAATGGCTCCAGCAAACGCCACACCGCCGAGCAGGCCGACCTGGTCGCGCGCGTCGTGACCCGCACCGCTGCCACCGGGTGAGCCGTCCGCGCCGGGCGGCGGCCGGCGCGGACCGACGCGGACGCGTCGCGGGGAGCGGTTACAGGCCGCCGGTGAACAGCAGCCGGTTGGGGGAGTCCTGGGCGACGGTCAGCACGTTCTTGGTGGACTGCTCGGTGAGCCAGCTTGCCACCGCCTCCGGGGTCGCCGCGGGGTTGGCGGCCTTGTAGAGCAGGGCGACGCCCGCGGCGTGCGGGCTGGCCATCGACGTCCCGTCCATCGTGACGCTGCCGCCGCCGAGCTTGGCCGAGACGATGGCCGTCCCCGGGGCGAAGAGCGACAGGCACGGGCCGAAGTTGCTGAAGTCGGCCTCCTGGTCGTTCCGGTCGGTCGCACCGACGGTGAGTACGTCGTCGGCGCCGGCCGGTGAGACCTGGCAGGCGTCCTTGGTGTCGTTGCCGGCGGCGACCACCGGGAGGACCCCGCTGTCCCAGACCTTGTCCGCGGCCTGGTCGAGCGCCGGGGAGGCGTCGCCGCCCAGGGAGGCGTTCAGTACGGCGGGCTGCTGGGCGTGGGCGGCGACCCAGTCGAATCCGGCGATGACACCGGCGAGGGTGCCGTAGCCCTGGCAGTCCAGTACCCGGACGCTGACCAGTGTGGCCTGGTGGGCGACACCGAAAGTGGCGCCCCCGACCGTGCCGGCGACATGGGTGCCGTGGCCGTTGCAGTCCTGGCCGTCGCGGCCGTCCCCGACCGCGTCGTAGCCGGGCACCGCGCGGCCGCCGAACTCGCTGTGCGCGAAATCGATGCCGGTGTCCACGATGTAGGCCGTGGCGCCCTGGCCGGTGCCGGCGGTGGTGAACTGGTTGTCGAGCGGCAGGGTGTGCTGGTCGATCCGGTCCAGCCCCCACGAGGAGGCGAGCGCCCGGCCCGCCCCGTCCCCGGCGTCGGCGCCGGCGGTGTTGCTGCCGGCGCCGCTCGTCCGTCCCCCCGCCGGTGCCGGTGCCGAACGCGGTGGCGGTGGCGTTCTCCTCCACCGCCTCCACCCCGGGGGAGGCCCGGACCAGATTCAGCTGCGCCGCGGTCAGCGTGGCGGCGAAACCGCGGAACACCTTGCTGTAGGTGAAGCGCGGCGACAGCTGCGACTGCCGGGCGAAGGCCGCCGGGTCGAGGTCCCGGTGCAGGGTGACGATGTACTCCCCGGGGACCGCTCGCCCCGAAGGGTGCTGCGTGACGGGGACCATCGGCGTCGGTTCGGCCGATGCCGAGGGGACGACGGCCAGGGGAACGATCAGCAGGACTGCCGCGGCCAGGCCGCGTGACAGCAGGCGCATACGAGGACTCCGTAGTGGGGCGACCGCCGCCGAGCGGGGCCGCGAACGCATCGGAGGTCCAGGGTCCAGTGATCAGCCGCGCCCGCTCCCGCGACACTCCCGCCACGGTCCCCACGTCATCCGATGGCGGCCTCGGGTAGGCCGTACAGGTCAGTTGGCGGCCGGCGCGTTGTCCGGGCCCGGCAACGCGGACGGCCCCGGAGCGCCTGCGCGCTCCGGGGCCGTGAACAGCCGGGCCGGGAAGGTCAGTTGGCCTTCCATGCGGACCAGGACATGTTCCAGCCGTTCAGGCCGTTGCTGGGATCGATGATCTTGTCGGGCGAGCGGACGACCTCGACGACGTCGCCGATCAGCGAGTGGTTGTACACCCAGGCGGCCGGGGTGTTCGGGTCGCCGCCGCCCTTGACGTCGTGCAGGCCGACGCAGCCGTGGCTGGTGTTCTCATGGCCGAAGACCGACAGCGGGCGCCAGTAGTTGCCGTGCTCGAACGTCCCCGAGTCGGACAGCCGCATACCGTGCGGCACGTCCTTGATGTGGTAAGCGTTGCCCAGACCGACGGTGCGGGAGTCCATGTTCACCACCGGGTCCTTCTCCTCGATCACCATCTTGCCGTTGTACGTGGTGTGCTGGGCGTCACCGAGGCTGGCCGGGAACTGCTTGTACAGCTTCCCGCCGCGATAGATCTTGAGCGTCTTGGCGACGCTGTCCGCCACCGAGGTCTGCGAGCGCCCGATGGTGAAGGAGACGTCCTTGGACTGCTGGCCGTAGACGCCGGGCGACATCTTCACGCCGTTCAGCCGCAGGTGCAGCGTCACCTTCGTGCCCGGCGTCCAGTAGTTCTCGGGGCGGAAGTCGATCCGCTGGTTGCCGAACCAGTGGCCCTGGACGTCCGCTCCCGAGCTGGCGGTGACGGTGATCCCGCGGTGCGTGGCGGCCTGGTCGGCGACCGGCTTGTTGAAGCGGATCGACACCTCCATGCCCACGCCGTACGTCGCGCCCGGGTCGACGTTGAAGACGCCGTAGTTCACCGACTTCGGCTTCAGGGTGGTGAACGAGGACTGCTGCACCGAACTGCGGCCGGTGGAGTCCGCCGCGGTCGCCGACACCGTGTAGCGGGTGCCGGTGCGCAAGGTGGCGGACGGCTTCCAGCTGGTGCCGTCCGCGGATATCGCGCCGTCGACCGTGTCGCCGCCGGCGGCCGTCACCGCGACCTTCGTCAACTTGCCCTTCGCGGTGGACACCTTCAGCGCCCCGGTGGTGTCGACACCGGTGGCCCCGTTCTTCGGCAGGATGCTCAGCGCCACCTGCGGTGCGGGAGTGGTCGTCGTGCCGCCACCGGCAATGGCGCCCTTGCCGTCCTGATGGTCCTTCGCGGGGGACCCGCCCCCGCTGCCTCCGCAGGCCGTCGCCCCCAGCAGGACGACGCCCAGCGCGAGCACCAGCCCGCCCTTCGTCGAACGACGGGTGCGCGCTGCCGCGCCCCCCGCGGAGGTCTTTTCCTGGGCGGCGCTGTCAGCCGCCGGTACCGTGATCAATCGAGTCTCCCCATCTCGCCGGTCGCACTAGGTAGGAGGGTACGGCCGGGGTCCGCGGTTGCAGTTGTCGCGGGGCCGGTACACCTCGCACGGCCGGAAGCTCGACCGTACTTCCGGTTTCCGGGCCGCCGGCGACACGCGATGGGCCCGCCCGCACGGCGGACACCCTCCAGGCCCTGTCCGGGCGATCTTCTCGGGCCCGCGACGACGGCCGCGGCATCTCGCTGCGTTGTCGGAGTCGTCCGAGTCGTCCGAGTCGTCCGAGTAGGGCCCGGTACAAGGACGGGTTCCGGCTGATCCGCCGGACGTGCCGGCCGATGCCGACGCCGACGCCGGCCTGGCACGAGCTGAGTTGTACACCGACAGCGACGACCTTTCGCGTCTGGTCGGGCGGGCGGCCACCACCCGCCGCGACGCCGTCCGTGCGGCGCCCGCTCACGGGGCGGCGGTCGCTGCCGCGGACCGAACAACCCCCCTTCAGCGCGTTCCGTCGGAAAGTGCCGCTGCCGAGGCGCTCGGCGACATCTCCCGGCGGAGCACGTACTGCTCGACCGCCGACCAGGTGGTGCTGGTCACCACGTAGAGGGATGCGGCGAGCGGGACGACGGCGATGGTGACCAGGGTGAAGAAGGACGTCAGCGGCAGCAGCCGGGTGAGCCCGGCGACAGCAGCGGCGCCCGGCGCTGTCGGGTCCGTGCCCGGGTCGATGGCCGCCTGCTGGCGCCGGCTGCGGCGGTAGGTGGTCGTGGCGACCACCGCGGTGATCGCGAAGAGCACCATCTGGACGACTCCGGTGGCCCCGAACACCTCGCCGCGCGCGAGGGCGTGGGTCCACCGCTCCCCGAGCGGGGCGCCGAGCAGGAAGTGGCTGAGCAGTTCGTTGGGGCCGCCACCGATGCGGCCGTTGGAGAACACCCGGTACATCAGGTAGAAGGCCGGCAGTTGCAGCAGTACGGGCAGGCAGCCGGTGACCGGCGACACCTTTTCCGCCGCGTACAGCGCGCTGAGCTCCTCGCGCAGCGCGGCGGGGTTCTTCGCGTGCTGCGCGCGCAGCCGCGCGACCTGCGGCGCGAGCCGGGACTGCGCCCGTTGCCCCCGTGCCCCCGCACGGGCGAGCGGGTGCAGGGCGAGCCGCACGCAGAGGGTGAGCAGCACGATCGCGGCGGCCACCGCGGACGTGTGGAACAGGGGCTGGAGCAGGTCGGCGATGCCGTCGACCACGTGGGCGAAGGCAGCGAGGATCGAGGTCATGGGTGTGCCCTCCGAGGGTCACGTCGTATCGGCTGGGATGCGGCGTGACGGCCGGCGCGGGGGCGCGGAGGTCTCAGGGACGCGGTGACGCGGTGACGCGGCAGAACCGTGCCGACCCCTACGCGGCCGTCGGAAGACTCCGGCCAGGGGCTCGGGGGCGGGTGCGGCCACGGGCGTCCGGGTCGCGTTGCGGCAGGAACGCGGTGCGCTCCCAGCGGTCCCGAAGCGCGGTCCGTACCCGCTGGCGGGGCGCGACGGGCACGGACCGGGCGGCGGCAACCGTGCAGCGGACGAGTGCCGCGGCCGCGGTCGCCGTCGCCGCGACGGCGACGGCCGCGGAGAGCGAGAGGCCGGGTCCGGTGAGGAGGATCTGCGCGAGCGCGAGAAACAGTAGGACGGCTGGCAACCGCCGCAGTACACCGCCTCCGGTCACACAGTCCTCCTCCCGGCGCGGTCCCGCGGACGGGAGCGGATGTGAAGCCAACTCGTCGCTCCGCCCCCGTTATACACGACCGGCGGACGCAAGTACCCCTGCTTTCGGGCCTGTTCCGGGCGGACCCCGGCCGGGTGTCCACCGGGCGCCCGGTCACCGCGGGGGCCGCCCCGCCACCGCCACCGGGGGAGCGGGGTCAGACGGCCTGCGCGGTGGGCAGGATGGTGATCTCGGTGAGGTTGACGTGCCGGGGGACGGCCGCCAAGAAGGCGACGGTCTCCGCTATGTCGGCGCCCTGAAGGACGTCGATGTCGTGGATGAGGTCGGCCACCGCGGACCCCTTGTCCCAGGGACCCCAGCCGTACCGGGCTTCAGGCTACTGCGGCGTGACCGCGACGAGACCGGAACGACAGCGGCGGCCGGAAAGCTCTGTCCCAGGCCGTGCGGGGGCACGGCGATCGGACCCGGGGAGACCCGAGGAAGGACGTGCACGACCAGGCGTACAACCAGGGCGGTACTGCTGAAGGCACTGGTGCCGCTGGTGGTGACGGGAGCCGCCGTCACCCTGGCGGCCGGCCCCGCGCAGGCCGCCACCGGGTCGAACGGCACGGTCTCCATCACGATTTCGGGGACCGCGTCACAGTGGAACGTCAGCGGCCACTGGGACGGCGCCAGCCCGAACGACGACTGGTTCGGCCATATTCTGATCATCGGCCCGAACGGCTTCAGCCGCAACGGCGTCTACACCAAGCGGGGTGAGCCCTGCGAGACCGTCTCGTAGCCGCCGTCAGCAGTGCACGGGCCGTGCCGCCCGGCCGACCCGAGCCGGGCGGCACGGCCGTGTGCCGGGCGGGCGCGGGCCTGG
>NZ_FMCH01000089.1 GCF_900091855.1 Streptomyces sp. DvalAA-14
CCGCTGCCCGGCTACTCGCAGGTGCGGGTCGCCCTGCCCGGCCGCCGCACCGCCGCCGCCATCGCCGCCCACCGCACCGAGATCGTCCACCTGGCCAGCCCGTTCGTCCTGGGCGTCCGGGGCCTGGCCGCGGCCACCCGGCTGCACATCCCGGCGGTCGCCGTCTACCAGACCGACCTGGCCGGATACGCCAAGACCTACCTCAACGCCGGTGAGGCCGCCGCCTGGCGGCGGATCCGCGGCGTGCACACCGCCGCCGCCCGCACCCTCGCCCCCTCCAGCGCGTCCGTCACCGCCCTGGAGGAGCAGGGTGTGCCCCGGGTCCACCTGTGGCCGCGCGGCGTCGACTCGGTCCGCTTCCACCCCGCCCACCGCGACGACTCGCTGCGCCGCGAACTCGCGCCGCGCGGCGAGCTGATCGTCGGCTACGTCGGCCGGCTCGCCGCCGAGAAGTACGTCGAACTGCTCGCCGAGACCTGCGCGCTGCCCGGCGTGCGGGTGGTCGTCGTCGGCGACGGCCCCAGCGTGCCCGCCCTGAAGTCCGCCCTGCCCGGCGCGGTCTTCCTCGGCCGCAGAACCGGGGGCGACCTCGCCCGCATCTACGCCTCGCTCGATGTCTTCTGCCACACCGGCCCGTTCGAGACCTTCTGCCAGACCGTCCAGGAGGCGATGGCCAGCGGCGTGCCGGTAGTGGCGCCCGCGGCCGGCGGCCCGCTGGACCTGGTGGACCACGGCCGCACCGGCCTGCTGGTGCCGCCCGGCGACGCCACCGCGATCCGGGTCGCGGTGCAGATGCTGCACGCCGACCCCCGGCTGCGCCTCCGCTTCGCCGCCGCCGCCCGCGAGGCGGTGGCCACCCGCACCTGGGAGGCCGTCGGCGACCAACTGCTCGACCACTACGACCAGGTCCTCGGCGAACGCAAGGCGGCAGCGGCATGACCACCCCGCCCAACGACACCCCGTACACCCGTGAGCCCGAGCGGGGCCTGCGCATCGTCCGGATCGCCAACTTCGTCACCCCCGTCTCCGGCGGCCTGCGCACCGCGCTGCGCCACCTCGGCGAGGGCTACGCGGCGGCCGGGCACGAACCGGTGCTGGTCATCCCCGGCGCCACCACGTCCGACGAACTCACCGCGCAGGGCCGGGTGATCACCCTGCCCGGGCCGGAGATCCCCGGCACCGGCGGCTACCGCGTGCTGGCCCGCCGCGCCCCCGTGGAGGCGGTACTGGAATCGCTGCGGCCCGACCGGCTGGAGGTCTCCGACCGCACCACGCTGCGCTGGACCGGCGAGTGGGCCCGGCGGCACCGCGTCCCGGCGGTGATGGTCTCCCACGAGAGCGCCGACGGCGTGCTCGGCACCTGGGGCCTGTCCGCCGGCACCGCCCGCCGTACCGCCGACGCCCTCAACCGCCGCACCGCCCGCTCCTACACCAAGGTGCTGTGCACCACCGCCTGGGCCGCCGCCGAGTTCGAACGGATCGGGGCGCGCAACGTCGTGCGGGCGCCGCTCGGGGTGGACCTGGCCCGCTGGCACCCGGACTTCCGCGACCCGGCGGTGCACCGGCGCTACGCCCTGGGCGCGCCGGTACTGCTGGTGATGTGCTCGCGGCTGTCCCCGGAGAAGAAGCCGGACACCGCGCTGCACACCCTGGCCCGGCTGCGCGCCGAGGGCGTCGACGCCTCCCTGGTGGTGGCCGGCGAGGGACCGCTGCGGGCCCGCCTGACCACCTACGCCCGCAGCGCCCGACTGCCCGTCACCTTCCTCGGCCACATCGCCTCCCGCGACGAACTGGCCGCGGTCCTGGCCAGCGCCGATGTCGCGCTGGCCCCGGGGCCGGTGGAGACCTTCGGGCTGGCCGCCCTGGAGGCGCTGGGCTCGGGCACCCCGGTGGTGGTCAGCTCCCGCTCGGCGCTGCCCTCCCTGGTCGGTCCGGCGGGCGCGGCGGCCGACACGCCCGCCGAGTACGCCGCCGCCGTCCGGCGGCTGCTGACGGTGCCCGTGGCGGAGCGCCGGGCCCGGGCCCGTACCCGGGCCGAGCTGTACACCTGGCCGGCCGCGGTCCACGCCTTCCTCACCGCGCACGGCGCGGCGCTGTCCGCCGACCGCCTCGCGGAGCGGATGCCGTCGTGAGCGCCGACCGGCCCCCGGACCGTTTCCCCGACCGGCCCGCTCCCCGGTCCGCCGGCCGGCCGGCCGTGCGGTTCGCCGTCCTCGGTGACTCGCTCAGCGAGGGAGTGGGCGATCCGCTGCCCGGCGGCGGATGGCGCGGCTGGGCCGCCCTGCTCGCCGAGGGCATCGCCGGGCGCCCGCAGGACACCGCGGTCGTCAACGCGGCCTGGAGCGGCGCCCGTACCGGCGACGTGGCCGGGCCGCAACTGGCCGCCGCGCTGCGGCACCGGCCGCAGCTGGCCTCCGTGCTGGCCGGCGGCAACGACACGCTGCGCGGCAACTTCGCCATCGAGGCGGTGGCCGGCGACCTGCACCGGGCGATCGGCACGCTGCGGGCCGCCGGGGCCGACGTGCTCACCGCGTGCCTGCCGGACCCGGGCAGCGTCCTCAACCTGCCCTGGCCGCTGGCCAGGCCGCTGGAGCGGCGGATGCGGGCCCTGAACGACACCGTGCACGCGCTGTCCGCCCACCACGGCGCGATCCATGTGCACGCCGCCGACCACCCCTGGACCACCAAGCCCGGCGCGCTCAGCGCGGACCGGCTGCATCCCAGCGAGATCGGGCACCGGCTGCTCGCCCGGGACTTCCACACCCGCCTCACCGCCGCCGGCATCGCCACCGGACCGGCGCCCCGCTGCGAACCGGCCGGCGCGCCGCCCGGACCCGCCTCCTCCGTGTGGTGGATGGCCACCCGCGGCACCCGGTGGGTCGCGGACCGCTGCACCGATCTGCTCCCCGACCTGCTGCGGCTCGCGTGGGAGGAATACCGGCACCACAGCCGCGGCACCGCGCCGCTGCTCGACCTCGCCGCCGCCGAGGCCACCGCCCGCGCCCTCGCGGACCTCGGCCTGGTGTCCGGGCCGGTCGATCACACCAGGCGGGTGGAGCGCACCGGGACGAAACGGATCCTCGTGCCCGGCGGCGACTGGGCCGCGGCCGGCAGCGAGCCCTCCGGCACCACCCCGATCACCGGATAGCCGCCGGTGGTCGGATGATCGGACAGGAAGACGACGGGGCGCCCGTCGGGCGGCACCTGAACGGCGCCCAGCACCATGCCCTCGCTCGGCAACTCACCGGCGCGGGCCCGGTCCAGCGCCGGGCCCAGCGTGCGCAGCCCGATCCGGTTCGACTCCGGGGAGACGCGGTACAGCCCCGCGGCCAGGGCCCGCAGCGCACCGGGCGCGAACCAGTCGTCCCGCGGCCCCGGCGCCAGCGGCAGCACCAACTCCCGCCCCCGGCCGCCGCACACCATCACATCCGCGCCCCGGCTGCGGCCGCGGTCCGGGCCGACCGGCAGCTCGTCACCCTCGGCCGCCGGGCGCGGCCCGAGCCCGGACAGCAGATCCGTCGAACGGCTGCCGAGCACCGCGGGCACCCCGATGCCACCCGCGACCGCCAGATACGACCGCAGGCCCTCCGTCGCCGCACCCACGTCGAGCAGTGCGCCGGCCGGGACCCGCACCGCGGCGCCCCACGCGGCGGGCCGCCCGTCCACCCGCACCGCGCAGGCCGCTCCCGTCACCGCCACCACCACCGGCCGCGACGGCCGCACCCCGCAGCCGGTCACCGTCGTCTCCAGGGCGGCCGCCCATTCCGGGTTGCCCACCAGCCGGTTCGCCAGCCGGTGCGCGGGCAGGTCCAGCGCACCGGAACGCGGCACGCCCAGATGCGCCCAGCCGGGCCGCCCCAGGTCCTGCACCGTGGTGAGCGCCCCGGCCCGGACCACGCGGAGCCGACCGGGGGAAGAGTCCGTGCTCACCCGGCCTCCTCGGTGAAACGCACCTCGGTGCCCGGCGCGAGCAGCGCCGCCGGATCCCGGTCCGGATCCCACAGCCGCGCCCCGGTGGTCCCGATCAGCTGCCAGCCGCCGGGGGAGGAGCGCGGATAGACCCCCGCGTACGGCCCGGCCAGGGCCACCGAACCCGCCGGCACGGCGGTGCGCGGGCTGGCGCGGCGGGGCAGCTGCAAATGCGCCGGCAGACCGGTCAAGTAACCGAAACCCGGGGCGAATCCGCAGAAGGCGACCCGGAACGCGGTCCGTACCACCAGGCCGACCGCTTCCCGCGGCCCGACCCCCCACCGTTCGGCGACCTCGGCGAGGTCCGGCCCGTCGAAACGCACCGGCAGCTCCAGCGCCTCGCCGCGGCCCGCTTCGACCGGCGGGACGTCCCAGCGGACGACGTCCAGCGCGAAGCCGCGCGGGTCGGTGAGGCCGCCGACCAGCACGGTACGGGCGGCGGGCACGATCTCGGTGACGTCGGACAGCTCGCCGGCCGCCCGCCGCCGCAGCAACTCCGCGTGCAGCGCCTGCGCCTGGGCCCCGTCCGCCGTCTCCAGCAGCACGGCGCGAGCCCCGGCGGGCAGCACGCGTACGGCCGGCCTCATCGCCGTCCCCCCGTCCGGCGGCCCCGCC
>NZ_FMCH01000182.1 GCF_900091855.1 Streptomyces sp. DvalAA-14
GCACCTCCCGGTCGCGCTCCAGCCCGAGCGCGCCGGCCAGCCACTCAGCTCGGCGCCGAGCGGGTCGGTGACCTTGCGGTCCAGCTCGCGGCCGAAGCTCTTCAACGCACTGCGGGCCCGCCGGGTGGCGACCCGCATCCGGTGCACGGCGTCCTCCTCGGCGCGGCGCACGGCCGGGTCGAGGGCCAGCAGGGCGGTCAGCTGCTCGTGGAGGTAGCCGGTCGCGGTCTGCCCGGCGCTGGCGGGTACGGCGGGGGGCCGCGGCAGCGGCGGCACCAGGTGGTCGCCCAAGGCGTGCGCGAGCTTGGACGCGGAGGAGGAGCGGTGCATGCCGGCGGCGAGCAGGCGTTCCTCCACGGCGTCCAGCAGGCCGGGGTCGCCGTCGGCCAGTTCGACCTCGGTCTCGGTCCAGGCGGGGCCGGGTGTCCATGCGGGCTCCGGGGCCGGGGCCGAGTCCGGGCTCGGGCTCGGGTTCGCGGAGTCGGCCGGGGTGTCGGCGCCGGCCAGGTCGGCCCGGACCTCGTCGTGTGCGATCTCGGCCAGCGTCCGGCCGGCCGCGTCCACCAGCAGGGTGCGCCGGCGGAGCGTACGCAGCCGGACGACCGGGGCCAATGGGCGGCCGCGGACGATCGCGGCGATCTCGGTCCGCAGCTCGTCGGGGGGCGCGCCGGCGGCGTCGCCGAGGGGGGCGTGCACCTCGGTGCGGGTGTCGGGCCGGGTGGTGGGCAGCTTCAGGTGCCAGCCGGCGTCCTGGCCGCCGGTGCGGCGGCGCAGGGTGGTGCGGTGCGCGGCGAGGGCGAGGTCGGCGGTGTCGTAGTAGACCGCGTCGAGCCGGTCCGGCTCGGGGCGCCGCACCTCCGCCACGCCCGCCAGCTCTTCCAGCCCTTCCAGGGCCTCCGGGGTTCGCGCTCCGGGGTCGGACCCGCCGGGTCCGGCCTCGCTCACGGCGGTCTCGTACTTACGTTCGGTCTCCGCCAGCCGTTCGCCCATGCTTGGACGGTAATCCCCGGGTGGGCCCCCGGCAATGGGGGTCGCCTCCGGCGACCCGGCCATCCTCCTCCCCCGCCCCTGCGTGCGGCCCCCTCGGCCGGGGGTGCCGTACCCGCGGCGCAGCCGCACCCTCAGCCCGGACGGTGCCCCACCCGCGGCGCAATCGCACCCCTGGCGGAGCGCGCAGTTCCCCGCGCCCCTTCGGCCCGCCTCCACCCACCCGCG
>NZ_FMCH01000209.1 GCF_900091855.1 Streptomyces sp. DvalAA-14
ATGCGTTCTTGCGTCATACGTGGCAATTATTTCGCCTGACGCGCGAACTATTGCGCTGACGTAACCCCATGATTACGCTCCCCCGCGCCAGACTTCCCATCCGCGGCCGAACCCCACGAGGTCGCGCGGTGCCGGGAGTTGACAGCCGATCGGAGGAGAGTCCAGATGGGTGTCACACGCCGGGTCTTCCTGCAGGCCGCCATCGCGGTGGGAGCCGCGGGATCGATCGCGGTCGCCGAGACCGCCTCCGCCGGCGCCGCGCCGGCCGCGAGCGGTCCGGGCGATGTCGTCGGAAAGATCACCGTCGGCTACCAGGGCTGGTTCGCCTGTATCGGTGACGGAGCCCCGATCAACGGCTGGTGGCACTGGACCCAGAACTGGGGCCAGCCGCCGTCCCCGTCCAACACCGGCATCAAGTGCTGGCCGGACATGCGCGAGTACACCCACACCTACCAGACCGCGTACGCCAACCTCGGCAACGGCCAGCCCGCCACGCTGTTCTCCTCCTACGACCAGCAGACGGTCGACACCCACTTCCTGTGGATGCAGCAGAACAACATCGACACCGCGGCCCTGCAGCGCTTCAACCCCACCGGCGGCGAGGGCCCGACCCGCGACGCGATGGCGGCCAAGGTGCGCAGCTCGGCCGAGTCGCACGGCCGCAAGTTCTACATCATGTACGACGTCACCGGCTGGTCGACGATGCAGGCGGACATCAAGACCGACTGGACCAACAAGATGAAGGCGCACACCGCCTCATCCGCCTACGCCACCCAGAACGGCAAGCCGGTCGTCTGCATCTGGGGCTTCGGCTTCAACGACGACAACCACCCGTTCAGCACCGACGCCTGCCTCGACGTCATCAACTGGTTCAAGTCCCAGGGCTGCTATGTCATTGGCGGGGTGCCCCGCGAATGGCGGGTGGGCGGCGCCGGCACCCGCACGGGATACCTCGACGTCTACCACGCCTTCAACATGCTCTCGCCGTGGATGGTCGGGGCCATCGGCACCGCCGCCGACTCCGACAACATCTACAACAGCATCAACGTCGGCGACCAGGCCGACTGCAACGCGCACGGCATCGACTACCAGCCGTGCGTCCTGCCCGGCGACGTCTCCGGACGCCAGCGCGCGCACGGCGACTTCATGTGGCGCCAGTTCTACAACATGGTCCGGGTCGGCGCGCAGGGCATCTACATCTCGATGTTCGACGAGTTCAACGAGGGCAACCAGATCGCCAAGACCGCCGAGTCCCAGGCGTGGACCCCCACCAACTCCGGCTTCCTGGCACTGGACGAGGACGGCACCGCCTGCTCCTCGGACTACTACCTGCGGCTGACCGGCGACGGCGGCAGGATGCTCAAGGGCCAGATCGCGCTCACCGCCACCCGCCCCACCCCGCCCGTCGTCTCCGGCGGCGCCGACACGACCGCGCCGACCGCCCCCGGCAGCCCGCACGTGACCGCCCACACCAGCAGCTCGGTGGCGCTGGCCTGGACCGCTTCCACCGACAACGTCGGCGTGACCGGTTACCGCGTACGGCGCATAACAGGAGGCGCCGGCACCGTCGTCGGCACGGTCGCCGGCGGCACCACCGCCTTCACCGTCACCGGCCTGAGCCCCTCGACCTCGTACACCTTCGACGTCCAGGCCCTCGACGCGGCCGGCAACGTGTCCGCGTCCTCCAGCCAGGTCAGCGCCACCACCGACGCCGGCGGCGGCTCACCCACCACCAACCTGGCGCTGCACCAGCCCACCGCCGAGAGCGGCCACACCCAGGTCTACGGCTCGGGCAACGCGGTGGACGGCGACCCCAACAGCTACTGGGAATCGGTCAACAACGCCTTCCCGCAGTGGATCCAGGTCGACCTCGGCTCCGCGCTCGGCGTCAAGCGGCTCGTACTCGCCCTGCCGCCCGCCACCGCCTGGGCCACCCGCTCCCAGACGATCGCGGTGCAGGGCAGCACCGACGGCGGCAGCTTCTCCCAGCTCCTCGCCGCCGCCTCCTACACCTTCAACCCCTCCACGGGGAACACCGCGACCCTCACCCTGCCCGCCACCGCCACCACCCGCTACATCCGGCTGAACTTCACCGCCAACACCGGCTGGCCGGCCGGCCAGCTCTCCGAATTCCAGGTCTACGGCGCCTGACCCCCCATCCGTCGCCTCATGGACCGCCGGCGCGCGTGTGGTCCATGAGGCGGCTCCACGGGGGACTCCCGCACGACATGCGGGCGCACGCAACCGGACGGGCGGGGTCGCGCCGCTACGGTGGGAAACCGCCCGGTCCGGTCCCGCGAGGCCGGCCCACCAGCTCACCCGGCGCGCCCGGCGGCGGGGGTAAGGAACCACACCGATGACATCCCCGCCCGCCCTCGCCGGCGCGCTCGGCCTCAGCCCCCACCCCGAAGGCGGCTGGTACCGCAGCATCTACACCTCGCCGGTCACCGTGCCCCACCCCACCCGCGGCGGCCCCCGGCCCTCGGCCACCGTCATCCACTACCTGCTGGGTCCCGGCGAGCAGTCGGCCTGGCACAGCGTGGCCTCCGACGAGATCTGGCTGTGGCAGTACGGCGGCCCGCTCCTGCTCCAGACCGCCCCGCCCGGCCCGGAGCCCGGCATCGTCACCGATCATCTGCTCGGCCCCGACCTCGAACACGACACCCGCTTCCACCACCAGGTCCCCGCCGGACACTGGCAGCGGGCCCAGCCGGCCGCCGACCACGAGGTCCTGGTCAGCTGCATGGTCACGCCCGGCTTCGACTTCTCCGACTTCACTCTTTTCGATCCGTCCCGCGGCGAAGCCTGATTCGACCGGCCGGCCGGCGGACGAGAGCCCGAAACAGAGAGCTGTTAGGCTCGGATCAGCCGGATATGGCGAGGTGAGAGTATGGCCACGTTGACCGCGGTGAATGTGGGGATGCCCAAGAACGTCCCGTGGAATGGCAAGACCGTCTACACCGGTGCCTGGAAAAGAACGGTTTCCGGACCGCAGATGGTCAGGCGGCTCAACATCGACGGCGACGGTCAGGGCGACCTGAACGGTCACGGCGGGGAACAGCGGGCCGTTCTGGTGTACCAGACCGACTCCTACCGCTACTGGGCGAAGGAATTGGGGCGCCAGGATCTCGAGCCCGGCCATTTCGGCGAGAATTTCACCGTCGACGGATTGCCGGACGACGAGGTGTGCATCGGGGACCGCTACCGCATCGGCGGCGCCGTCTTCGAAGTCACCCAGCCGCGCGTGACCTGCTACCGGGTGGGACTGCGCCTGGGCGAGCCACAGATGGCCGCCCTGCTGATCTCCCACCGGCGTCCCGGCTTCTACCTGCGGGTGATCGAGGAGGGGCACGTCGAAGCCGGACAGGAGATCGTCAAGGTCGCCTCGGGACCGGAGTCGATGAGCGTCCAGGAGATCGACGCGGTGCTGTACCTGCCCGGCCACACCCGCGACCAGATCGAGCGGGCGCTGCGCATCCCCGCGCTCAGCCCCGGCTGGCAGAGCTCGCTGCGCACCCTGCTGGAACACGACGACAGCGGCTCGGGGGCCGGCACCGGAAGCGCCGGGCTCACCGGGGAGGCCGGCGGCGCGCCGCCGGCCTGGACCGGCTTCCGGCCGCTGACCGTGGCCCGGATCGAGCCGGAGAGCCGCAGCGTGTTCTCCCTGACCCTGACGTCCCCGGACGACGCGCCGCTGCCGGCCCCGCAGCCCGGACAGTTCCTCACCGTCAAGCTGCAGCCGGACAAGGGCGCACCCCCGCTGATCCGCAGCTACTCGCTGTCCGGCGAACCCGGCACCGGCAGCTACCGGATCAGCGTCAAGCAGGAACCGCACGGCGCCGCCAGCGGCCATCTGCGCACCCGGGTCGGCGTCGGGGACGCCCTCGACATCGCCGCGCCGCGCGGCTCGTTCTGCCTGGGCGACGCGGACACCCCCGTCGTGCTGCTGTCCGTCGGCGTGGGCGCCACACCCGTACTGGCGATGCTGCACGCCCTGGCGCACGCCCGGTCCGAGCGCCGGGTCTGGTGGCTGCACGGCGCGCGCGACGGAGCGGAGCACCCCTTCGCCGAGGAGAGCCGCGCCCTGGTCCGCAGCCTGCCCAACGCCCAGGCGGACATCTACTACAGCCGGCCGGCGGGCGGCGACCGGCAGGGCGTCGACTACACCGGCGCCGGGCATCTGTCGCCCGACAAGGTCGCCGCCCTGCGGCTGCCGGCCGATGCCGACGCCTACCTCTGCGGCCCGCCGGACTTCATGAAGGACCTCACCGCCGCACTGGTGGACTCGGGGCTGGACGCCTCCCGCATCCACACCGAACTCTTCGGCGCCGGGCCCTCCACCACTCCCGGCATCGCGCCGCAGGCCGCCCGCCCGCCCCACCGGCCGCCGGGCCCGGAAGGGACCGGACCGGCCGTGTCCTTCGCGCGCAGCGGTGTGACCGTGCCCTGGAACGACGACCAGCAGAGCCTGCTCGAACTCGCCGAGGCGTGCGACGTGCCGGTCCGCTGGTCGTGCCGTACCGGGGTCTGCCACACCTGCGAATCGGGCCTGCTGTCCGGATCGGTCGCCTACTCCCCGGACCCGGTCGAGCCGCCGGCCGAGGGCAACGCGCTCATCTGCTGCTCCAAGCCGGCCGAAGAGGTCGTCCTCGACCTCTGAGCGGGCCCGGACACGCGCCGGCGCCCCCCGCGTCCGCGGGGGGCGCCGACTGCCGGATGCCGGCAGGCCGGGCGGTCAGGCCGCCACGCGGCCGAGGAAGCCGCGCATGTACCCGGTGATCTCGTCGAGGTGGGTCTCCAGCGCGAAGTGCCCGGCGGGCAGCAGATCGACCTCCGCGTCGGGCAGGTCCCGCGAGAAGGCCCGTGCGCCGTCCGGCGCGAAGATCTCGTCGCCCTCGCCCCAGACCGCCAGCAGCGGCACCTGGCTGGTGCGGAAGTACTCCTGCACTTGCGGATACCCGTCGATGTTGCTCGGGTAGTCGCGGAACAGCGCCAACTGCACTTCCTCGTTGTCCGGCCGCTCCAGCAGGGCCTGGTCGTGCTTCCAGGCGTCGGGGCTGACCAGGCTCCGGTCGACCGCGCCGTTCTCGTACTGCCAACGCGTCGTCTCCGGGGTGAACTTGGCCCGTGCTCCCGGCTCGGTGTCGGGGCTCGGCGCGGAGGCGTAGGCGAACAGCGGCTCCCAGAAGGGGTCCGCGAAGCCTTCCATGTAGGCGTTGCCGCTCTGCGAGACGATCGCCGTCACCTCGTAGGAGGGGTCGAGCGCCAGCCGCCAGCCGATGGGCGCGCCGTAGTCGTGCACATACACGGAAAAACGCTTGATACCGAGCTGGTCGAGCAGTCCGGCGGTCACCTCGGTGAGGTTGTCGAAGGTGTAGCCGAATTCGCCCGTCTTCGGCATCGAGGAATACCCGAAGCCGATGTGATCCGGGGCTATCACATGATAGCGGTCGGCCAGTGCCGGAATGAGGTCCCGGAACATGTGGGAACTGCTCGGGAATCCGTGCAGCAGCAGTACGACCGGGGCATCGCCGGGGCCGGCCTCCCGGTAGAAGACCTCCTGGCCCTTGACCTTCGTTGTTTTGTGCTGCGTGGGGAGCACGTCGACCTCCGAAAGCGCGTGAACGCATAGGGTGAATGGCGTCCTGACACTGCAATTCCACGGTAAGCCGGTCCGTCGGAGCGGGCAAAACGCTGCCGTCCGGAACGTACGCGGCCCGGCGCCGCGAGCCGCACGGGACGCGTACGGACTCGGGGCCGGGCCGGGCCGGGGTGCGGGCCGGTCAGCTGCGCGCGAAGGCCAGCAGGTCGGCGTTGAACTGCTCGGCGAACTTCGGGACCATCGCCAGGCCGTGCGGGGCGCCCGGGTAGACCTTCAGCGTTGCGCCCTCGACGATCTTCGAGGACTTCATCGCCGACGCGACGATGGGCACGATCTGGTCGTCGTCGCCGTGCGCGATCAGTGTGGGGATGTCGAACCGCTTCAGGTCCTCCGTCAGGTCCGTCTCGGAGAACGCCTTGACGCAGTCGTAGGCCCCCTTGATGCCCACGGACATCGACCACAGCCAGAACTCGTCGCGAATGCCCTGCGACACCGTCGACCCGGAGCGGTTGGCGCCGTAGAACTGCGCGCTGAGGTCCTCGTAGAACTGCGAGCGGTCGGTCGCGACACCGTCGCGGATCTGGTCGAAGGCGTCGATCGGCAGCCCCTCCGGGTTGTCCGGCGTCTTCAGCATCAGCGGCGGGATCGCGCCGAGCAGGACCGCCTTGGCGACCCGGCCGGTGCCGTGGCGGCCGATGTACCGCGTCACCTCGCCGCCGCCGGTCGAGTGCCCGACCAGGATCACGTCCCGCAGGTCCAGCGCCTCGATCAGGTCCGCCAGGTCGTCGGCGTAGGTGTCCAGGTCGTTGCCGTCCCACGTCTGCCCCGAGCGTCCGCCGCCGCGGCGGTCGTGGGCGATGGCCCGGAAGCCGTTGTCCGCCACCAGCTGGGCCTGCGGGTCCCAGGCGTCGGCGGTCAGCGGCCAGCCGTGGCTGAAGACGACCGGCTGGCCCGAGCCCCAGTCCTTGTAAAAGATCTCGGTGGCGTCCTTTTTGGTGGTGATGAAGGGCATGGCCTGGTTCCTTTCGGTCGCTTCGCCATGGAACCCCGGCGGTCCGGGGTGGTTGTCCGGCGTCCGGTCCCGAACCGCCGGGAGCGGGCCCGGAGGCTCTACTGCCGTGGCTGCGCGGCTCGTTGGGCCCGGATCGTCTCCAGCAGACGGAGCCAGACCTCGCTCGCGGTGGGGTAGCTCGGCACCACATGCCACAGCACCGACAGCGGCAGCCGCCCGACGATCGCCGTCGTCGCCGAGTGCACCAGGTCCGCGATTCCGGACCCGACGAACGTCGCGCCCACCACCGTGTCGGTGGCCCGGTCCACGACGAGCTCCGCCCGGCCGACGTAGTCCTCCTGCATCACGAACGTGCCGGCCAGCGCGGCCATGTCGTACTGCGCCGTCTCGACGTCGACACCCGCGGCGCGCGCCTCCCGCTCCGTCATCCCCGCCGATCCGACCTCCGGCTGGGTGAAGGTCACCTGGGGACCGCCGCGGTGCCCGGCGGCGACACTCAGCGGCCGGCCGGCCTCGTCGGTGGGCGGCCGCCCGGCGGCGCGCGCGGCGATCACCTCGCCGGCGATCCGGGCCTGGTACTTGCCCATGTGGGTCCGCAGCGCGCGCCCGCAGACGTCACCGATCGCGTAGAGCCACTGGCCGTCGACCCCGCGTACCGCCTGCTGGTCGTCGACCTCCAGGAAACCGCCGTCGGGGCAGCCGACCGAGGTCAGGCCGATGTCCTGGGTGTTCGGCGTGCGCCCGGTGGCGAGCACCAGCTCGTCGGCGGTGAGGGTGGCGCCGTCGTCCAGCTCGACCGTGACCTCGCCGCCGTGCGGCAGCCCGACGCCCGTGTCCCGGGGGTCCTGGCGTGTCACGGCGGCGAACGACCGGTTCGGCAGCAGCCGCACGCCCGCCTCCCGCAGCCGGTCGGCGACCATCCGGCCGGCGAAGGGCTCGCAGCGGGGCAGCAGGCCGTCGCGCCGGTGGACCACGGTCAGCTCGGCCACGCCCAGCGCCCGCAGCCAGGTCGCCGCCTCGCACGCCACCACGCCGCCGCCGTAAATGATCACCCGGCGCGGCACCTCGTGCATATTGGTGACGTCCCGGGAGGTCCACGCGCGGGCCTCGGCCAGGCCGGCGACCTGCGGCACCGTCGTGCAGGACCCGGTGTCGACCACCACCGCGTGCCGGGCGGTCAGGGTACGGGTGCCGCCGGCGGCCAGGGACACCTCCACCGTGCGCTCCCCGGCGAGCCGCCCGTATCCGCGCAGTACGTCGATGCCGGCGCCGAGCGCCCACTGGACCTGAGAGGTGTCGTCGAGGCCGTTGACCACGGTGTCGCGGCGGGCCAGTACGGCCGGCACGTCCAGTTCCCGCCCCGCCAGCAGCGAGGACACGCCCGGCACGTGCTGTCCGCTGCTGAGCTGCTCGGCGGGCCGCAGCAGCGCCTTGCTGGGCATGCAGGCCCAGTACGAGCATTCGCCGCCGAGCAGCCCCGCCTCGACCAGCACGGCGTCCAGATCCGAGAACTGGGTCGCGTACTGCGCCACGTTCTCGCCCGCGGCGGCGCCGCCCAGCACGATGACATCCCAGGCGGACCGGTCGGGGTCAACGGACGCTGCCTTGCCAGCCATACTGGACCGCCTTCCCGCCGGGGACCGTCCCTCCGGCGTCCGCCCTTCCACGATCGCCCCGGCGCGGGTGTCCCGCCACTGGCGGCGACCGCCCCGGCCCCGGGACGATGCCGGCCGCACCCGGTTCCTCCCGCCGGGCGCGCGACGGCGCCGCTCAGCGGTCGCCCGGGTCCGGTCGACTGCGGAAGCCCGCGACCTCACCGGGCGTGGCGGTGGGTGCGCCGCGAAGGCCCGCGGCCGCGGCGGCAGGACGGCGCCGCCGGGGCCGGCGGCTCAGATCGTGGCCCGGTTGAACCAGAGCTCGTCCTCCGGCGCGAGGGTCAGCACGACACTGGACCCCTCGTGCAGGACCCCGTCGAGAGTCACCAGCACCTTGGTCGGGCCCACCTCGGCGAAGGCGAGCCTGCCGTAGACCGGGACACCCTCCGAGGTCTCGTAGGAGAAGGCCTCACCGACGAAGGCGGCGTTGAGCTGGGCGGCGGTGACCGCCTGGGCGTTGTGGTCGAGGTTCACGTGATCTCCCTGTCCGATGCGCGGGGCGTGATCCTACTGGGCGCGGGTGCGGCGCGGGCCCATCGGCCCGGCGCGCGGCGCGGTGCCGGGCCGGGTGGGGAACCGCGCCGGCCCCCAACACCCCGTCCCCGCATGCAGGATCGGGCCGGCCCGCCGCGTTTGCCCGCGCCGGCGGTGAGTGCTGCGCGCGCGCTCTGCGTACTTCCGGGCGGCTCTGTCCTCGCCGGCTGTGCCGGCACCAGCTCAGGGAGCGACCGCATGACGAAGAAGATCGTATCCGCCGTGGCGCTGACCGCCGCCGTGACCGCGTCCGCCGTGGCACTGGTCGCGGCGGGTCCGGCCGACGCCAGCTCCGGACGGTCCGGCCACCGCACCGCGCCCCCGCACGGCGTGACGCGTACCGACCTGGTGTCCGACCAGCCGGGCAAGGCGCAGCTGACCGACCCGGAGCTGGTCAACGCCTGGGGGCTGTCGCGCGGTCCCAACACCCCCCTGTGGGTGTCGAACGCCGGCACCTCGACGTCCACGCTGTACTCCGGCGCGGTGAACGGCAGCCCGGTCACCGCCGTGCCGGCCGCCGCGCCCCTGGTGGTGAAGGTGCCGGGCGGCCCGGTGACCGGTCAGACCTTCAACTCCGGCGCCGGCTTCGCCGTCCCCGGCACCACCACGCCGGCGTCCTTCCTGTTCGCCACCGTGGGCGGCACCATCTCCGCCTGGACCGGCGCGTCCGGCACCCAGGCCGTCCAGGCCGCCGCCGTACCCGGCGCGTCGTACACCGGACTGACCCTGTCCAGCAGCCCGTTCGGCCCGCTGCTGCTGGCCGCGGACTTCCACGACAACCGGGTGGACGTCTTCAACTCCTCCTTCCAGCGGCTCGACGTGGCCGGCCTGTTCCGCGATCCGTCCCTGCCGCGCGGCTACGCGCCGTTCAACGTCCAGGTGCTCGGCGACAGCGTCTACGTGACCTACGCCCAGCAGGACGCGGCCAAGCAGTTCGACGTCCCCGGCGCCGGCCACGGCTTCGTGGACCGGTTCACCGCCTACGGCACCCTCGCCGGGCGTGTCGCCTCGCGCGGACAGCTCGACTCGCCGTGGGGCCTGGTGGTCGCGCCGGCGAACTTCGGCCGCTTCTCCGGCGACCTGCTCGTCGGCAACTTCGGCGACGGCACCATCCACGCCTACGACCCGGTGAGCGGGCGGCTGCGCGGAACGCTCACCGACACCCGCGGGCGGACCGTGCGGATCGACAAGCTGTGGGCGCTGATCACCGGTGACGCGGTGGCCGGCGGCCCGGACAGCGTCTGGTTCAGCGCCGGCCCCGGGGACGAGCAGCACGGCCTGCTGGGCACGCTGACCGCCCAGTAGCCGCCGCCCGAACGCCTGTTGCCTTGTGTGCCGGACGGATCGGAGGGTTCACTGGCGGCATGCCGACTGTCCCGACGGCGCTGGAAGGCTTCTGGCCCTCCCGCCGCGTCCAGGTCTTCGACGGGTTCTGTCCGTAGGCCGCGCCGCGTGTCGTCCGCGTGCGCGGCCGCGCCGGTGCCGCCCCACGTCCCGCACTCAGCACCCGCCACGAGAACAGAGGCCCACCATGTCCGTCACCGATGACCTGCTGGCCAACAACGCCCGCTACGCCGAATCCTTCTCCGGGCCGCTCCCGCTGCCCCCGTCCAAGCACCTGGCCGTAGTGGCCTGCATGGACGCCCGGCTGAACGTCTACGCGATCCTCGGACTGGGCGACGGGGAGGCGCACGTCATCCGCAACGCGGGCGGCGTCGTGACCCAGGACGAGATACGGTCCCTCGCCATCAGCCAGCGGCTGCTCGGCACCGAGGAGATCATCCTCATCCACCACACCGACTGCGGCATGCTCACCTTCACCGACGACGGCTTCAAGGACGCCGTGCAGGCGGAGACCGGCATCCGGCCCCCGTGGGCCGCCGAGGCGTTCCCCGACCTGGAGGCCGACGTCCGCCAGTCGATCGCGCGCATCACGGCGGATCCGTTCATCGTGCACAAGGACCGCATCCGGGGCTTCGTCTTCGACGTCGCCTCGGGGAAGCTCAACGAGGTGCTGTAAGCCCGGCCGGCCCGCCGCCGGCCCGGCAGCCCCGGTCGGGGCGGTCGGGCCGGACCGGCGGGCCGGCGGGTGAGGGCCCGCCGGCTACTCCTCCCGGTCGAAGTCGGCCTTGGCGCGCTGCTCGTCCAGATCGTTCTGCGCCGCCTCGTACAGATCGCGTACGAAGCGGTCACAGGTCTCGGGATTCAGGTCCTCCGTGAGGTCCCGCATCCGGTCGGTCCAGTCGGGAATGGGATCGCTCATCGGGTTTCCACCTCCACAGTCCGAGGTACGGCCACACCGTCGGGCCGGGGCGCTGCGCCCCGGGCAGCGGGTCCGCGCACAACAGGAACATGCCGCCGTGCCGTCCTCCAGTTTACGGGCGAATTGCGCTATAGGCCCTTTTCGGGACTTTCGACGCCTCTCGTCGGCGCCGAAGGCGCCGGTACCGCGGCTTCGCGGCCGGGAAAAAGCGGGCGACACCGGCCGGGCCCCGCTGTTAGCTTCACCGACCATGGACCCGCTCGTCGAACAGCAGATCCGCGCCTCCTTCGTCAACTGCTCCAAGGGTGAGGCGCGCCGTGTCAACCTGCCCCGCGATCTCAGCGAGCTGCCCTGGCCGGACCTGGACTTCCTCGGCTGGCGCGACCCGGGAGCGCCCGACCGGGCCTACCTGGTGAACCCGGGCGACGACGGAGAGCTCGTCGGCGTCACGCTGCGGATCGCCGGCCGAACGCGGCGCGACCTGATGCGCAGCAGCCTGTGCTCGATCTGCGTCACCTCGCACTCCGGCGGCGGCGTCGACCTGCTGGCCGCGCCGCTGGCCGGGCCCGCCGGGCGGCAGGGCAACACGGTGGCCACGTACATGTGCGCGGACCTCGCCTGCTCGCTGTACATGCGCGGCAAGAAGAAGAGCGCCCTCGCCCAGCGGATCGAGGAGAGCCTCACCCTGGACGAACAGGTGGCCCGCACCCGCCGCAATCTGAACGCCTTCCTCGCGAAGGTGACGGGCTGACCGACCGCGCCACCGCTGTTCAATCTCCGCTCACACGGGGTCTCTTCCCGAGCCGTCACCGCTGTGCCTTACTGGTGGGCGCTACGCGCGTTGTCCTCGCACGACTACGTCAGGAGCCCCAATTGAGCAGCACGCGCCGTCTGATCCGCACCCTGGCCGCGGGCGCCGTGGCTTCGGCCGCCGCGCTCGTGCCCACCACCGCCCACGCCGCGAGCGCGTACTCCCTGGTGGTCCTGCCGGACCAAGGGGAGAGCGCCATCTACAGCTTCGTCAACTCGGCGACGACATCGATCGACATGACGATCTACGAGCTGCGCGACACCACCTTGGTCAACGACCTGGTGAGCAAGCAGAAGGCGGGCGTGCGGGTCCGCGTCATCCTGGACTCCCAGCAGACCTCCGTCAACGGCGCCGCCTACAGCGCGCTGTCCGCGGCCGGCGCCGGTGTCACCTACTCGTCCTCGGCCTACGTCTACACCCACCAGAAGACCATCACCGTCGACGGGGCCAAGTCCTACATCAGCACCGGCAACTTCGACACCACCTACTACTCGACCTCGCGCGACTACGGGGTCTTCGACAGCACGAGCGCGGACGTCGCCGCGATCGAGAAGGTCTTCAACGCCGACTACGCGAAGACCGCGATCACCCCGGGTGACGGCGCCGACCTGGTCTGGTCGCCCACCGACTCGCAGAGCCACCTGCTGTCCCTGATCAGCGGCGCCCAGCACAGCCTCGACGTCCAGCAGGAGGAGTTCGGCGACACCGCGCTGGTCAACGCGATCGTCGCCGACGCCAAGCGCGGTGTCGCCGTCCGCGTCGTCGCGGAGAACGAGTCCTCGTCCTACACCACCCAGCTCAACCAGGTCACCGCGGCCGGCGGCAAAGTCACCACGTACACCAGCTCCACCGGCTACTACATCCACGCCAAGGCGATTGTGGCCGACTACGGCACCTCGACGGCGAAGGTGTTCGCCGGCTCGGAGAACTTCTCCGACAACTCGCTCAACCACAACCGCGAACTCGGCCTGATCACCACCGACTCGGGCGTACTCAGCGGCATCGAGGCCGCGTTCACCGCCGACTTCAACCACCACACCACCACCGGTGTCACCGTGGCCGGCCCGGGCGACCAGACCGGCACCGTCGGCGCCGCCGCCAGCGTGCAGATCTCGGCGACCGACACCGCGGGCGGCACCCTCTCCTACACCGCGTCCGCCCTGCCCGCCGGCCTGTCGATCAACGCCGCCACCGGCCTGATCAAGGGCACGCCCACCACCGCCGGCACCTCCACCGTCACCGTCACGGCGACCGACTCCACCGGGCCGTCCGGCTCCACCACCTTCAGCTGGACCGTCAACCCGGCCTCCTCCGGCGGCTGCGCCCCGGCGCAGCTGCTCGGCAACCCCGGCTTCGAAACCGGCAGCGCGGCCCCCTGGACCGCCTCGACCGGGCTGATCGGCAACAGCGCCGCCGAGCCCGCGCACAGCGGATCGTGGGACGCCCGGCTCGACGGCCACGGCACCACACACACGGACACGCTGTCCCAGACCGTCACGCTCCCGAGCGGCTGCTCCAGCTACCAGCTCGGCTTCTGGCTGCACATCGACACCGCCGAGACCAGCACCGGCACCGCCTACGACACCCTGTCCGCCCAGGTCCTGAACAGCTCCGGCACGGTGCTCGGCACGCTGGCCGGCTACTCCAACCGCGACCACAACACCGGCTACACCCAGCACACCTTCAACCTGTCGGCATACGCGGGCAAGACCGTCACCGTGAAGTTCACCGGCAGCGAGGACTACGAGCTGCAGACCACGTTCGTCCTCGACGACGCGGCCGTCACCGTGTCCTGACCGCCGGTCCCGTGGCGGCGCCGGGCCCGGGGATCCACCCCCGGCCCGGCGCCGACCACGCGGCGGTCCCCGCCTGCCCGTACCGACCCGGCGTCTGCGGGCCGAGCGGCTGCCGGCCGACCCCGGGGCCCGCGGTGCGATGGCCGCGCTCGCGCGCCGGCAGCAGACCCGGATCGAACGGTCGTTGCGCTGGTGGCCCTGGGTCGAGGGGTGCTACGTCCTGCTGCTGGTGGCCACTGCGGTCCCCGGCCTGCGCCGCGCGCTCCGGGTCCGGGCCCGTCTCCGGCCGGCCGGCACGGCCAGGCCCTGAGCCCGAGGCCGTTCAGCGGACGGGACACGATCCGCCGCGCCGCGTACGAACGGCCTACGATCTCCCCTCATGGTGACTCCCGACTGCTACGCGTGCGGCAAGGAAGCGCAGTTCGATGAGCTCCCGCCGCGCGAGCGCATCGTGTTCGACCAGCACTGGCGGGTGGTGCACGACTTCAACACCGCGCTGCCCGGCTGGCTGGTGCTGCTGCCCCGACGCCACGTCACGGCCGTCCACGACCTCACCGACGCCGAGGCCGGCGCGCTGGGGATGTGGCAGGTCAGGCTCTCCCGGGCGCTGCGCGGCGTGACGGGCTGTGTCAAGACCTATGTCGTCCAGTTCGCCGAAGCCGACGGCTTCGCCCACGTGCACTTCCACGTGGTGCCGCGCATGGCGGACCTGCCCGCCGAGTATCGCGGCACGGGCGTCTTCGAACTGCTGCGGCGCCCCGCCGCGGAGCGGGTGACGCCCGCCCGGGCGGACGACGTGGCCCGCGCTCTCCGAGCCCGCCTCCAGGGGCCGGCCGGCCACGGGTGAGCCGGACGACATGATCGCGTCAGGCTAAATCAGAGGGTAAGCCAGCAGCTAAAACTGCTAGGGTGCGGCGCGGAGGTGACGCATGCCCACCGAGAGGGAAGCGCTGTTCGCGGCGGTTGACGCGCTGCTGGCCGGCGAACCGGCCCTGCCGCCGCCCGGTGAGCGCTCCCGGCTGCGCAAGGCCGCCGGGGTGCCGCAGTCCAAGCTGGCCGCCGTGCTGCAGACGACCGTTCAGACGGTGAAGAACTGGGAGAGCGGCCGGAGCGAGCCGCGGGAGCCGAAGCGGGAGGCGTACCGGCGGCTGCTGGAGGGATGGGCGGCGCGGTTCCCCGACGGCGACGGCGAGGTCGCCGGCTCTGCCGGACCGGTCGCGACCCCGGCGCCGCAGCCTTCGGCCGGACCGGCGACGGCCGCCGCCGTGGTGGCCGCCGCCCCGCCCGCCCCGACCGTGGCGAATCCCGTCGGCAGCGCTCCATCGGCCCCGCCGCGCCCGGTCGCCAAAAAGCCCGCCGCGAACCCGGCCCCGGTATCCCTCCCGGTGTCCGCCCCGGCCGCCGTCGACCCGGCGTTCGCGCACGGCCCGCTGGGTGTGCTGGACGGCGACGGCTCGCTGTACTGCGCGGGCGGGCTGGTGCTGCGGTGCCCGGCCACGACGGTGCCGGCACTGGTGGAGTGGACGCTCGCGGAGGCGCAACTGGGCGCGCCGCGGCTGCACCGCTTCGGGAAGGACTCCGATCCGCTGGTCGTGCTCACGGCGGGCGGCGCCGAACGCCTGGGCCTGCCGGCCCGGTTGGAGGACCGGCGGTCGATGCGGCTGCCGGACGGCCACAAGGTCGTCCAGCAGATCACCCGGGCCAAGTGGCAGCTGACCAGGCGCGGTTTCGGCCCGTGGGCGAAGGTCTACCGGCCCGCCCAGGGGCAGCAGCGGCAATGCGTGCAGCTCGCCGTGCTGCCGTGGGACGCGCTGGACGCCCGGTCGTGGGGGAGCGCCGCGCAGCTCCCGCCGGCCGAACTCGCCCGGGTGCTGAGCGTCTACGCCGCCCGGGTGCTGACCCCGCGCGGCTCGACCGCGGTGGCCGGCCTGGAGCTGATGACGGCGCTGCGGCCGCCGACCCGGGCGGTGCGGGACGACACCACCGGCGCGTGGGTGTCCGGGCCGGTGCCCGGCTCGCTCACCGCCCCGGTCGACGCGGCCTACCCGGAGGTGCCCGACGAACACCCCGCGGCAGCCGCGCTGTTCGCACGCACCCATGAGCGGACCCCGGCCGAGGTCCTCGACGAGGAGGCGTTCGACTGGATCCGCGACCCGGAACTGCTGACCGACGCCGAGTGCGCCAAGCGGTACGCGGTCGGCGTCGACGTGAACACCGCCTTCCTCGCCGCCGCGAACCGGCTGCCGGTCGGCCTGTCCGCTCCTGCGCACGTGACGGCGCCGCGTTTCGACAAGCAGGTCCCCGGTTCGTGGCTGGTGGACCTGTCCGAGATCGAACTGGACCCGCGCCTGCCGTCGCCGTTCACTCCGCACGGCCGCCCCCCGACCGGTCCGGCCTGGTACGCGACCCCCACGGTGGCGTACGCGCAGGAACTTGTCGACACCTACCGGCTGCCGGCCCGCATCGAACCGATCGAGGCGTTCGTACGGACGGGGGCCGGCCCGTACCTGGACCCCTGGTACAAGCACCTGGCCGACGCCTACAAAGCGACGATGGCCGATCTGGGCGTGACCGCCGAGCTGTCCCCGCAGCAGTTCCTGGCCGTGATGGACGGGCACAAGGACGGCGACCCCGGCCTGGCGGCGGTGCTGTCCGCGATCAAGTCGACGGTCAAGGGCGGCATCGGCAAACTGCGCGAGCGCCCGCAGGGCGCCGCCTACCGGCCCGGTGAGCGGTGGCCGGCCCTGGAGCGGCCGACCTGGCGGCCCGACATCCGCGCCGCGGTCATCTCGGCGGCCCGGATCAACATGCACCGCAAGCTGGTCAAGACCGCGCTGGCCACGCAGACCGGGCCGGCCCCCGCGGGGCGGCTGGAGTTCGGGCCCGACGCGCTCCTGCCGGTCGCGGTGCTGTCGGACTGCGTGGTCTACCCGTCGGCGGGTCCGTCCCCGCTGGACGTCCTGCCCTACGACACGGCCGGAAAGCCGGCGCCGGGCGCCTTCCGGCTGGGGGTCTCGCCCGGCATGGTCAAGCACGAGGGCACCCGCGAACTGTTCTGGGCCGTCGAACTCCTGGAGCAGCAGCACAACCCCGCCCGGCACATCAAGGGCGACCGCGACGAAGACGACGGGGAGTAGCAGCCGATGGGCATCATCGGGGACAGCCTGGACCGGGCGGCCGCCGGCACCACCACCCGCCCGATCCCGAAGTCCGCGCAGGCACAGATGCGGTTCCTGGTCAAACAGGCCAAGGGCTCGACGCTTACGGTCGCCGGGCGCCTGGGCGTGTCCCCGCGCACCGTGGAGCGCTATCTCAAGGGCACGCTGCGCCGCCCCCGCAAGGACCTGGCGGCCCGCCTGGAACGCGAGGTCCGCAAGGACTGGCAACCGCGCGTCCGGGGCCGGGCGAAGAAGCGCGCGGCGGTCTCGGGCGGCATCGTCATCGAGACCAGAGCGCGATTCGGCTTCACTGCCGCCCCCGGCTCCACCGACGACGGCCGGATGCGCCGCATCACCCAGCACCTGCCCCCCGCCTACGCCGCCCGCCTCTTCGACGCGCAATCCTCGGGCGCCAGCGAGCAGCAGCTCCAGGCCATCGCCGCCGAGGGGCTGCAGGAGGTCTACTTCAAGGACCGCGGCCGCCGCGCCCAGGACCTGCGGGTGGAGTTCACCGACATCGACTACGTGGAGCTCGACTTCTGACGCCGCCGGCCGGGGGAGATGTCCGCCCGGAGCCGGTCCGGCCACCACAGACGACGAAAGGCAAGGAGAATACCTACTCCTTACCACTTCTAAGGTATATCCCACCCGGGGCCTTGCGGCAAGACCCCTGTCGTGCCGGAGGATGTCCAGCCGGAGCCGGAGCCGGAGCCGGAGCCGGAGCCGGAGCCGGAGCCGGAGCCGGAGCCGGAGCCGGAACCCGCGGACATCACCGATGCGCCACGCACGCGCG
>NZ_FMCH01000211.1 GCF_900091855.1 Streptomyces sp. DvalAA-14
CTTGCCGGCTCCCGACGACACCGCGTCCAGCGGCGTGCTCGCCCGTCCGCGCCGGCCCGGTCCGCCGGCGCGGGTGGCGGTCCCGATCCTGGTGCTGGCCGTGCTGTGCTTCGCGGTCGGCATCATCGCCCTGCTCGCCTCCTGACGAACCCTCACCGGCTCCTGCCAGCAGGGTGATTCACCAGGACGACCGCGGCGGTACGGCGTCGGCGGCGGCCGGTGCGGCGCCCCGGCCCGCCCGCCGGCGCGCGGTCGCGTACCAGCCGCCCAGCGTGAGGAGCAGCACCGTGCCCGCGCCGAGCGCCGCGAAGGCCACGAACCGCAGCGGCCCGGAGGACGCCGACGGGCCGGCCGCAGCGGCGGAGCCGTTCGCCGAGGCCACGTCATGCGCTCGTACGCCGATGCCGCCCGCCGCCGGGTCGCCCTGGTACGGGGGCGCGGTCCCCGCCCGGCCCGTGACGTCGACGCGCAAGGTGACCGGTACCGCGCCGGTCACCGCCTTCGCCACGTCCGGGTGCACGGAGACGGCCAGGTAGTACCAGCCCGCGTACCGGACCCGCGCCACCCGGGCGTCGTCGTCCGCGCGGTTGGCGTAGGAGACCGGTGCGAGCTGCTCGCCGATCGAGGCCGGCGCGCCCAGGTACGACTTGTCGGCGCCGACGACGAACTCCCGCACCGGGCTGTAGACGGACAGCCGCACCCCGGAGCCGACGAAGGTGGACTCGTCGGCGGCCCCGGGGGCGGCGAAGTCCGCGAAGACGGTGGCCTGCTGCCCCCAGTCGACCGGGACCTTGTAGAAGCGGGTCTCGCCGGGCAGCACCTGGTCCTTCCAGATGCCGGTCCTGACCGCCGCCGCCGTCTCGAACCCGGCGCCGCCGTGGGCCTGCCGCGGTGTGCCGGCGGTGAGCGGGGTCGGCGAGGCGGAAGCGGGACCCGGCGTGAGGGCGGGTGCGGGGGGCGCCGTCGGCAGGGCGGGGGCGCCGGGCCGCAGTGGCGGCTCGGACACGTAGCGCAGCTCCAGGGGCCAGGCCCCGGGGTCGGAGGTCCCATCACTCGTCCGGTGGACCTGAAGGGTGTACTGGTTGACGTCCTGGCACTGGGAGCCCACGCCGATCAGCCGGGACACCGCGGTACCGATCGGCCGCGCGTCGCCGTCGTCCTGGAAGTGCGCCTCCTGGCTGTCGCACTCGGAGCCGTCCGCGCTCTGCAGCTTCAGCTCCAGGCCGTCGCCGTAGCCGACCCGCGAACCGGTCGGCGGGACGGCGAACGCCGAGACGGCGGCGGAGGACTTGGCATCGAGGGCGAGGCCGTAGAACTTGGTCTCGTCCGGCTTGATGCTGTCGCGATAGGTGACCGCCGGCCGCATGGCGGGGGCATCGGCGGTGGTGGCCGCGCCGGCCAGCGGCTCGCCCTGGAGCTGCCACCTCACCGGGGCGCCGGAGACGGGGAGGGTCGATCCGGAGCCGGCCGAGGCGCCGCCGGACGCGGCGGGCGAGCCCGATCCGCCCGGCGTACTGTCGGCGAGCACCCGGACCTGACGCGGACTCGGTATCGCCTGGCTCTGGTCGACCTGGCTCCGAACGGCCCGGCCCTGTACGGCCTGGCTCCGGTCGGCCTCGCCCGGTACAGCCTGGCTCCGGTCGGCCTCGCCCGGTACAGCCTGGCTCCGAACGGCCCGGCCCTGCCCGGCGGCCTGCCCCTGAGCTGCCGGGGTCTGCGCCGCCCGGACCTGCTCGGCCCGGACCTCGACCGCCTGGCCCCGGCCCTGGAGCGCGGCCAGCGCCAGCAGGGCGACCGCCGCGGTGAACGTCGTGCGTTTCATGGCCCACTCCTGTCCGTACGGGTCCGTATCCGGTGCACCAGTGCTGCCAGTGCCAGCCCGGCGAGGGCGAGCGCGCCGCCCGTTCCCGCCGCGATCCCGTCCTCGGCGGTCAGACCGGCGGGCCGGGTGCGGTCGGCGGCCGGCGGCACGGTGTCGCCGGCCGCCGCCGCGG
>NZ_FMCH01000398.1 GCF_900091855.1 Streptomyces sp. DvalAA-14
CCTGGGCCGACCACACCCCGGCCCCGCTGCCCTTCGCGCCCGCCCCGCCGCCGGTGGCGCCGCGCGTCCCCGGCCCGGCCGCGCCCCCGGCCGGACCGGACGTCTACGCCGAGGGCCTGCGGATCCGCCGCGAGCTGACCGGGGACGCGGCGGTCGAGGCGGCACTGGGCCGCGCCGACGGCTTCGGCGCCGGCTTCGAGAACTTCGCCACCCGCTACGCCTGGGGCGAGGTCTGGGGCCGGCCCGGGCTGGACCGGCGCACCCGCAGCATCGTCACCCTCACCGCGCTCACCGCCCTCGGCCACATCGGCGAACTCGCCGAGCAGACCCGGGCCGCGCTGCGCAACGGCCTGACACCCGTCGAGATCGAGGAGGCCCTGCTGCACACCGCGGTGTACTGCGGGCTGCCGGCCGCCCGCGCGGCGATCGACGCCGCCAGGGCCGTGGTGGCGCAGGAGACGGGCGGCGACACGGCGTAGCGTCCCGACCGGCCTGCGGACCGGCCCGCGGACCGGGCCGCCGGGCGCACAACAGGCGCGGCGGGGGACAGGCGTAGCAAGATGGAAGCATGAAGCTGACCAAGAACGGACACTCTTGCGTACGCCTCGAAAAGGACGGCCGCACCCTCGTGATCGATCCGGGCGGCTGGAGCGCGGACGACGCGGCGGCCGGCGCGGACGTCATCCTCGTCACCCATGAACACGAGGACCACTTCAACGAGGGACGGCTGCGCACCGGGCTGGAGGCCAATCCGGCCGCCGAGCTGTGGACGCTGGCTAGTGTCGCCGAGCAGATGTCCGCGGCCTTCCCCGGCCGGGTGCACACGGTCGGCCACGGGGACGCCTTCACCGTCGCCGGATTCGACGTGCAGGCGCACGGCGAACTGCACGCCGTGATCCACCCCGACCTGCCGCGGATCACCAACGTCGGCTACCTGGTGGACGGTTCGCTCTTCCACCCCGGTGACGCGTTCACCTTGCCGAACCACCCCGTCGACACCCTGCTGCTGCCCGTGCAGGCGCCGTGGAGCAAGGTCTCCGAGGTCATCGAGTACGTGCGCGAGGTCAGGCCGAAGCGGGCCGTCGATGTGCACGACGCCATGCTCAACGACGTGAGCCGGCCGCTGTACGACATGCTGATCGGCAATCTCGGCGGCGGTGCCGACCACCTGCGGCTGGCCCCCGGGGGCGCCACCGAGGCGTGAGCGCCGGTCCCGCGGCCGCGGGCCCCCGGGTCGCGGGCACTGTCGGACCCAGCCGCTAGGTTGTCGGGTATGCGCATCGCCACCTGGAACGTCAACTCGATCACCGCCCGCCTGCCGCGGCTGCTGGCCTGGCTGGAGGCCAGCGGCACCGATGTCCTGTGCGTCCAGGAGATCAAGTGCACTCCCGAGCAGTTCCCGGCCGCCGAGCTGCGCGAGCTGGGTTACGAGGCCGCCGTCGAGGCCACCGGCCGGTGGAACGGCGTGGCGGTGATCTCCCGGGTCGGCCTGGCGGACGTGGTGCACGGCCTGCCGGCCGGCCCGCAGTACGAAGGGGTGGCCGAGCCCCGGGCGGTGGCGGCCACCTGCGGCCCGGTCCGCGTCTGGTCGGTCTACGTGCCGAACGGCCGCGAGGTGGGCCACCCGCACTTCGCCTACAAGCTGCTGTGGCTGGAGGCACTGCGGGCCGCCGTCGCCGGGGACGCGGCGGGCGGGCGCCCCTTCGCGGTGCTCGGCGACTACAACGTGGCGCCCACCGACGACGACGTCTTCGACCCGGCCTTCTTCGAGGGCCTGACCCATGTCACCCCCGCCGAGCGGGACGCGCTCACCGCGCTGCGCGGCGCGGGCCTGGCCGACGTGGTGCCGCGCCCGCTGAAGTACGAGCACCCGTACACCTACTGGGACTACCGCCAGCTGGCCTTCCCCAAGAACCGCGGCATGCGCATCGACCTCGTCTACGGCAACGAGCCGTTCGCCGGCGCGGTCACCGACAGCTACGTGGACCGTGAGGAGCGCAAGGGCAAGGGCGCCTCGGACCACGCCCCGGTGGTGGTCGACCTCGACCTGTGAGGTGCGGGCGCGAGCCGGCCGGGGCGGGCGGGGACCGACTGGCCGCACCGACCGGCCGCACGTCACCGCCGCGGGGGACCGCCTCGGGCGTGTCAGCCGCCGAGTGCCCGGCCGCGCGCCGCCGCCCGTGCATGATGGCGCCGAACGCACCCACCAGCTTGTACCGGAGGCGCCACGTGGACTCCCTTCAGCAGCTGCCGAACATCGGGGCGGTGCTCGCCGACCGTCTGCGCCGCGCTGGCGTCGACGACGCGGGCGAACTGCGCCGCCTCGGTTCCGGCCGCGCCTACGAGAAGATCAGCCCCGACCTGCCCGAGGACGCGCGCACCCACACCCTGCTGGCCCTGGAGGGCGCGCTGCGCGGCATGCGGTGGACCGCGATTCCCCAGACCGAGCGCGACACGCTCGTCCACCGGGTACTGGGCTGACCGGGTCCCGCGCCGCGCGCTGACCCCGGCCGCGCGGCCCCGCCCCCGGCCCGCGTCCCGTTTGTCCCGCTCCTGCTCGGGCAGCCGCTGCCTGAGGAAGGGAGCCCCCATGTCCCGATCCCGTGTCGTCATCGTGGGCGCCGGCTTCGCCGGATACCAGGCGGCCCGCGCCCTGAGCCACCACCGCGGCCTGCGCGAAGAGGCCGAGATCGTCCTGATCAATCCGACCGACTACTTCCTGTATCTGCCGCTGCTGCCCCAGGTCTCGTCCGGGGTCCTGGAACCCCGCCGGGTGGCGGTGTCGCTGCCCAGCACCCTGCCCGGGGTCCGGCTGGTGCTCGGCGAGGTGAACGGGGTGGACCTGGACGGACGCGGCGTCTCCTTCACCGATCCCGAGGGCGGCGCGGGCCACCTGTCCTACGACCGGCTGCTGCTCACCGTCGGCAGCGTCAACAAACTGCTGCCGATCCCCGGCGTCGCCGAGCACGCGCACGGCTTCCGGGGCATACCCGAGGCGCTCTACCTACGGGACCACATCACCCGGCAGATCGAGCTGGCCGGCGGCACCGAGGACCCCGAGGAGTGCGCCTCCCGCTGCACCTTCGTGGTGGTCGGCGCCGGCTACACCGGCACCGAGGTGGCCGCCCAGGGCAAGCTCTACACCGACACGCTGGTCAAGCGGCACCGCGTCCTGCGCTACCGCGACCCGCCGCGCTGGCTGCTGCTGGACATCGCCGAGCGGGTGCTGCCGGAGCTGGACCCCCGGCTGTCCCGCACCGCGGACCGGGTGCTGCGCCGCCGCGGGGTCGAGGTGCGTACCGGCCGGTCGGTGAAGGAGGCCACCTCGGACGGCGTGCTGCTGGACACCGGCGAGCACGTCGCCACCCGCAGTCTCATCTGGTGCGTGGGGGTCCGCCCCGACCCGCTGGTCGACGAGGTCGGCCTGCCCGCCGAGAAGGGCCGGCTGGTGGTCGGCCCGGACCTGGTGGTGCCCGGCCGTCCGGAGGTCTTCGCGGCCGGGGACGCCGCCGCGGTGCCCGACCGCACCCGCCCCGGCTCCTACACCCCCATGACCGCCCAGCACGCCGGCCGGCAGGGCAAGACCGCCGCCCGCAACATCGCCGCCTCGCTCGGCCACGGCTCGGCGCGTCCCTACCAGCACCACGACCTGGGCTTCACCGTGGATCTCGGCGGCGTCCAGGCCGCCGCCAACCCGCTGCGGGTGCCGCTGTCCGGGATCGCGGCGGGCGCGGTCACCCGCGGCTACCACCTGATGGCGATGCCCGGCAACCGGATCCGGGTCGCCGCCGACTGGCTGCTCGACGCGCTGCTGCCCCGGCAGGCGGTCCAGCTCGGCCTGGTCCGCGCCTACGCCGTCCCGCTGGACACCTCGGCGCCCGAACTGCCCCGCAACCCGGAGGCGACCCGCACCGCCCCGCCGCCGACCGGGCCGGCCGACAACCCCCCGGAGAGCAAGCCGCCGCACAGCACCTCGTCCGACCGCCCGCCAGCGAACGGAGAAAGCCCGTCATGAACACGGCCACCTCAGAACCGGCCCTCAGCGACGCCCAGATCGGCGAACTCGCCCAGCAGCTGCGGGTGGACGCGGTACGTGCCGCGGACGCGGCCGGCTCGGGGCATCCCACCTCGTCGATGTCGGCGGCCGACCTCATCGCCGTGCTGCTGACCCGCCATCTGCGCTACGACTTCGACCACCCGGAGCACCCCGGCAACGACCACCTGATCTTCTCCAAGGGCCATGCCTCGCCGCTGCTGTACGCCGCCTACAAGGCGGTCGGCGCCATCGGCGAGGAGGAGCTGCTGACCACCTACCGCAAGCTCGGCAGCCGGCTCGAAGGGCACCCGACCCCCAAGCTGCCCTGGGTGGACGTGGCCACCGGCTCGCTCGGCCAGGGCCTGCCCGTCGCCGTCGGGATCGCGATGGCCGGCAAGCGGCTGGACCACCTGCCGTACCGGACCTGGGTGCTGTGCGGCGACAGCGAGATGGCCGAGGGCTCGATGTGGGAGGCCTTCGAGCAGGCCGGGATCGAGGGGCTGGACAACCTCACCGCGATCATCGACGTCAACCGGCTCGGCCAGCGCGGCCCCACCCGGCACGGCTGGGACCTGGACGCCTACGCCCGCCGCATCAGCGCCTTCGGGTGGCAGACCGTGGAGATCGACGGGCACGACATCGACGCCGTCGACGAGGCGATGGCCGCCGCCCGCACCAGCCGCGGCCTGCCGACCGCGATCATCGCCCGGACCCGCAAGGGCAAGGGCGTCGCCGCTGTCGAGGACCGCGAGGGCATGCACGGCAAGCCGCTGCCGGACGCCGGGGAAGCGGTCCGCGAACTCGGCGGCGTCCGCGACCTGCGGATCACGGTCCGCCCGCCGCGGCCGGCCGAGCGGCAGGCCCACGGCGGCGACCCGCAGGCCCCGCTGCCCGCCTACGACCTGGGCGACAGCGTGGCCACCAGGACCGCCTTCGGCGAGGCGCTGACCGTGACCGGCACCCGCCGCGAGGACGTGGTGGTGCTCGACGGCGAGGTCGGCGACTCCAGCAAGGCGGAGCTGTTCGCCAAGGAGCACCCCGAGCGGTACATCGAGTGCTACATCGCCGAGCAGCAGCTCATCGGCACCGCGGTGGGCGTCGGGGTGTGCGGCTGGACGCCCTACGCCGGCACCTTCGCGGCCTTCCTGACCCGCGCCTACGACTTCCTGCGGATGGCCGCGATCAGCCGCTCCGACCTGAACGTCTTCGGCTCGCACGCGGGCGTCGGCATCGGCGAGGACGGCCCGTCCCAGATGGCGCTGGAGGACCTCGCGATGATGCGGGCGATCCACGGCAGCACCGTGCTCTACCCGTGCGACGCCAACCAGACCGCGCGGCTGGTCCCGGCGATGGCCGACCGCACCGGCATCACATACATCCGCACCAGCCGGGGCGAGACCCCGGTGATCTACGGGACCGGCGAGGAGTTCCCGATCGGCGGCAGCAAAGTGCTGCGGTCCGGTCCGGACGACGAGATCACCCTGATCGGGGCCGGCGTCACCCTGCACCAGGCGCTGGCCGCCGCCGACCGGCTGGCCGACCAGGGCATCCGGGCCCGGGTGATCGACCTGTACTCGGTCAAGCCGGTCGACGCCCGGACGCTGCGCAAGGCCGCCGAGGCCACCGGCCGCTTCGTCACCGTCGAGGACCACCACCCCGAGGGCGGCCTGGCCGACGCGGTGCTGGAGTCCTTCGGCAACGGCCACCCCATGCCGGTGCTGACCCGGCTCGCGGTGCACGCCATGCCCGGCTCGGCGACCCCGGACGAGCAGCTGCACGCGGCCGGCATCGACGCCGACGCGATCACCGCCGCCGCCCGGAAGCTGGTGGGCCGATGAGTACCGTGACCCTGGAAGCCGGACGGCACGCGGTGAAGGTCGCGCGGGCCGAGAAGGTGCTCTTCCCCGCCCGCCGCGGCGCCCCGGAGGTGACCAAGGCGGACCTGGCCGCGTACTACCGCGACATCGCCCCCTACGCGCTGCCGCACCTCAGGGACCGGCCGCTGATGCTGGAGATCCACCCGGACGGCATCGACGGGCCGCGCTTCATGCAGAAGAACGTGCCCGCGCACTACCCGGACTGGATCAAGCGCGCCGAGCTGTCCAAGGAGGGCGGCACCGTCACCCACGTCCTGGCCAACAGCGCCGACACGCTGGTCTACCTGGCCGGACAGGGCTGCACCACGCTGCACCGCTGGCTGGCCAGGGCGGACCGGCCCCGGCAGCCGGACCGGATGGTCTTCGACCTCGATCCGGTCGAGGACGACTTCGGGCCGGTCCGCCGGGCCGCCCAGCGGCTCGGCCAGCTGCTCGACGAGCTGGCACTGCCCTGGGCCCCGATGACCAGCGGCTCGCGCGGCCTGCACCTGACGGTGCCGCTGGACCGGCACGCCGACGTCGACGAGGTGCGGGACTTCGCCCGCGCGGTGGCCGACACGCTCGCCGGCCGGTACCCGGCGGAGTTCACCACCGAACCGCGCAAGGCCGCCCGCGGCCGGCGGCTGTTCCTCGACGTGCTGCGCAACGGCTACGCGCAGACCGCGGTGGCCCCCTGGTCGGTGCGGGCGCTGCCCGGCGCCCCGGTGGCGGCGCCGGTCTCCCGGCAGGCACTGGACGACCCGGAGCTGGGCGCCCGGCGCTGGACCGTCGCGGACGCGCTGGAGCAGGCCCGCAGCGATCCCTGGGACGGACTGCTGCCGGCCCGGGGCCGTTCGCTGGGCCCGGCCGCCCGGCGCCTGCGCGCGCTCGGCTGAGGCTCGTCCCGCACACGGCCCGCACGCGGCGGTGGGCGGAACCCCTGATCAGGGGTTCCGCCCACCGCCGCGTGCGGGCCGCCGCCTCAGTCCACGTTCGGACCGCTGTGCCGCTTGGGACGCGTACGGACCCGGCCGCCGCGGACACCGGAGCTGCGCACCTCGTACGGCAGCCGGCGCCGCCCGTCCTGGGGCATCTCGTCGGGCTCGGGCTGGCGCGACTCGTGCGTCCTGCGGTCGGGCGGCTGATGGCCGGGGCCGTGGTCCTCGGGCGCGCCGACCTCGTGCTCGCGCCGGGTCTGCCAGGCACCGGAACGCGGCCGGAGACCGCGCGGCACTCCGGGACCGCGGCCATGCCGCTTGATTCCGAGCCGGACGGCGAGGATCAGCACGATGACGATGATGACACCGAGGATCGCGGGAACGATCGCGACCTCGTAGTCCTGGAGCGCCAGCTGGACGGCGGGATGGGCGAAAGCGGACATTCTCGGCACCTCCTTGAGGAGCGGATGCCCGAGATCCGTCGGGGAACACGGAAGACGACCAAGAAACCGGAGAACGCCCCAGGGAGTACGCATGGCCGAGCAAGGGCGTGACGCCGGAACCCGCGGCACGGTACTCGTGGCCCTCGCCGCGAATCTGCTGATCGCCGTCGCCAAGACCGCCGCCGGACTGTTCGCCGGGTCCCCGGCCCTGCTCTCGGAGGCCGCGCACTCGGTCGCCGACAGCCTCAACGAGGTCTTCCTGCTGCTGTCCCTGCGCCGCGCCCGCCGCGCGCCGGACAACGCCCACCCCTTCGGCTACGGCAAGGAGCGCTACTTCTGGTCGCTGCTCGCCGCCGTCGGCATCTTCGTCCTGGGCGGCTGCTTCTCCTTCTACCAGGGCGTACGCGCGCTGAGCAGCACCGAGCACGAGTCGAACGCCGGCTACATCGCGGGCCTGGCGGTGCTGCTGGTCTCGCTGCTCGCCGAGGGGGCGTCGCTGCTGAAGGCGGTGGTCCAGGCCCGCCGCTCCGGCGAGGGCGCGAACGACCCGGCGCTGCGCACCGTGCTCGCCGAGGACGGCACCGCGGTGATCGGGGTGCTGCTGGCCGCGGCCGGCCTGATCGTGCACATGACCACCGGCAGCGGGGTGGGCGAGGCCGCCGCGTCGATGGCGATCGGCGTGCTGCTGATGTTCGTCGCCTTCGTCCTGGGGCGCAGCGCGCACGACCAGCTGATCGGGGTGGCCGTCGACCCGGGCCTGCGCGGCGACATCGAGCAGCTGCTGGCCGAGCAGCCCGAGGTGGACACCGTGGAGGAACTGCTGACCATGCGGCTCGGCATGGACTCCACGCTGGTGGCCGCGCGGATCGACCTGATGCCGGGACTGGACAGCGAGCAGGTCGAGGAGGTCAGCCTGCGCATCCGCCAGTCCATCCACGAGCAGTGGCCGACCGCCGACCGGGTCTTCCTCGACATCACCGACGCCCGGATCGAACGCGAGTCCGAGGCGCCGTTCACCAGTGGCGCCTCCTGACCCCGGGGGCCGCGCCGTCGCGGTGATCACCGTGGGTAAGGCCACCCTGAGTCGCGGGCGCCGCGGGCGTCCTGGATCATGACCCCATGCCGGTATTGATAGCCGCCTGCGCGCTGGCGATGACCTTGACAGGCGGCGTCGTCGCCCAGCGCATCGGCGACCGGCGCCACCTGGTGCTCGGCCTCGCGGCCGGCCTGATGCTGGGTGTCGTCGGCTTCGACCTGCTGCCGGAGGCGCTGCGGACCCAGCCCCGGCAGGTGTTCGGCGTGCCGGCCGCGCTGCTGACCTTCGTGGCCGGCTTCCTCGCGCTGCACGTCGTGGAGCGCTCGGTGGCCATCCACCGGGCCCACGAGGGCGAGTACGCCTCGCACACGCACGGCCACGGCCACGCCCACGACCCGGTCAAGGGCGTCGGCATCGCGGCCGCCTCGGCCCTGGTCGGGCACAGCGTGATGGACGGCTTCGCGATCGGCGCCGCCTTCCAGGCCGGGAACACCGTGGGCGCCGTGGTGGCCATCGCGGTGATCTCGCACGACTTCGCCGACGGCTTCAACACCTACACCATCACCCGGCTCTACGGGAACGGCCGCCGCCGGGCCCAGATCCTGCTCGGGGCCGACGCGCTGGCCCCGGTGGTGGGCGCGTCGATCACCTTGGCCTTCACCATCCCGTCCGGGGCGCTCGGCCTGTATCTCGGCTTCTTCGCCGGATTCCTGCTCTACCTGGCCACCTCCGACATCCTCCCGGAGGCGCACAGCCCGCACCCCTCCAAGACCACGCTGATGTGCACGGTGGCCGGCGCCGCCCTCATGTGGCTGGTGATCGGTCTGGCTGACTGAGCTTCCCGGCCGGGACGGGCCTGGCCGTGGTGGCCGCCTTGGTGACGTCGGCGACCAGTTCCACCATGTCGGAGCCGTAGGACTGCGAGTTCACCACCCGCAGCAGCAGGCAGAAGGTGGCGTCCACGCCGTGGCTGCGGGCCAGCCGGAGGTGGTGGCGGGCCAGATAGCGGACCGCGGCCTGGTTGGCTATGCCGCGCTGGCCGGCGGACAGGAACACCGGACGGTCGTTGCCGGAGTCGCGGCCCGCGGCGAGCCGGGCCAGCAGGACGTACTCCACCGCCCCCTTGTCCAGCCGGTAGGTCTCGCCGCCGACGCCGATGGCGCCCTGGTCCGGGCCGGGCGCCGGATCGGTGTTGATCTCGATGCCGGGCAGCATCGAGCGCAGATGCGCGGCCAGCCGCAGATTGGCCACCGGGCCGCCGATGCAGAACTCGGTGCGGGCTCCGAACCCCTGCCAGGCGGTGTCGTGCGCCAGCACCTCGGCGTGCGCCCCGCACTCCTTGATCACCGCGGCCAGCTCCAGCAGCGCGAACGCGTCGTGCCGGGCCAGGCTCCAGCCCCGGGCACCCGGGTCGCGCGGCACCACCAGCAGGCACTCGGAGTCCTGCGGCAGCCCGAAGAAGCGCTGCTTGCGCAGCAGCCGCCGCCGCCACAGGCGGCTGCGGACGAACCAGCCGAGTGCCGCGCCGACCGCCAGACCGGCCAGCGCGAGGACAAGGGTGCGCGCGTCGTCGCTCATGGCGCGGATCGTAGCGGTGTTCGAGCCGTCAGGTCACTGCCCGGGCACGCGCTGCCCGAGGGCCGCCGGATCCGCCGCCGGACGGCTTTCCCGCGCTCCTGACGGGACGGGTGGGGTGAAGTTAGGCTGCCGGGACGTCGTTGAGTGGAGGCTTCGCCATGGGCAGCAACCGTCAGACGCCAGCAGCCAGCGTTCATCCGTCAGTTCACCGCACCAGGCCGGTCCGGTCCCGCCTCGCCTTACGGACGGTCGCGGCGCTCGCCGTCACCGCCGCCGTCGGCGCCCTGACCGCCGCGGCGCCGGCCCATCACGGGGCGCCGCCCGGCGCCGCGCCCGCCAAGAGCCCGCTGGCCGTCGGCTACGGGGGAGCGGTGGCCAGCGTCGACGCCGACGCCACCGCCGCCGGCATCGATGTGCTCAAGCACGGCGGCAACGCGGTGGACGCCGCCGTGGCCACCGCCGGCGCCCTGGGTGTCACCGAGCCGTACTCCTCCGGTATCGGCGGCGGCGGCTACTTCGTCTACTACAGCGCCGCCCGCCATCAGGTCTTCACCATCGACGGGCGCGAAACGGCCCCGCACAGTGCCACCGACCAGCTGTTCGTGGAGAACGGGCAGCCGCTGGCCTTCGCCGACGCGGTGACCAGCGGGCGCAGTGTCGGAGTACCCGGCACCGCCGCCACCTGGCAGACCGCCCTCGACGCCTGGGGCACCCGCTCGCTGGGGGACGTGCTGCGGCCGGCCGAGAAGATCGCCCGCGACGGCTTCACCGTGGACGCCACCTTCAACTCCCAGACCGCGGCCAACCAGGACCGCTTCAAGGACTTCCCGGCCACCGCCGCCCTCTTCCTGCCCGGCGGGCAGCCCCCGGCCGTCGGCTCCACCCTGCGCAACCCGCAGCTCGCCCGCACCTACCAGGAGTTGGGCGCCAAGGGCATCGGGTCGATCTACCACGGCGACATCGGCGCCGACATCGTCCGCACGGTCCGCAAGCCGCCCGTCGACCCCGCCGCCACCCGGGTGGTCCGCACCGGCGACCTGACGACCGCGGACCTGGCCTCCTACCGCGCCAAGAAGCAGGCGCCGACCCATACCGCCTACCGCGGCCTCGATGTGTACGGTCCGGCGCCGTCGTCCTCCGGCGGGACGACCGTGGCCGAGGCGCTGAACATCCTGGAGCACACCGATCTGGCCCACGCCAGCCAGGCGCAGTACCTGCACCACTACATCGAGGCCAGCCGGATCGCCTTCGCCGACCGCGGCCGCTGGGTCGGCGACCCCGCCTTCGAGCCGGTGCCGACCGCCGGGCTCACCTCCAAGCGCTTCGCCGCCTCCCGGGCCTGCCTGATCAAGGACGACGCGGTGCTGACCAGCCCGCTCGCCCCCGGTGACCCCGCCCATCCGGCGCCGTGCGGCGCCGCCGGCCAGGCCGCACCGACCACCTACGAAGGGGACAACACCACCCACCTGACGGTCGCCGACAAGTGGGGCAACGTCGTGTCGTACACCCTCACCATCGAGCAGACCGGCGGCAGCGCCATCACCGTGCCCGGCCGGGGCTTCCTGCTGAACAACGAGCTGACCGACTTCTCCTTCGTGCCGGCCAGCCCCGGCGTGCCCGACCCGAACCTGCCCGGGCCCGGCAAGCGCCCCCGCTCCTCGATCTCCCCGACGATCGTGCTGAAGAACGGCCGCCCGGACTTCGCCATCGGCTCACCCGGCGGCGCCACCATCATCACCACCGTGCTCCAGGTCCTCACCGAGCACGTCGACCGCGGGCTGCCGCTGGTGGACGCGATCGCCGCGCCGCGCGCCAGCCAGCGCAACGCGACCGCCACCGAACTCGAACCGGCCCTGTGGGACAGCCCGCTCAAGGCCCAACTGGAGTCCATCGGCCACCACTTCACCGAGAACCCGGAGATCGGCGCGGCCACCGGAATCCAGCGCCTGCCCGACGGCCGCTGGCTGGCCGCCGCCGAGCCCGTGCGGCGGGGCGGCGGTTCGGCGGCCGTGGTGGACCCGGCGGGGAACTGAGGCGCGCGGTCCCACCGACCTGCCACCGGCGTGCGCGGGCAGGGCACTCCGCCTGCCGCACGCCGGCTGCCGCGGGCCGCACCCCGGCCGCCACAGGCCGCACGCGCCCGAAAACCCGCTGTAGCAGTGCCGTAACGCGCCGGGTGTGCAATGCGGCACGGAACGGGAAAGACGGCGGCGAAGGACGTGGTGACAACGGAACCGGCCCGGGCGACAACGGACTTCGCGCACTACTTCCGGTCGCTGGTAGCGGCGCTCGGCGAACGGCCCGGCTGGTACGGGGTGTTCGCCGAGCGCGAGCCGGAGGCGGCGCTGGCCTACCGCAGCGGCGCGGACGTACCGCCCTGGGACGTCGTACGGGCGCTGCTG
>NZ_FMCH01000199.1 GCF_900091855.1 Streptomyces sp. DvalAA-14
CGGGGGTGCGCAGTTCCCCGCGCCCCTGGGCCCGGTTCCCCCTCCCCGGGGCGCAGCCCTACCCCTGGCGGGGGTGCGCAGTTCCCCGCGCCCCTCGGGCCCGGTTCCCCTCCCCGCGGCGCAGCCGCCCCGCGCGCCCCTGGGGTCCGGTTCACCCTGCTCGCGGCGCAGCCTTACCGGCTAGGGGGTCAGGCCCTTGGACTTGAGGTAGGAGGAGGCTACGTCGGCCGGCTTGAGGCGTTCGCTGTCGACCTTTGCGTTCAGGGTGGTGAGGTCGGCGGTGGTGAGGACCGCGGTCAGTTTGTTGAGGGCGGTGGCGACGGCCGGGTCGCCGGCGTGCTGGGCGTTGACGACCGGCAGAACGTTGTCCGCGTTCTGCAGGTGCTTGTCGTCGGTGAGCAGCACCAGGTTGTACTGGCCCAAGGTGGCGTCCGTGGTGGTGGTCAGCACCAGCTGGTCGGTGCCGTCCTTGACCGCCTGCTTGGACTGCGGGGTTCCCACGCCCTTGGGGTCGATTCCCTTGACGTCGATGCCGTAGGTGTTCTTCAGACCGGGCTCGCAGAACGGCCGGTCGGGGCATTCGTCGCCCGCGGCCAAGGTGACCTTGACCTTGGACGCGCCGAGGTCGGAAAGCGTCTTCAGGTGGTTCTTGGCGGCGAAGTCCTTGGTGACCGCGAAAGCGTTCTGGTCCACCGCCTGGCCGGCGGGCAGCACCTTCAGGCCGAGCGGCGTGGCCAGCTTGGTCAGGGCGGCCACGGTGGAGTTCACGTCGCCGGAGGCGACCGGCTTCTTGGCGGCCTGCGCGGCGCCGTTCACCTTCGCGTTGAGGAATTCCGCCAGGGTGGCCGCGTACTCGGGCACCACGTCGATCTGGCCCTTTTGCAGGGCGGGTTCGTAGAGCTCGCGGTTGGCGACCGTCCGCACCGAGGTGTGGTAGCCGGCGTTCGAGAGCAGCTGGGAGTACAGCTCGGCCAGTACCGCGCTCTCGGTGAAGCCGGCCGAACCGATCACCAGGCTGCCTTTGCCGCCGCCGGCTCCCGCCGAGGAGGGCGAGTCGTCGGCGCCCTTCTTCTCCAGGCTCTTGCCGCCGCAGCCGGCCGCGCCCGTCAGCAACAGGGCGGCGGCGAGGGCCGTACCGGCGACGCGTACACGTCCGTTCATGGGTTCAGCACTCCAGACACATCGGATACATCAGACACATCAGACAGTTGGGACGAAAGGCCGCCGCCGGGGCGATCGCGCCGCCGCATCGGGTCGAGCAGCCGCTCCAGGACGAGGAAGACGCCCTCCACCAGCAGGGCGAGGACGGCGACCAGCACCGCGCCCGCCACCACCTGCGCGGTGATCTGCCGGTTGAAGCCGGCCGTGATGATGCGGCCCAGGCCGCCGAAGCCCGCCATCGCGGCGAGCGTGGCGGTGGCGACCACCTGGACGGCGGCGGACCGCACCCCCGTCCAGATCAGCGGGAAGGCGAGCGGCAATTCGATCCGGAACAGCAGTTGGCGGTCGGTCATCCCCATGCCGCGGGCCGCCTCGACCACGGCCCGGTCCGCTTCCCGCACGCCCACATAGGCGTTGGTGACCAGCGGCGGCACCGCGAACAGCACCAGCGCGACGATCACCGGCCAGTCGCTGCCGGAGCCGATCGCCACCAGCAGCAAGGTCAGCACCGCGAAGGTGGGGATGGCCCGGCCGATGTTGGAGATGTTGACGGCCACCGCGCCGCCCTTGCCGTAGTGGCCGAGGACGACGGCCCCCGGCAGGGCCAGCACCAGCGCGATGCCGAGCGAGACGCCGCTGAAGTACAGATGCTCCGACAGCCGGTGCAGCACCCCGTCGGAGCCGGACCAGTTGGCCTCGGTGGTGAGCCAGTGCCAGGCCCCGCTGACCGCGTTCATGCCGCCGCCGCCTTCTCCGTCTCGGCGTCGAGACCGTCGGCGCCCGCGCCGGCCTCGACGGGCGTGACCGGGCCGGCGGGTCGGCCGGCCCGGCCCCGGCCGCGATGCGTCCAGGGGGTGATCAGCCATTGCAGCCCGAGCAGCAGCCCGTCGGCGACCAGCGCGATCAGCACGCAGAGCACGGACGCCGCGAGCACCTGGGCCTTGAAGTTCCGGTTGATGCCGTCCAGCAGCAGATTGCCCAGCCCGCCGTAGTCGATGATCGCGCCGACCGTGGTCAGCGCGACCGTGGAGACGGTGGCGATCCGCAGGCCGGCCATCACCGCGGGCAGCGCCAGCGGCAGCTCCACCGCGAACAGCTGCCGGGTGGGGCCGTATCCCATCGCGCGGGCCGCCTCCCGTACGTCCTCGGGCACCGCGGCCAGGCCGGCCAGGATGTTGCGGACGAGGATGGTCAGCGAGTACAGCACCAGGCCCGTCACCACCAGTGACGGCGAGATGCCGAACACCGGCAGCAGCAACGAGAACATGGCCAGCGACGGCACCGTGTACAAGACGGTGGTGACCGCCAGCACCGGGCCGGCCAGCAGCCGCCAGCGGCGGGCGACCAGGGCCAGCGGGAAGGCCACCAGCAGGCCGATCGCGACCGACGCCGCGGTGATCCAGATGTGCTGGATCACGGCGTCGGTGAGTTCCGGTCGGTAGCTGCGCAGATATTCCCCGCATATCCAGTCGTTCGCCACCATGCAGTTCTCGGATGCCATGTGTCACCACCTCCCCGGGTGTGCCGCGGGTATGCCTCGGCCGATCTCGGATGAGCCTATCGTTGGGGAGTGACAATCGAGACACGCGCCATACACCTGCAACATTGCCGCCATATTCGATCAGCGGAGTTCGGCGGGTACGGCGGGTACGGTGAGTGCAGAGATCAGCCCGACAGTTGAGGACCCATGATCCGATTCGAGAACGTCAGCAAGCGCTACCCCGACGGCACCACCGCGGTGGACGACCTGTCGTTCGAGGTCAAGGCGGGTGAACTGGTCACGCTGGTCGGCCCGTCGGGCTGCGGCAAGACCACCACCATGAAGATGGTGAACCGTCTGATCGAACCGACTTCCGGGCGCATATATCTGGACGGCGAGGACGTGGCCGGTATCGAACCGGTAAAGCTGCGCCGCCGGATCGGTTATGTCATCCAGCAGGTCGGGTTGTTCCCGCACAAGACGATCCTGGAGAACACCGCCACCGTGCCGGCTCTGCTGGGCTGGAAGAAGGCCGCGGCCCGGGAACGCGCCGCGGAACTCCTGGACTTGGTCGGTCTCGATCCCCGGACGTTCGGTTCGCGTTATCCGGATCAGCTCTCCGGCGGTCAGCAGCAGCGGGTGGGCGTGGCCCGGGCGCTGGCCGCCGATCCGCCGGTGCTGCTGATGGACGAGCCGTTCGGCGCGGTGGACCCGGTGGTGCGCGAGCGGTTGCAGACCGAGTTCCTCAACCTCCAGGAGCGGGTGCGCAAGACGGTGCTCTTCGTCACGCACGACATCGAGGAGGCGGTTCGTCTCGGTGACCGGATAGCGGTCTACGGCACCGGCCGCATCGAGCAGTTCGACACCCCGGCGACCGTGCTGGGCGCTCCCGCGACGCCGTACGTGGCCGAGTTCGTCGGCTCCGACCGCGGCCTGAAGCGGCTGTCGGTCACCTCGATCGAGCCGACCGACCTGGAGCAGCCGCCGACCGTCCGGCTCGACGACCCGGTGGCCGCCGCGGCGGCCCGGCTGCGCGAGGAGGACGCCCGCTGGGCGGTGGTGCTGGACGCCCGGGGCGAACTGCACGGCTGGGTGCCGGCGGAGGCGCTGGCACTGGCCAAGGGCGGCTCCGTCCGCGAGCACGCCCGGCGGATGGAGGCGTGGGTGCCGGTGGGCGCCCCGCTGAAGCAGGCGTTCGCGGCGATGCTGCAGTACGACGCCGGCTGGATCGCGGTGGTGGACGGCGCCCGCTTCATGGGCGTCCTCACCCCGGCGCGGCTGCACGAGGCGCTGCGGCGCTCCATCGACGCGGATTCCGCCGGGCTGGAGCGGGCGGCGGTCACCATCGAGTCGGTGGGCTAGGAAGCCGGCCCCCCGAGAGACAAGGGCCCGAGAAAAGGTCCGGAGAGAAGAGGTCCGGAGCCGGGCTAAGGGCCCTGCTGCCCTATGTGCGCCGTCGGGACGGTCGGCCGGCCGTCCGGCGGTGTCACGGGCAGTCCGGCCTCCCGCCAGGCCTGGAAGCCGCCGTCGAGGTCGGTGGCCCGGTGCAGGCCGAGGGACTGGAGGGAGACCGCGGCCAGCGAGGAGGCGTACCCCTCGTTGCAGATCACGATCACCGGCAGGTCGTGGCCGACCGCCTGCGGGACCCGGTGCGGGCTGAGCGGGTCCAGGCGCCATTCGAGTTCGTTGCGCTCGACGATGACGGCGCCCGGGATGGTGCCGTCGCGGTCGCGCAGCGCGGCGTAGCGGATGTCCACCAGCAGCGCGCCGTCCGAGGCGGCCGCGGCGGCCTGGGCGGGGCCGAGCCGGCTCAGCCCCGCCCGTATCGCGGCCAGTTGCCGCTCGATGGACGGCATCACCACTCCTCGGGCTTTTCCACCAGTTCCAGCCGCAGGGTGCTGCCCTTGCGGCTGTAGCGCCGGATCAGCGGCAGGGGCGGGTAGTAGGCGTGCACGGAGACGGCGTGGCCGGTCGGGGAGCGGTTCTCGACCTGGTGGACGTGGGAGCGGCCGAACGCGCGGCCGGCGCCCTCCGGGAGGATGCGTTCGCGGTCCAGGTCCTCGGCCAGTTCCAGGGAGCGCCAGCCCTCGGTGGGCAGCGGTACGGCCAGGGACGACTCGGTGAGTTCGCCGGCCGCGGTCACGAAGACGCCGTAGGAGCCGCCGTGGTCGTGCCAGCCGGTCTCGGCGCCCGGTGGCCAGCCGATGAGCCACGCCTCGGCGCCGCCGGGGCCTTCCAGGCGTACCCAGGTGCGGCCTTCGGGGTCGAGCGGGAGTTCCCCGACCAGGGCGTGGTCGGCGGCCACCTTGCGGGCGAAGTCCAGCAGGTCGGCGGCGGTGGGCGCGGTGGGGGAAACGGTGGGAGCAGCGGTGGTGGGGCCAGCGGTGGAAGCGGCGGTCGGCGTCGTCATGGGAGCACCCCGGGGAGAGATCGCGTCGACACACGGCTCACAGCAGGTGAGCGGACGCGAAGGTGAACGGCGGGCCGGAGGCGCGCGTCAGCGCGCGGCCGTACACACGCAGCCGGCGTACCGGAGCAGGTCCAGATGGACCCTCCGGTGCAGCCGCAAGCCGATGCCCTTCACGCTACGGACTGAATCACGCCAAAGGCTCGGTGGTCAAGCCGGAACCACCCTTGCCCCAGGGTCACCGCTGGTGCTGGCGCACCGGCATCTTCGGCGGGTCCTCGTCCTCGGGCAGCTTGCAGACCCGCTCCAGGAACAGCGCCGTCGCGATGACGCCGACCGCGGCGAGCACGGTGAGGCCGGCGTAGATCGCCTGCTCGCGGCGCGGGTCCATGTCGAGCTTGTACATGGCCAGGTAGACGCCGGCGCCGCCGTAAAGCCCCGCCACCAGCGCCGCGACCAGGGCGCTGGCCTGGCCGAAGACCACCGAACGGGCCGCGGCCAACGGGTCGACGCCCTTGGCGCCGGGGCGGCGCTCCCGCTGCGCGCGCAGCCGGGAGCGCAGGGACAGCCCGGTGGCGTAGAGCGAGACGGCGATCAGCGCCAGGACGATCGGCGCGGCCACCGGCACTCCGGGCAGTGTCCCGAAGGTGTCCCACAGATGGGCGACCGACCACGAGAGCACCAAAGCGACGGCGAAGACCCCCGCCAATGTCCTGATCCGCAGCGTCCTCACCGAGTGCCCGCCTCCACCTTGTGTGCTCGTCCTCGCCCTGTACCGCTCCGTATCAACGTTTACTCGGGCAGTCGGAGTTCCACGTCGGACCGGTGCCGTACCCCCGAGGTGTCGACGGCCGCGATCAGTTCGGCCACCGGACCGTGGCCGGGCAGCTCCGCGGCCGGATCCACGTCCTGCCAGGGTACGAGGACGAAGGCGCGTTCGTGGGCCCTGGGGTGCGGCAGCGTCAGTATCGGGTCGTCCGAGCGCACGCCCTGGTAGGCGACGATGTCGACGTCGATGGTGCGCGGGCCCCAGCGCTCGGTGCGGACCCGGTGGTACGCCTCCTCGATCGCGTGGCCGCGTTCCAGCAGCGCGTCCGGCGGCAGCGTGGTGCGGACCAGCAGGATCGCGTTGAAGTAGCGGGGCTGGGTGCCGGCCTGGACGCCCCACGGGTCGGTCTCGTAGACCGGCGAGACGGCGCGGACCCGGACGCCGGGGGTGTCCTCCAGCGCGTCGATGGCGCCCTGCATCGTCTCCAGGCGGTTGCCGATGTTGCTGCCGAGGGCGATCACGGCGGTCTTGGGGTTGCTCAGCGTGGTGTCGGCCGCGTCGACCCGGGCCACCACGGCTTCGGGTACGGGCTGGACGGTGGGGTCCCCGGTGGGACGATCGCCGTCGATGCGGCCGTTCCAGCCGGGGTACGCGGGCTTGTCCGCGGTCACGGGCGTCTCCGGGTGATGGTCACGGTCACGTCGTCGAAGGGCACGGTGATGGGGGCTTCCGGTTTGTGCACGGTCACCTCCACCTCCTGGACCAGGTGATGCTCCAGGCAGGCGTCGGCGATGCGCTGGGCCAGGGTCTCGATGAGATCGACGGGCGCGCCCGCGACGACAGCGGCGACCTGCTCGGCCAGCACACCGTAATGCACCGTCCTGGTGAGGTCGTCACCGGCCGCCGCGGGCGCGGTGTCCAGGCCGAGGGCGAGGTCGACGACGAAGGTCTGGCCGTCCTCCCGCTCGTGCGCGAACACCCCGTGGTGGCCGCGGACGCGCAGTCCGCGCAGGGTCACCCGGTCCATCGGCTCAGTCCTCCGTGTCCGTGGCCGGGCCGCCGCCCAGCCCGTCCAGGCCGCCCGGTGCGTCCTCGGGCCCCTCCGGCTCCTCGCCGTCCTCCTCGTCGGCGAGCACCGGCGAGCCGTGGTGGACCCACAGCCGCCAGCCCTCGGGGGTCCGGCGGAAGACATTGGTGGCCACCACCAGGCCGCCGACCAGGGAGCCGGCCGAGCCGTCCTCCTCGGCGGGGCCGCCGGTCAGGATGTTCTCGGTGCAGGTGACCAGCGCGGTGTCGCCGTCGACCGCGACCTCGACATCGGTCAGGAAGAACTGGATGTACTCGGTGTTGGCCATGATCAGCGCGTAGGAGCGCATCACCTCGCGGCGGCCGCGCAGCACCGGCCAGCCGGGGTGCACCACGGTGACCGACTCGGCGAGCGGCCCGGTCAGCACCACCGCTTCCAGCGCGTCCAGGTCCGAGTTCTCCACCGCGTCGTAGAACGACTGGTTGGCGCGCTCGGCGGCGCGGCCCTCGGCGGTCCGCGGCGTCACGCGGCGGCCTCGATGGCGCGGGCCACGCGGACCGCGTCCGCGCTGGCGCGCACCTCGTGCACCCGGACCGCCCAGGCGCCCTCGCGGGCGGCGATGGCGGTGACGGCGGCGCTGGCCGCGTCGCGCTCCCTGGCCGGGGGCGGGTCGCCGGCCTCCGCGGCCAGGATGCGGCCGAGGAAGCGTTTGCGGGAGGCGGCGACCAGCAGCGGGCGGCCCAGTTCGCGCAGCTCGGCGAGGTGGGCGAGCAGCGTCAGGTCGTGCCCGGCGGTCTTGGCGAAGCCCAGGCCCGGGTCGAGCACGATCCGCGCCGGGTCCATCCCGCCGTCCAGCGCCCGGCGCAGGCCGCTGCGCAGTTCGGTGCGGACCTCGGCGAGGACGTCGTCGTAGACCGCCCGGTTGTTCATGTCGATGCTCTGGCCGCGCCAGTGCATGAGGACGAAGGGCACCGCGGCGGCGGCGACCACCGGGATCATGGCCGGGTCGGCGAGGCCGCCGCTGACGTCGTTGACCAGCCGGGCACCGCCGGCCACCGCCTGCTCGGCCACCGAGGCGCGCATGGTGTCGACGCTGACCAGTACGCCGGCGGCGGCGAGCTCGCGCACCACCGGGACCACCCGGCGCAGTTCCTCGGCCTCGTCCACCCGTTTCGCGCCGGGCCGGGTGGACTCGCCGCCCACGTCCACCAGGTCGGCGCCCTGCGCCACCAGGTCCAGGCCGTGCTTGACGGCCAGCTCGGGGTCGAACCAGCGACCGCCGTCGGAGAACGAGTCAGGAGTGACGTTCACCACGCCCATGACCGCGCAGCGGTCCCACTCCGGCAGCCCGAGCGGGCCGGTCCGGCCCTGTGACGTACTCCTGGACGTAACCATGCGCCCAGCGTACGGGTCAGGCGACCACGCTTTTCGTGCGCGGGTCCGGGGTGGCGCCGGTCGAACCGGTTTCGGCCGCGTAACCGCACGGCTTGTGGTGCGCGAGCCGTCCGGCGCGTCCCGGCAGGAAGCGCTGGAGGGCGTCGGGCAGCGGCAGGGACAAGGTGACGAAGCCTTCCGCCTGCATGATCGCGAAGCCGATCCGCGGCAGGTCCCGGGAGTTGGGGAAGACCAGGAAGCGCGGCACCCACTCGGGCTGGAATTTCGCGTTGAACTTGTACAGCGACTCGATCTGGAACCAGCGGGACAAGAAGACCAGCAGGCCGCGCCAGCCGCGCAGCACCGGGCCGGCGCCGATCCGCTCGCCGCGGGCCAGCGCGGAGCGGAACATCGCGAAGTTCAGCGACACCCGGGCCACGCCCAGGTCCGGCGCCTGCTGGAGGGCGGCGACGATCAGCAGTTCGTTGAGCCCGGGGTCGGCGCCGCGGTCGCGCCGCATCAGCTCCAGGGACATCCCGTCGGCTCCCCAGGGCACGAAGTGCAGCACGGCGCGCAGATCGCCGAGCTCGGGGTGCGCGTCGCCCTCCTCGCGCTCCTTGTGCGCGGTGACGACGACGCAGTCGCCGTCGGCCTGCTCGCCGAAGCGGCCCAGCGCCATCGAGAAGCCGCGTTCGGTGTCGGTGCCGCGCCAGGCGTCGGCGGCCAGCCGGACCTGCTGCTTCTCCGGCTCGGACAGCTCCCGCACCCGGCGCACCCGGCACACGTATCCGGACCGCTCGATCCGCTTGGCCATCTGCCGCACATTGCGCATCGCGCGGCCCTCCAGCGTGAAGGACCCGGTGTCCACGATGGCCTCGTCCCCGAGTTCCAGGGCGTCCAGGCCGGTCTCGCGGGTCCACACCTCGCCGCCGGTCTCGCTGCAGCCGACCACGGCGGGCAGCCAGGCGTGGGCGCGGGCCAGCGCGACGAAGCGGTCGATGGCGCCGGGCCAGGCCTCCACGTCGCCGATCGGGTCGCCACTGGCCAGGGCCACGCCGGACACCACCCGGTAGCAGACGGCCGCCTTGCCGCTGGGCGAGAACACCACCGACTTGTCGCGGCGCAGCGCGAAGTGCCCGAGCGAGTCGCGGGCGCCGTGCCGGGCCAGCAGGGTCCGCAGCCGGATCTCGTCCTCGGCGCTGAGTTCGGCGACCGGCCGGGCGGGGCGCAGCAGCAGGTAGGCGGTGGAGCAGGCGATGAGCAGGCCGAGGCCGCCGAGCGAGTAGCCGACGACGTCGCCGACCCGTTCGCTGGTGTAGTGCACCGGACCCTCGAAGCCGAACAGGCCGTACAGGACGTGCCGGCAGCGGTCGGTGAAGCCGGGGTTGCCGGTCTCGGACCGCGGGTGGGCGCTGGTGATGATCAGGCCGAGGCAGAAGGCGAGGGCGCTGAGGCCGAAGAAGTTGACCGCGGCCCGCCAGCGGGTGCGCGGGTCGGACAGCGCGGTGAACTGCGTGCGGTGCTTGATCAGCAGCGCCAGCAGGGCCAGCGACACCGCCGCCCCGAAGAAGGAGTGCCGGTAGGCCACCTGCGAGGCCGCGGCCACCGGCAGCAGCGACACCGCCGCCCACCAGGCCCGCTGCTTGCCGCGCTTCAGGCCGTGGGCCAGCATCAGCAGCAGTATGCCGCTGACCACGGAGGTGGCGGCGGCCAGTGAGCTGACGGTGCCGGGGAAGACCGCGGCCAGGGCGTGCATCCGCCCGTTGCGGAACGCCGGGAACACCGCCGACACCACGTCGAGCAGTCCGATCACCGCCGCCGCGGTACCGATGATCTTCGGCACGGCCGTGGAGCGGGGCAGCCGCCGTCGCCGGACCGGGCCGGGTCGCGGAACCCGGCCGGGGCTTTCGCCCTCTACCTGTGCAGACATGGGTCACCAAACCCCAGCATCACCGGGAACCACGGGAGGCGACCCGCAATCTGCTCCGGTACGAATATGTGCGCCCTGTAGGACGAGGACCTGCCTCTCCGGGTTCCCTTCCGGTCGGGCGCGTCGGGGCGCGAGACGGAAAGTACACCTGCCGCCATGGGTCTCACCAGTAAAAAGATCGTCCTGCTGGTCGTCGTGCTGGCCCTGCTGCTGTTCGGCGCGACCGTGTGGCTGTGGCCGCGGCTGGCCCGGCGCGGGGTGGGTCCGGTACTCGGCCGGGTCGCGATACTCGCCGCCACCCAGCTGGCGATGATCGCCGCCCTCGGTCTGGCCGCCAACTACAGCTTCGGTTTCTACGCCTCCTGGGCCGATCTGTTCGGCCGGGAGACGACGCCGGGGGTCGTGGTGGACGATGCCACGGGCGGCGCGGCGCGGCAACTGCGGGTGGACGCCCGGCTGGTGGTCAACGTGCCGGGCGGCAGCGTCGCCCGGGTCGGCGGCGAGCTGCAGCGGGTGACGCTGGGCGGCGGCGTGTCCGGGATCTCCGCCACGGCCTACGTCTACCTGCCGCCGGAGTACTTCCGCGAGCCGCGGCGGACCTTCCCGGCCGCGGTGGTGCTCACCGGCTACCCGGGGGTCGCCCGGGCCCTCTACCAGCGGATGCGGTACCCGGCGATCGCCGCCGAGCAGGTCCGCCGGGGGCAGGAGCAGCCGATGGTGCTGGTGATGCTGCGCCCGACGGTGGTGCCGCCGCGCGACACCGAGTGCGTGAACGTGCCGCGCGGGCCGCAGACCGAGACCTTCTTCGCCCGGGACCTGCGCACGGCCGTCCTGGCCCACTACCGGGTCGGGGCCGGCGCCCGCAGCTGGGGGATCATCGGGGACTCCACCGGGGGCTACTGCGCCCTCAAGCTGGCCCTGCAGGACCCCCGGTCGTACAGCGCGGCCGTGGGCCTGTCCGCGGACTACGCGGCCCCCGAGGACCCGACCACGGGTGATCTGTTCGGCGGCAGCGCGGCGGTACGGCGGGCCAACGACCTGGACTGGCGGCTGCGGCACCTGAGGCGGCCGCCGGTGAGCCTGCTGGTGACCAGCAGCCGGCACGGGGAGCACAACTACCGGTCGACCCTGCGGTTCATCGGCCTGGTGAAGGGGCCGACCCGGGTGTCCTCGATCATCCTGCCGACCGGCGGCCACAACTTCACCACCTGGGCCCGGGAGATACCGGCGTCGCTGCGCTGGCTGGCCGCGCACCTGGTCCCGGACGCGCCGGGGCCGGCGAAAGCCGGGCCGACCGCACCCGGCCGGGTCGTCCCCGGGCAGGCCGTCCCCGGACAGGCGACCCGGATCAGCCGCGTCCGATGATCAGGCTCATCGCCTCGGCGCGGGTCGTCGGGTTGAGCAGCTGACCGCGCACCGCGGAGGTGATGGTCTTCGCGCCGGGCTTGCGGACCCCGCGCATCGTCATGCACATGTGCTCGCACTCGATCACCACGATCACCCCGCGCGGCTCCAGGATGCGCATCAGGGCGTCGGCGATCTGGGTGGTGAGCCGCTCCTGCACCTGCGGACGGCGGGCGTAGACGTCCACCAGGCGGGCCAGCTTGGACAGCCCGGTGATCTTGCCGCTGGTGGAGGGGATGTAGCCCACGTGGGCGACCCCGACGAAGGGCACCAGGTGGTGCTCGCAGGACGACATCACCTCGATGTCCTTCACCAGCACCATCTCGTCGTGCCCGATGTCGAAGGTGGTGGTCAGCACGTCCTCCGGCTCCTGGCGCAGTCCGGAGAAGATCTCCCGGTAGGCGCGGGCCACCCGCGCCGGGGTCTCGCGCAGTCCGTCGCGCTCCGGGTCCTCACCGACGGCTATCAGCAGTTCCCGGATCGCGGCCTCGGCCCGCTTCTCGTCGAACTCCCCGATGGTGCTCTCACCGTCGAGTGTCACGGGATCGATCATGAGTGCCTCGTTCCTTGTGCCGGCCCGGGATTCTGGCGTCCGGGGCCGCCGCGGTCCCAGGACGTGGCTGCGGCCCCAGAGGCTAGAACCCTGGGGCCGCAGTACGCATTCCGGACCTTCCCGGGCATGCGGTGGAACAGTGCTGCTCAGCTCTCCGGACGGTCCTCCGGCGGCAGGTCCACCGGCTCGGTGGGCTTGGCCGGCTTGGTGGTGGACACCGGGCCGTTGCCGTTGGCGGGCTGGGCGCCGTTGGTCAGCGCCAGCTCACGCGGCGAGAGCACCGGCGGCCGGGTCGACGGGGAGCGCCGGGCGGAGCCGGTCCAGGCCGGACGCGGCGGACGCTTGACGATCGGGGCGAAGACCTCGGCGATCTCCTCCTTGTTGAGCGTCTCCCGGTCGAGCAGGGCCAGCACCAGGTTGTCCAGGACGTCCCGGTTCTCGACCAGGATCTCCCAGGCCTCGTTGTGCGCGGTCTCGATGAGCTTCTTGACCTCTTCGTCGACCAGCCCGGCGACCTCTTCCGAGTAGTCGCGCTGGTGACCCATCTCACGGCCCAGGAACGGCTCCGAGTTCTCCGAGCCGAACTTGATCGCGCCGAGCCGCTCGGTCATGCCGTACTGCGTGACCATGGCGCGAGCGGTGGCGGTGGCCTTCTCGATGTCGTTCGAGGCGCCGGTGGTCGGGTCGTGGAAGACGAGTTCCTCCGCGGCCCGGCCGCCCATCATGTACGCGAGCTGGTCGAGCATCTCGTTGCGCGTGGTGGAGTACTTGTCCTCGTCGGGCAGCACCATGGTGTAACCCAGGGCGCGGCCGCGGGACAGGATCGTCACCTTGTGCACCGGGTCGGAGTTGGGGGAAGCCGCCGCGACCAGGGCGTGTCCGCCCTCGTGGTACGCGGTGATCTTCTTCTCCTTGTCCGACATGATCCGGGTGCGCTTCTGCGGGCCGGCCACCACACGGTCGATGGCCTCGTCCAGCGTGCCGTTGTCGATGACCTTCTTGTTGCTCCGGGCGGTCAGCAGCGCCGCCTCGTTGAGCACGTTGCTCAGGTCGGCGCCGGTGAAGCCGGGGGTCCGGCGGGCGACGGCCATCATGTCGACGTCCGGCGCGACCGGCTTGCCCTTCAGGTGCACATTGAGGATCTCCAGGCGCCCCTGCAGGTCCGGCGGGTCCACCGCGATCTGGCGGTCGAAGCGGCCCGGGCGCAGCAGCGCCGGGTCCAGGATGTCCGGCCGGTTGGTGGCGGCGATCAGGATCACGCCGCCCTTCACATCGAAGCCGTCCATCTCGACGAGCAGCTGGTTCAGCGTCTGCTCGCGCTCGTCGTGGCCGCCGCCGAGACCCGCGCCGCGGTGCCGGCCGACAGCGTCGATCTCGTCGACGAAGACGATCGCCGGGGCGTTCGCCTTGGCCTGCTCGAACAGGTCACGGACCCGGGAGGCACCGACACCGACGAACATCTCGACGAAGTCGGAACCGGAGATCGAGTAGAACGGCACGCCGGCCTCACCCGCGACAGCACGGGCGAGCAGCGTCTTGCCGGTACCCGGGCGGCCGTAGAGCAGGACGCCCTTGGGGATCTTCGCCCCGACGGCCTGGAACTTGGCGGGTTCCTGCAGGAACTCCTTGATCTCCTGGAGCTCCTCCACCGCCTCGTCGCAGCCGGCCACGTCGGCGAACGTGGTCTTGGGGGTGTCCTTGGTGATCAGTTTCGCCTTGGACTTCCCGAACTGCATGACGCGCGAACCGCCGCCCTGCATCTGGTTCATCAGGAAGAGGAAGACCACCACGATGAGCACGAACGGCAGCAGCGACAGCAGGATGCCGACGAAGGCGTTCTGCTTCGACTGGGAGACGGTGTACTTGTCCGGCAGCGAGACGCCGCGGACCTTGCCGTCCACGATGTTCTGCAGGTTCCGGGCGATGTCCGAGCCCTGGTTGCCGATGTAGCTGGCCCTGACCTTGCTGCTGCCCTCGATCTTGATGCCGTTCCGGAGCTGGACCTTGATGGAGTTGTCGTCTCCGGTCGTCAGCTGGGCGGATTTGGCCTGATTGGTATCGATTGCGTGCAGTACCGCGCCGGTGTCCACCGTTTTGAAGCCGCCGCCGGACCCGACGACCTGCATCAGCACGACCACGGCGAGGACAGCCAGCACGATCCACATAACTGGCCCACGGAAATAGCGCTTCACGTCCATCCATGCGGGGCGATGTCGCCCCGTCCCTCCTGCCACAGTGAGGCACCGGCGTTTGATGGCGCCGCGTGCATCCGGTGTTGTATTGACCCGACCTTCGGACGGTACCCCAGCATTGTGACCCGAGGTTGCCGCCGACCGTTAACAATCCCGCTTTCCCCTGCTCCAACGGCGGGAAACCGGTCGGGGTTCCCGCCCCGCCCGGCGAGGGGCGGCATCCGGCCCTCAGCCGCCGTACACATGGGGTGCCAGGGTGCCGACGAACGGCAGGTTGCGGTACTTCTCGGCGTAGTCCAGCCCGTATCCGACAACGAATTCGTTGGGGATGACGAAACCGGTGTATTTGACGTCGATCCGGACCTTGGCCGCCTCCGGCTTGCGCAGCAGGGTGCACACCTCCAGCGAGGCGGGGCCGCGCGAGCCGAGATTGCTGATGAGCCAGGAGAGGGTCAGCCCGGAGTCGATGATGTCCTCGACGATCAGCACGTCCCGCCCGGCGATGTCGGTGTCCAGGTCCTTGAGGATACGGACCACCCCGGAGGACTTGGTGCCGGCACCGTAGGACGACACCGCCATCCAGTCCATCGTGACCTCGCTGGACAGGGCGCGGGCCAGGTCCGCCATCACCATGACGGCACCCTTGAGCACCCCGACGATCAGCAGGTCCTTGCCCGCGTAGTCCCGGTCGATCTCGGCGGCCAGCTCGGTGAGCTTCGCGTCGATCTCTGCCTTGGAGATGAGCACCTTTTCCAGATCGGCGCCCATGTCGTTCTCGTTCACACGCGGTACATCCTCAGGTCTACGACGGCGAGAAGAACAGTCTGCCATTCGCCCTGAGGACGGTGACGCCGCCCGGCAAGTTGAGCGCTTTCTGCCCCCGCCACGCCGTGACCAGGCGGTCCACCTCCTCGATGTGCCGGGCGAAGAGGAAGCCCGGCGGGGAACCTGCCGCGATGGCGCACCGGCGCAACACCCGGCGGCGGACGGCCGGGGGCAGCCCGTACAGCCGCAGGACGTCCAGGCTGCCGTCCTCGCCGGCCGCCTCGCCCTGGGCGTCGGCCGCCCACTGGTCGAGCGCGTCGGCGTCGTCCCGGGACAGCTGGGCGGTACGGGCCAGCGCCTCGACCACCCCCTTGCCGAGGGACTTCTCCAGGACCGGCAGCGCTTCGTGCCGGACCCGGGAGCGGGTGTAGGCGGGGTCGTGGTTGTGCGGGTCCTCCCACACGTCGATGCCCTGGGCCAGGCAGCCCTGCCGCACGGTGTCGCGGTCGAGCAGCAGGAAGGGCCGGCGGTAGCGGCCATTGGCGCCCGAGATCGCCGCCATGCCGGACAGCGAACGGGTGCCGGAGCCGCGGGCCAGGCCCAGCAGCACCGTTTCGGCCTGGTCGTCGCGGGTGTGGCCGAGCAGGATCGCCGCGGCGCCGCGGCGCTCGGCGGTGGTGTCCAGCGCGGCGTAGCGGGCATCCCGGGCGGCGGCCTCCGGCCCGCCCTGGCGGCCCACGGTCACGCCGACCGCGTCCACCGGGTCCAGGCCGAGCCCGCGCAGCCGGTCGGCGACCTCGACGGCGCGGCCGGCCGAACCGTCCTGCAGGCCGTGGTCGACCGTGACGGCGCCGGCGCGCACGCCGAGCCGGGGCGCCTCGAACGCGAGGGCCGCGGCGAGCGCCATGGAGTCGGCTCCGCCACTGCACGCGGCGAGCACGAGAGGTTGTGGGTCGGGGGACGCGGTGAGCACGTCGTGCAGGACGCGACGGACCGCCAGGCGTATCGCCGCGACCGTGGGGTGGGGTCCCATGTCCGGTTCCCTCCAGGGGAGGTGGTGAGGGGTTTCGCTGAGCGGGGCAGTGGGCGGGACGAGCAGGGTGGGTGACGCAGGGTATTCAGATGGTGACAGAAGACCGGCCATTACCCGAGCATCGCACGCGACACCCCACGTCTACGGTCCCTCGGACGGGTGAACCGGTTGTCAGACGGTCGCTTTCTGTGGTCATCCCACGCCGAGGGGGGCGGGCTTTGGCCATGGCTTCGACGGCATCGACAGCGTCGGCGGGTCCGGACGGGCTCCGGACGGGTCCCGGACGGGTCCCGGACGGGCTCCGGGGCGACCTCCTGCGGCTCCGCGGGCCGGCGCCGCCTTGCCGGGACCCGCTCGGGCCCGCTCCGGCCCGCTCATGAGTGCGGTGTGGCCGCCGGTCGTCTCCGGCGGCCACCGATCGGGAACGCGCCGGCCTCACTCGCCCCGGTTGTGCACCCGGGTGACCCATTCCGCGGGCTTGGCGATCTCCGCCTTGGTCGGCAGCGTGTTCGGCGAGGTCCACACCCGGTTGAAGCCGTCCATGCCGACCTCGTCCACCACCGCCCGGACGAAGCGCTCGCCGTCCCGGTACTGGCGCATCTTCGCGTCCAGGCCCAGCAGCTTGCGCAGCGCCTGGTCGAGCCGGCCGGCGCCGCTGGCCCGGCGCTGGGTGAACTTCTCCCGGATCTCGGCCACGGTGCCCACCACCTGCGGCCCGACGCCGTCCATCACGTAGTCCGCGTGGCCTTCGAGCAGCGACATCACCGCCGTCATCCGGGCGAGGATCTCCCGCTGGGTCGGCGTCTGCACCAGGTCCACCAGGCTGCGGCCGTCGTCCGCCTCGCCGTCGGCGTTCGCGTTCCCGCCGCCGGCGAAGGACTGCACGGCCTCCCGGACCCGCTCGATCACCGTCGACGGATCCAGTTCGGTCTCGCCGAGGAAGGACTGGATCTCGCCCTCGATGTGGTCGCGCAGCCACGGCACGGCGGAGAACTGGGTGCGGTGCGTCTCCTCGTGCAGGCACACCCACAGCCGGAAGTCGTGCGGGTCCACGTCGAGTTCCCGCTCGACGTGGACGATGTTGGGCGCGACCAGCAGCAGCCGGCCCGCTTTGGCCTGTCCCGGTCCGAGCTTCACCGGCCCGGCCGGCAGCTCCCGGGTGGGCGGCGCGAAGGTCTCGTACTGGCCGAGCACCCGGGAGGACAGGAAGCTCAGCAGCATCCCGACCTCGACGCCGGTCACCTTGCCGCCGACCGTCCCCAGCACCAGCCCGCTCGCCCCGCCCGGCCTTCGGGCCTGCATCTTGCCGAGCAGGGGCTTCATCACCTCGCGGAATCCGGCCACGTTCGCCTTCACCCACCCGGGCCGGTCCACGATCAGCACAGGTGTCCCGTGCGGGCTGGGTTCCGCGTCCCCGAACATCCGGGTGAACGCCCTGACGTGGGTCTCGGACGCCTGGGCGTGTTCCCGCAGCTCAGCCACGATCGCCCGGGCCTCGTCCCGGCTCACCTCAGGCCCCGGCCGTGTCAGCCGCTGTGCGGTCGCCACGGCGAGGTTCCAGTCGACCATCTCGCTTCCACCGATGCTCGTCATGTATTCACGGTACGTTGCCGCTCCGCCTTTAGGGGTTCCTCCCACGTCATCGGGCGGCTCCGGGCCCGTAATTCAGGCGGTTCCGACGAGGCGGGCGGTCGGCCAGCGGCCACGCGAGAAGGCCGGGCCGTGGGCCAGCCCTCAGGTCATCAGCGCGGAGGCCAAGGCGTCCAGGTCCATCTGGGCGGCGGCCGGGTCGTCGGCGTCCTGGGTCATGAAGGCGAAGGCGAGCAGCCGCCCGGCGGGGGTGACGGTGGTCCCGGCGATGGTGTTGGTCCCGGTCAGGGTGCCGGTCTTGGCGTGGACGAGGCCGGCCCCCGGGGTGGCGCGGAAGCGGGCGCCGAGGGTGCCGGTGAAGGCGGCGACGGGCAGCCCGGTGATGATCGGCCGCAGCTCCGGACGGGCCGGGGAGGCGGCCAGCGCGAGGATCCGGCTCAGCGTGAGCGGGGACAGGCGGTCCGCGCGGTTCAGGCCGCTGCCGTCGGTGAAGACCGCGCCGCCCAGCGGGACCGCGTCGCGGGTCAGCACGGTACGGATCGCCCGCGCACCGCCGGCGAAGTTCGCGGGCAGGCCGAGAGCGCGGGCCGCCTGCCGGGCCAGTGCCTCGGCCAGGTCGTTGTCGCTGTTGGTCAGCATCTGCTCCACCAGGTCGGACAGCGGCGCCGAGCCGTGCGCCGCCAGCCGCACACCCCCGGCGCCGCTGCCCGGCTGCGGCGCTCCCCCGACGGTGATGCCGCGCTTGGCGAGCAGCTGCGCGAAAGCGACCGCCGCCGCGCGGGCCGGGTCGGCCGCCCGCGGCGCCGGGCCGCTGCTGCTGCGGTCCAGCCGGCCCTCGCGCACCATCAGCCCGGTCACCGGCGCGAGGTTGTCGTTGGGCCCGATCGGGTGGAGCGCGGGCCCGGCGAAGAAGGAGGTGTCGTACGCGAGGGTGACGCGGGTCGTTCCGCGCGCCTTCAGCGCGGTGGCGGTGTCGTCGGCGAGGCCGTCGAGGACGAGGGTGGGGTCGCCGCCGCCGACCAGTACGATCCGGCCGGGGTCGGTGGCGCTGGTGACCACGTCGGTGGTCAGCCGGTGGTCGGGCCCGAGAGTGCTCAGCGCCGCCACGGCGGTGGCCAGCTTGGTGGTGGAGGCCGGCGTGGAGACGGCGGTGGCCCGGTGGTTGTAGAGCAGCCGCCCGCTGGCGACGTCCACCACGACGCCGGTCCGGACGGTGCCGAGGCCGGGCGCGGCGATGAGCTTGTCGAGCCGGGCGGCCAGGGTTCGGGCCGCGGTCGGGCTGACGGGAGCGGTGGCGCCCGCCGGTCCGGAGACACCGGCGGCGCCGGAGACGCCGGCGACCGGGACCGGCACCAGGACGGGCGCCGCGGCGGGCGGGGCGGCGGGCGGCGTTCGGGACGGGGCGGGCCGGCCCGGTCCAGCTGCCGGTCCCGGGCGACGGCCCAGGAGCGTTCCGCCGTACGCTGGCCGGACTCCCACGGCCCCGCCGCGGCGACCGTACCGGCAGCCACCGCCAGACCCACCGCGGCCGAGCCGGCCACGACCTGCCATGTCCTGCCGAGCGGCACCGACGACCAGCCCCTTTCGCGACCACCCCTAAGCGTGGGAGACACTTAATCACCCGCACTGAGCGCTGATTCATGGAGGAGTAGGGCCTTGGAGTTCGACGTCACGATCGAGATCCCGAAGGGTTCGCGGAACAAGTACGAGGTGGACCACGAGACCGGTCGTATCCGCCTGGACCGGAGGCTCTTCACCTCGACCAGCTACCCGGCCGACTACGGCTTCGTCGAGAACACCCTCGGCGAGGACGGCGACCCGCTCGACGCGCTGGTCATCCTGGACGAGCCGACCTTCCCCGGCTGCCTCATCACCTGCCGCGCCATCGGCATGTTCCGCATGACGGACGAGGCCGGCGGCGACGACAAGGTCCTCTGCGTCCCCGCGTCCGACCCCCGGGTCGAGCACCTTCGCGACATCCACCACGTCAGCGAGTTCGACCGGCTGGAGATCCAGCACTTCTTCGAGGTCTACAAGGACCTGGAGCCCGGCAAGTCCGTCGAGGGCGCCGACTGGGTCGGCCGCGCCGAGGCCGAAGCCGAGATCGAGGAGTCCTTCCGCCGCCTGAAGGACCACGGCCCGGGCCACTGAGCCCGCCGCGCTGACGCGCGAAGCCGGCTGGACCGGCTGGACCCGCTGAATCCGCCGAGGGGCGGGCCGGGAGCTTCTCCCGGCCCGCCCCTCGGCGTGCCCGCGGCACGCCCCAACCCGCCCTAACCCGCCCCGGCCAGCGAGAGCTTGGCGGCGAAGGCGAGGAAGACCGCGGCGGCGGTGGCGGAGAGGCCGGCGGCCAGGCGCCGGCGGCGGCGGAAGGCGCTGGCCAGATAGCTGCCGGTGAAGATGAGCGCGGACAGGTAGGTGATGCTGAAGAGCTGGGCCCAGGCGCCCAGCACCAGGAAGGACAGCGCCGGGTGCGGGTAGGCCGGGTCGACGAACTGCACGAAGAAGGCGACGAAGAACAGCACCGACTTGGGGTTGAACAGGCTCACCACGAGGGCCCGGCGGTATGGGCGTTCCGCCGGCTCGGCCGACGGGTCGGCGGCGGCGACGGTGCGGGCGGCGGTGCGGTTGCGCCACAGGTGCCGGGTGCCGCGGAGCATGCCGACCGCGAGCCAGGTGAGGTAGCCGGCGCCGGCGAACTTGACGATGTCGAAGGCGATCGGGCTGGCCTGGAGCAGGGAGGCGACGCCGCCGGCCGACAAAATCATCAAGGACAGGTCGCCGCAGACCACGCCGGCGGCGGCACGGTAGGCGACCCGCGGCCCGCGGCGGGCGGCGACCGACAGCACGTAGAGGGAGTTGGGGCCGGGCAGCAGCACGATCAGGGTCAGCCCGGCGAAGTACGTGGGAAGGTTCGTGGTCCCCAGCATGGCGTCAGTGTGGCATCCGCCCGCCCGTACGGCGCCGGGTTTTCCCCCTTCGCGGACCGGCGGCAACTGCCCCGGCCGCGGCGGCTGGCAGGATGACCGGTGACCACTGCCCCGGCCGCGGCGGCTGGCAGGATGACCGGTGACCACTGACCTGGTGGCCCGGACCGCCCGACCGAAAGGGCCGCGACATGGCCGTTATCCACCACACCACGCTGAACCCCGGCAAGCTGGACCTGCTGGCCCCGTGGCTCCCGACCCGGCCCTGGTACCGCGGTGGGGGCGAGCCGCAACTGGACAAGGCGGGCGGCTTCCGGCTGGACGACCCGGCGGGCGCGGTCGGGATCGAGTTCATGGCCGTACGCGACGTCTCGGGGGCCGAGCCGGTCACCTACCACGTACCGCTCACGTACCGGGACGCCCCGCTCGACGGCGCCGACCACGCTCTCATCGGCACCACCGAGCACGGCGTCCTGGGACGGCGCTGGGTCTACGACGGCGCCAACGACCCCGTGCTGGTGGCCCAGTTGCTCGCCCTCGTGCTCGGCGAGGCCGAAGCGCAGGCCCAGAGCGTCAGCGACACCGCGGACCCGTCGGTGGTCGGCTGGTCCGCGCAGGCCGGGCAGACGGCGGAAGGGGCCGGACTCACCGCGGTCACCGACGGCCCCCTCGGCACGGACCTGCTCGTGCTCGCCCCCGCCGCCTCGGACGGACAGCTGGTCGTCCGCGTCTCCCGGGTGCTCTCCCCGGAGGACTCCGGGGCATCCGAGGGTGGCCCCGTCGGCCACGTCACCGCCCAGTGGCTGCTCCCCGACGGCACCGGCGCCCGCGGCCGCTTCGCCGAGGTCCGCGGCGCGGCGCAGTAGCGACCACCGGAGCCCGGAGCACCCGGCGCCCGCCGCCCGGGCCGCCCGGCGCTCAAGGATCGAGTCTGCGCCGGACCGCCCCGTCCAACTTCTCCAACAACCCCACCAGCACGGTCCGTTCCGCCCCGGACAGACCCTCCACGAGGGACGCCTCGCGACCCAGCACGCTGTCCACCGAGTCCTCGACGAGGGCGTGCCCCGCAGGGGTGAGCGAGACCAGGACCGTCCGCCGGCCGCTGCTCCCGGCGGACCGGCGGACGAGGCCGTCACGTTCGGCGCGGGCGACGCGCTGGGAGACCGCACCCGCCGTGACCAGCGTGCTCCGGGCGATCCGGCGCGTGCTGAGGGCGTAGGGCGGACCGGAGCGGCGCAGCACCGAGAGCAGGTCCAAGGTGGCCGCGTCGATCCCGGCGGCGCGCAGCACGCGGGTGCGGTCGTCGGCGAAGAGCTTGGCCAGCCGCCAGATCGGCGTGACGATCTCGATCGAGTCGGTCGGGGTGCCCGGCCGCTCCCGCCGCCAGGCCGCCGCGATCTGCGCCGCCGAGGGGACGGCCCCGGTCCGCCCGTCGTCGTCGGGGGCCTCGCGCGCTTGGGCGTTCCGGGCTTCCTCCACCGTCGGGTCCCTCCGATCGCCTCCGCTATGTTTAGGTCTAAACGTAGCATCCGTGAGCTCGTGAGCAGGAGGACCCATGCCCCGAACCGTGCTGGTCACCGGAGCCACCAGCGGCATAGGCCGCGCCGTCGCCGCCCGTCTTGCCGCCGACCGCGACGGCCCGGCGGCCCGCGCCGAGGTCTTCGTCACCGGCCGCCACGCCGACAGCGTCGAGCGGACCGCCGGGGAACTGGGCGTGCACGGTGTCGTGTGCGACGCCACCGACCCCGGCCAGGTCGCGGCGCTCGGCCGCCGCCTCGGGCCGCGTCTCGACGTACTGGTCAACGCGGCCGGCGGCCTGCCCGACCCGGCGCCCGCCGACGCCGCACCCCTGGAAGCACTGCTCGGCCAGTGGCAGGAAGCGCTCGCTCAGAACCTGCTCGGCGCGGTGCTGACCACCGCCTCGGTCCAGGACCTGCTCACCGAGGGCAGCGCCGTCGTCAGCATCGGCTCGATCGGCGCCGAACGCCGGGGCGGTTCCTACGGCGCCGCCAAAGCCGCCCTCGCCGCCTGGAACGCTTCCCTGTCCGCCGAACTCGGCCCGCGGGGCATCACCTGCAACGTCGTCTCGGCCGGCTACGTCGCCGGCACCGGCTTCTTCCGCGGCCGGATGACCGACGAGCGACACCGCTCCCTCGTCCAGGAGACCCACACCAAGCGCCCCGGCACCCCCGACGACATCGCCGAGACCGTGTCCTTCCTCGCCTCCCCGGGCGCCCGCCACATCACCGGCCAGACCCTGCACGTCAACGGCGGCGCCTTCACCACCCGGTAGCGGTCCGTCCCGGCGAAGTCGCCCCGGACCGGGAAGCCCCCTGTACACCCGCGGCACCGACGGCTTCAGGTCGGAAGGGCACCGTCACCGTCGTGGCCGTCCGACGCCCAAGAGCCGGGGTCCGACGGTGGGATCAGTCCTTGGCCAGCACCACCGCCGTGCCGTAGGCGCACACCTCGGTGCCGATGTCGGCCGCCTCGGTGACGTCGAACCGCATGGTGAGCACCGCGTTGGCGCCGCGGGCGCGGGCCTGTTCGACGAGGCGCTCCATGGCCTGGTTGCGGGTCTGGACCAGCGTCTTGGTCAGGCCCTTCAGCTCTCCGCCGACCATCGACTTCAGGCCCGCGCCGATCTGGCTGCCGAGGTGGCGGGAGCGCACGGTGAGGCCGAACACCTCGCCGATCACCCGCTCCACCCGGAAGCCCGGGGCCTCATTGGTCGTGACGACGAGGATGTCCGCGCCCTGTTCCTGCCCACCGCCGAACTCTTCGATTCCCATACCGGAAGCCTGCCCCGGCGGGCGGGAGTACGCCTCCGGTCGCTCCGGCGGCTCGCACTCCCTCCCCCGGGGTTCCGGGATTCCGGCTCACTCCAGGCGTGGCTGCCGTACCGGCGCCGGGCAGATCCGGTTGCCGTCCTGGTCGAAGACGTAGAGGTAGGCCAGGTCCACCAGCAGCGGTACCCGGTCGCCGCGGCGGACGCGGATGTCGGGGCCGGTGCGGACCACCAGGTCGCCGGTCTGCGTCTCCGGGCCGCCCATCGGGCGGTCCATGACGGGGATCGGGCTCTGGCCGGGGCTGTGCGCGGGCCGGGGCGGCGGCGTGTCACCGTTGCCGGCGGCGTGGCTGCCGGGGTGGCCGCCGGCGTGGTCCCGTTCCATCACCGACGCCTGGAGCCGCCGGGCCGCCCCCCGGGCCAGCTTGCCGATGCCGTTGGAGCCGCCCGCGGCCCGCCGGGAGCCGGCCCGGGAGCCGGGTCCGCCGACCGGGCGGGGCGCTTCGAGTTCGGGCACCAGGGCCGGCCGCGAGCCGGTGTTGAGGTGCACCAGCGACTCGTGGCCCTGGTACTCGATGTGCTCGACGATGCCGCTGAGCACCACTTCGCCCGCGTGCGCCTGACTGGGCTGGGCGATCCGCACCGCCTCCGAGCGCAGGCCGACGATGATCCGCCGGCCCTGCTGGATCCGCAGCATCTGATGGTCGTAGTTGAGCGGCTCGGGCAGTCCGAGGCGCTGGCGGCCGAAGTCGATCCACATTCCGCCGGTGAGCGGCGCGATCACCATGGCCTGGAGCAGATTGATCCGCGGTGTGCCGACGAAGGCCGCCACGAACACGTTCTCCGGCAGGTGGTACGCCTCGCGGGGGCTGCTGATCTGCTGGAGCACGCCGCTGCGCATGATCGCCACCCGGTCGCCGAGCGACATCGCCTCGGCCTGGTCGTGGGTGACGTAGACGGTGGTGACCCCCATGCCGTGGGTGAGCCGGGCGATCTCGGCGCGCAGGTGCGCGCGCAGCTTCGCGTCCAGGTTGGACAGCGGCTCGTCCATCAGGAAGACGGAGGGGTGGCGGGAGATCGCGCGGCCCATGGCGACGCGCTGCCGCTCACCGCCGGACAGCTGCCCGGGGTAGCGGTCGAGGATCTCCTCGATGCCGAGGATGCGGGCGGTTTCGTCGACCCGCGGGCCGTGCTGTTCGCCGGGCATCTCGAAGCGCAGCGGGAAACCGATGTTCTCCCGGCTGGTCATGCTCGGGTACAGGGCGAAGTTCTGGAAGACCATCGCCATCTTGCGGTCGCTGGGCGCGAGGTCGTTGGAGTACTCGCCGTCCAGCAGCAGTTCGCCGGTGGTGATGTCCTCCAGCCCGGCGATCATCCGCAGCACGGTGGATTTGCCGCAGCCCGAAGGGCCGAGCAGCACGAGGAACTCTCCTGGTGCGATGTCGAGCGAAAACCTGTCCACGGCCGGCGACGGCTGCTTCGGGTAGTACTTGGAGACTTCGTGCAGAGTGATGGCGCGTGTCATAACGGGAGCCGCCAGGGTGGTCGGACGCGGTGACGGGGCACGTGGGGGGTGGAATTCAGGTGGTGCGGGGCAGGCCGGCCCGGCCGGCCATGTCCGAGGTGGCAGCAGTGCCGGTGGGGCCGATGATGTCGGTGGTACCGAATATGTGTGATGTGCATGACGTGCCTGACTTGCTGCGCTTGCCGTAGTTCCTGCGGGACTTGCCAAACTTGTGATGGTGCGTGGATGACGCTGCGGCGAAGGTAGTCCACCTACCACTGCTTGCGGAACGTTTGTATCAACACAGGATTGATACTTTTGGACAGTGATGAACCTCGCGCTCGGCCCGAGCTGGCTCGACCCCGACCACTTGATCAACACCTACGGCCTGTGGGGCGTGCTGCTGATCGTGTTCGCCGAGTCCGGCCTGCTGATCGGTTTCTTCCTGCCGGGTGACTCCCTGCTGTTCACGACCGGTCTGCTGGTGGCGTCCGGCACGCTGCACCAGCCGCTGGCGCTGGTGGCCGCCGCGATCGCGGTGGCGGCGGTGGCCGGCGAGCAGGTGGGCTATCTGTTCGGGCGCAAGGTGGGGCCCTCGCTGTTCGGGCGGCCCGATTCCCGGTTGTTCAAGATGGAGAACATCGAGAAGGCGCACGCGTTCTTCGAACACCACGGCCCGAAAGCGATCGTGATGGCCTGCTTCGTACCGGTGGTGCGGACGTTCACCCCGATCGTCGCGGGCGTCAGTCGAATGAACTACCGCACCTTTGTCACCTTCAATGTCATGGGCGGGACGATGTGGGGGGCCGGCGTCACCCTGCTCGGCTACTGGCTCGGCCAGATCGCCTTCGTCCGCAAGAACATCGAGGCGATGCTGGTCCTGGTGGTGCTCATCTCGGTGGTGCCGCTGGGCATCGAATTCCTGCGGTCGCGCGGCAAGGCGAAGAAGGCCGGCGCCCTGGGCGAGGGGTCGGGCGAGGCCGTCGCTGCGGCCTCGGCGCTCCCGGTCGACGGTTCCGACCCGCTGGCCCCCGCCGCGCGCGGCGGCCGGCACCGGGCGCAGAAGCGCTGATGAGGAAGTGAACGGCGCGGGGCCGGACACCGGTAACGGGACGGGCGGCGGTAGCAGCAGGGGAAGCCACGGGACGGGCACGGCCTCCGGTAGCGGTCCGGGCGGCGGCACCAGTGGCGGCACCAGTGGCGGGACGGGCGCGGGTCGGGCGGCCGGCCCCGTCGCCGGCCTGCCCGCCGCACCGGGTCCGGGCACCGCTTTCACCCCGCCCGAGGGCATACCCCAGGTGGTGCTGCCGCCGGACGACGCCCACTGGCAGGACCGGATGCGGGCCATCGTCCGGCTGCCCGCCACCGAGCGGCCGGTGCCCCGGGTCCCGCCGGCCCGCGCGGAGTCCGGGCCCGGCGTCGCCGTGCCGCGGGTGCTGGACCTCACGCTGCGGATCGGCGAACTGCTGCTGGCCGGCGGCGAGGGCGCCGAGGACGTGGAGGCGGCGATGTTCGGCGTCGCCTACGCCTACGGGCTGGCCCGGGTCGAGCCCGCCGTCACCTTCACGCTGCTCGGCATCTCGTACCAGCCCTCGCTGACCGAGCCACCGCTGACCATGAGCCGTACCGTCCGGCGGCGCGGCACCGACTACACCCGGCTGGCCGCGGTCTTCGCCCTGGTGGGGGCGATCACCGAGCACGAGGTGACGCTGGAGGACGCCTACCGGCGGCTGGCCGGCATCCGGCGCAACCGGCACCCGTACGACAGCTGGGCGCTGACCGGCGCGGCCGGGCTGCTGGCCGGGGCGGCGAGCACGCTGGTCGGCGGTGGTCCGATCATCTTCGTGGCGGCGGCGCTGGCCGCGATGCTCGGCGACCGGCTGGCCTGGCTGCTGGCCGGTCGCGGGCTGCCGGAGTTCTACCAGTTCGCGGCGGCGGCGATGCCGGCTGCCGCGATGGGCGTGGTGGTGGACCGTTACGGCCACTGGATACCGGGCGCGAACGGAGTGCAGTCCTCCGCGGTGATCACCGGTGGGCTCTTCGCGCTGCTGCCCGGCCGGGCACTGGTGGCGGCCGTCCAGGACGGCCTGACCGGTTTCTACATCACCGCCTCGGCCCGGCTGCTGGAGGTGATCTACCTCGTCGTCGGCATCGTCATCGGCGTGACGCTGATCCTCTACGCCGGGGTGTCGCTGGGCGCCGATCTCGATCCGGACCAGGCGCTGCGGGCCTACGACCACCCGTGGGTGCAGCTGGTCGCCGCGATGGTGGTGACGCTGGCCTTCGCCGTCCTGCTCCAGTGCGAGCGGAGCGTGCTGCCGCTCGCCACCCTCAACGGCGGAGTCGCCTGGACCGTGTACGGGGTGCTGCACCAGCGGGCCGGCGGCAACCAGGTGGCCGCCACCGCCGCCGCGGCCGGGCTGGTCGGCCTGTTCGGACAGTTGCTCGCCCGCTACCGGTACGGATCGGTGCTGCCCTACGTCACCCCGGCCATCGGCCCGCTGCTGCCCGGATCGGCGACCTACTTCGGGCTGCTGGCCATCACCCAGCACCACACCGACCAAGGGTTCACCCAGCTCACCAAGGCCGCCGCGCTGGCCCTCGCGATCGCCGTCGGCGTCAACCTCGGCAATGAGATCGCCCGGCTGGCACTGAAACGCCCCGGGGCGGAGCCACCGCGCAAGGCCGCGAAGCGGACCCGGGGCTTCTAGGGCCTGACGACTCGCGTCCGGCCCGTGGGTGGGGACCGTCGGTAGGGCGCGACCCCGGGTCCGGTGAGATCGCCCCGGTAGGGAAGGCTGTCCTCTGACGAGGCGCCGGCCGGTCGCGACAAGCTGCAAGGCGTACGAAATGCCCGTAATGTCGCGTCCGGCGCACGTCTCGTCCCACGGCGTACAGCTCGGTACCACCGTCCCCGCCGAGAGGCCCCAGCATGTCCCTGCACCAAGGCTCCAGCTCGGCCCGCGAGCTCTCCGTCAACCCCTTCTTCGGCGCGGCCGACCCGGTGGGCGGGATGACCACCGCGCCGCCCAAGCACCGGCTGCCGGACGGCCCGATGACGCCGTCCGCCGCCTACCAGCTGGTGCACGACGAGCTGATGCTCGACGGCAGCGCGCGGCTCAACCTGGCCACCTTCGTCACCACCTGGATGGAGCCCGAGGCCCGGGTCCTGATGGCGGAGTGCCTCGACAAGAACATGATCGACAAGGACGAGTACCCGCAGACCGCCGAGATGGAGCGGCGCTGCGTGGCGATCCTGTCCGACCTGTGGAACGCGCCGGATCCGGACGCCACCGTGGGCTGCTCCACCACCGGCTCCTCCGAGGCCTGCATGCTGGCCGGCCTGGCGCTCAAGCGGCGCTGGGCCAAGCGCACCCCGGGCTATCCGGCGACCGCCCGCCCCAACCTGGTCATGGGCGCCAATGTGCAGGTGTGCTGGGAGAAGTTCTGCGCGTTCTGGGAGGTCGAGCCGCGCCTCGCGCCGATGACCGGGGACCGGCTGCACCTGGACGCCGAGTCGGCGCTGGCCCTCTGCGACGAGAACACCATCGGGGTCGTCGCCATCCTCGGCTCCACCTTCGACGGGTCCTACGAGCCGGTCGCCGACATCTGCGCCGCGCTGGACGCGTACGAGGAGCGGACCGGCACCCACATCCCGGTGCATGTGGACGGCGCCTCCGGCGCGATGGTCGCGCCCTTCCTCGACCAGGACCTGGTGTGGGACTTCCGGCTGCCGCGGGTCGCCTCCATCAACACCTCCGGGCACAAGTACGGGCTGGTCTACCCGGGCGTCGGCTGGGCGCTGTGGCGGGACGCGGAGGCGCTGCCGGAGGAGTTGGTCTTCCGCGTCAACTACCTCGGCGGTGAGATGCCGACCTTCGCGCTCAACTTCTCCCGGCCGGGCGCCCAAGTCGTGGCGCAGTACTACACGTTCCTGAGGCTCGGCTTCGAAGGCTACCGGGCGGTCCAGCAGACCAGCCGGGACGTGGCCACGTCGATGGCCGCGCGCTTCGCCGCCATGGACGACTTCCGGCTGGTCAGCGGGGGAGACGAGCTGCCGGTCTTCGCCGTCACCACGTCGCCGGACGTGACGGCGTACGACGTCTTCGACGTGTCGCGGCGGCTGCGCGAGCACGGCTGGCTGGTGCCGGCGTACACCTTCCCGGCCAACCGCCAGGATCTGGCGGTGCTCCGGGTGGTCTGCCGCAACGGCTTCTCCCAGGACCTGGCCGATCTGCTGATGGACGACCTGGACCGGCTGCTGCCCGAACTGCGGGCCCAGTCCCAGCCGTTGCACCGGCCGGAGAGCAAGGCGACCGCGTTCCACCACTGAGTCGCCCGGCCGGGCCCGCCACCTGCCGTCCTTCGGCACGATTCCACCCGTTCCGCCGCAATCCGCTGTATCCGCCGCAACCCGCTCCAGTCCGCTCCAGTCCGCTGTATCCGCTGATCCAGAGGGAGACCGTCATGGCCGATCACACCTACCGCGTCACCGAGATCGTCGGCACCTCGCCGGAAGGCGTCGACGCCGCCGTGCGCAACGGCATCCGCCGGGCCGCGCAGACCCTGCGCGGACTGGACTGGTTCGAGATCACCCAGGTCCGCGGGCAGATCGTGGACGGCGAGGTGGAGCACTACCAGGTCGGACTGAAGGTCGGTTTCCGGCTGGAGGAGACCGAGTAGCGGTCCCGGACCCCCGGGTGGCGGCGGGCCCGCCTCCACCCGGGCGCGGGTCCCCGGCATCCGGCGAGCACCGTGCGACAGTGAGCGTTACGTCCGATTTGTCAGATTCTTCGGCGTCACGTTCGGCACAGTTCGGCACTGTTCCGTACTGTTCATCGGCGTTCGTCGCGCTCGCTCCGGGAGACCCGCTGTGGCCCATGTCCATGTGATCCTCAACCAGAAGGGCGGCGTCGGGAAGTCGACGCTCACCGTCAATCTCGCCGCGGTCACCGCCGATGTGCTGGGCCGCGGCGATGCCGTGGCCGGCCGCGTCGGGACCAGCCGCGTCGGGACCAGCCGGAGCGCGTCCGGCGGCGGCACGGTTCCCGGTGGCGGCGCCCAGGTGGTGGCCGTGTCCATCGACCCGCAGGGCTCCGCGGTCTGGTGGTCCGAACGGGTCGGCGACGGGCTCCCCTTCGACTTCGTGCAGGCCCACGACGACCTCACCGGGCTGGCCGCGCTGCGCGAACTGCCGGGCGTACGGCATGTGTTCGTGGACACCCCCGGGTGGCTGGGGGTGCCGGTCGCAGCCGGCGGCGACCCGCTGGGGACCGGCCCGGCCGCGGACGCGCTGCGGGCCGTGCTGGACAGCGCGGACGACGTGATCGTGCCGATCGAGCCCGAGCCGCTGGGCTTCGAGCCGACGCAGCGCACCGTGGAGCAGGTGATCGCGCCGCGCGGGCTGCCGTACCGGGTGGTGGTCAACAACTGGGACCCGCGCGACGGCCGCGCCGACCTCGAACAGACCCAGGCGTTCATCGCCGCCCAGGGCTGGCCGGCCGCCCGGACCGTGGTCCGCCACTACAAGCTGCACACCCGGGCCAGCGCCGACGGCCTGGTCGTCACCCAGTACGCGGCGAACCGGACCGCCCTGCAGGCCCGTGAGGACTTCTTCCGGCTGGCGCTGGAAGTCGGGCTGGGCGCGCCGCCGCTGCCCCGGGCCCGGACCGCCCGCGGCAAGGCCGGAGCCGTCCGGTGATGGGGCGGCGGACCGATCTGGCCACGCTGCTCGGCGCGGGCGGCTCGCCCGGCAGCCTGGTCGGGGCCGCGGCGGACGCGATGGCCGGCGCCGCGCCGCCGCCCCGCCACCCGCACCCGGTGACCGTGCCGGTCGGCGCGCTCGCCCCCAATCCCGGCAACCCGCGCGCCGAACTGCGCGACCTGGCCGGGCTGGCGGACACCCTCCGGGAGCGCGGGGTCCTGCAACCGCTCGGCGTCGTCCCCCGGGCGGACTTCCTGGCCGCCCACCCGGAGCACCGGGCGGCGGTCGGCGCGGCCTCGTACGTGGTGCTGCACGGTCACCGCAGGCTGGCCGCCGCCCGGCTGGCCGGGCTGACCGAACTGCCCGTGCACGTACGGACGGACGCGTCCCGCACCGATGAGGACGCGCTGATCGAGAACGTCCAGCGCGACGACCTGACCGAGCTGGAGCAGGCCCAGGCGCTCCATGGCCTGATCAGCGCGTACGGCTGTTCGCAGCGGGAGGTCGCGGCCCGGATCGGCAAGTCGCAGGGCTTCGTCTCCCAGCGGCTCGCGCTGCTGAAGCTGAGCGACGAGCTGCGCGCGGCGCTCGCCGACGGCCGCCTGACCGTCGAGGACGCGCGGCGCATCGCCCGTCTGCCGCGGGACGCCCAGAGCATGCCGGGGCCGCGGAGCGCCGAACCCGGTCCGGCCGCCCGATCCGCCTCGACGTCCGGGCCCGCCTCGACGTCCGGGCCCGCCTCGACGTCCGGGCCCGCCTCGTCGTCCGGGCCCGCGTCGTCCTCCGTGTCGTCCGCCGCGGCTGCGGGCCGCCGGGAGCCGTCCGGGCCGGCCGGCCCGATCACCCTGGACCCGCGCTCCACCCCGGAGGCCCTCGCGGAGACCCTGCGGCGCCACCTGTCCCCCGTCACCCTCGACCGGCTGGCCGCGCTGCTGACGGCCGGCTAGCGGGGCAGCGGCGGGGCGTGGGGGCGGGGCCGTCGGGGCGGGGCGTGGGGCGGGCGTAGCGGCAAGGGCGCCCGGCCGCCGCCGGTGGCGGCCCGGTATGGGCCGTACGGGGGTGATTTCGGCCGGGGAGGGGCCCGGACGGGTCACGTGTGGTCGCGTGGACCGACAATGCGTCAAATCCTCTTGTCATAGAGCGGGTCAAGACGCCGGACTCCTGCCCAGCCGTTCGGCCTCCCGCGCCGTGGACGCCGACGCATTCCCGGGAGCCCGTCATGAGCCATCTGGAGCCGCCCATCGCGTCGCCCCCGCCGCCGGGGGCGCAGCCACCCGGCCCCGCGCCCGGCCCGGGGCCGTCGGGCCCCACCCCCTCGCACATCCC
>NZ_FMCH01000201.1 GCF_900091855.1 Streptomyces sp. DvalAA-14
CACCACCCTGGCCGCCGCCGGCGCCACCGCCGTAGCCGCCCTGCTGACCGCTGCGGCCGCCGCCGCTGGTCTTGGTGACCTTGGCGGTCGCGCTCCGCAGACTGGCGCCGACCTCGTCGACATCCAGCTCGTAGACCGTCCGCTTGACGCCCTCACGGTCCTCGTACGACCGCTGCTTGAGGCGCCCCTGCACGATGACGCGCATACCGCGCTGGAGCGACTCGGCGACGTTCTCGGCCGCCTGCCGCCAGACCGAGCAGGTCAGGAACAGGCTTTCGCCGTCCTTCCACTCATTGGTCTGCCGGTCGAAGGTGCGGGGGGTGGACGCGACGCGGAACTTCGCGACCGCCGCACCGGACGGGGTGAAGCGCAGCTCGGGGTCGTCGACGAGATTGCCGACGACCGTGATGACGGTCTCGCCTGCCATGGGATGACCTCTCGACTGGCTGTGGCTGTGCCGGCCTTGCTGGCTGGCTGGCCAACCGGCCTTGGTGGGGACTAGTGCAGTTCCGGACGGAGGACCTTGGTCCGCAGCACCGACTCGTTCAGGTTGAGCTGACGGTCGAGCTCCTTGACGACCTCGGGTGTGGCCTTGAGGTCGAGGACCGAGTAGATGCCCTCGGGCTTCTTGTTGATCTCGTAGGCGAGACGACGACGGCCCCAGGTGTCGACCTTCTCCACATTGCCGCCGCCCGTGCGGACGACAGCGAGGAAGGACTCGATCAGCGGGGAGACAGCGCGCTCCTCGAGATCGGGGTCGAGAATGAGCATGAGCTCGTAGTGACGCATAGTGGAACCCACCTCCTTTGGACTCAGGCGGCCACGGCGTTTCCGTGGCAGGAGGGCTTGGCTTGCGTCGCAACGGTAACCCGGGCCACTGACAGAGCCAGGCCCGCGAAAAAGAATCCGGTGCAGACCGTACAGACTACCCGTGGACGTCCCCCCGGTTGAAATCCGGGCCCGCATGACCCCAGTCTGTACATATCGGGTGTGTGTAGGGCGTTACCTTGCGCCATCGCTCCGTCACGGAGGTGCCCCATGGCACAACATCACGCGACACAGGACCAGCAGACCCAGGACCGGACGCGGGACCAGCAGAACCGGGCCCCGGACGGGACGACGCCGCAGCAGGAGAGTCCGGCGAAGGAGCTCCTGCACCGCATCTGGCTCAACAACGACGGCCGCCGCCATCCGCTGGTGAACTCTATCGTTTGGGTGACGGTGGTGCTCGGCACCATCTCGACCGTCACCGCCGGTTTCCCCAGCCTGCACGTGCTCACCTGCTGGACCGGCGTGATCGGCATCCTGGCCGGCGGCTGGGGCCAGTACATCTCCGAGACGACGTCGGAGCGCTTCGCGCTGATCCTCAGCCTGGCCATGTGCGGACTCGGCTTCTACATCGGGATGGCCAACGGCGGTCTCACGTAAGGGCCCGGGCCGGCCGCGGCTGCCGCGCGGTGGGGCCCAGGTAGTAGCGGGGGCGCTTCCCCCTCACAGTAGGCTTCGGGCCAGTAAAGCCCGCAGTCTGAGCATGGGGAGCGCCCCGTATGAGCCTGACCCTGAGGACCATCAGCCGCGAGCAGCACCTGGCCTACATCCAGAGCCTGCCGTCGGCGAGCCACTGCCAGGTTCCGGCATGGGCTGATGTGAAGAACGAGTGGCGGTCGGAGAGCCTCGGCTGGTTCGACGACAGATCCGGCCAGATGGTCGGCGCCGGCCTCGTCCTCTACCGGCAGCTCCCCAAGGTGAAGCGGTACCTGGCCTATCTGCCCGAGGGCCCGGTCATCAACTGGTACGCGCCCAACCTGGACGAGTGGCTCCAGCCGATGCTGAGCCACCTCAAGGCGCAGGGCGCCTTCACCGTGAAGATGGGCCCGCCGGTGATCATCCGGCGCTGGGACGCGACCGCGATCAAGGCGGGCATCGCCGACCAGGACGTCAAGCGGCTGCGCGACGTGGAGGCGACCTTCATCGAGCCGCGCGCCTTCGAGGTGGCCGAGCGGCTGCGCCGGATGGGCTGGCAGCAGGGCGAGGACGGCGGCGCGGGCTTCGGCGACGTGCAGCCGCGCTACGTCTACCAGGTGCCGCTGGAGAACCGCTCCCTGGACGACATCCTCAAGAACTTCAACCAGCTGTGGCGCCGCAACATCAAGAAGGCCGAGAAGGCCGGCGTCCAGGTGATCCAGGGCGGCTACGACGACCTGCCGGTGTGGCAGCAGCTGTACGAGATCACCGCGGAGCGCGACCACTTCCGGCCGCGCCCGCTGTCGTACTTCCAGCGGATGTGGACCAAGCTCAACGCCGAGGACCCCAACCGGATGCGCCTGTACCTGGCGGTCCACGAGGGCGAGGCGGTCTCCGCGGCCACCATGCTGACCGTCGGCCGGCACGTCTGGTACTCCTACGGGGCCTCCGCCAACCACAAGCGCGAGGTGCGGCCGTCCAACGCGATGCAGTGGCGGATGCTGCGCGACGCGTACGCGATGGGCGCGAGCGTCTACGATCTGCGCGGCATCAGCGACTCCCTGGACGAGAACGACCATTTGTTCGGCCTGATCCAGTTCAAGGTGGGCACCGGCGGCCAGGCTGCCGAATACTTGGGTGAGTGGGACTTCCCGCTCAACAAGCTGCTGCACAAGGCACTCGACATCTACATGTCGCGCCGCTGACGGCCGACTCTCCCCCTGGACTGCCGTCAGGGGGTGCCCCCAAAGGAAGGTCCTGACCAGGTCATGGCGCTGACCCTGTACGTCGACACCGCACGCTGGCGTGCCCACCATCAGTCCGTGGTGGACCAGTTCCCCGGCCTCGTGCCCGTCTGCAAGGGGAACGGCTACGGCTTCGGCCACGAGCGCCTTGCCGACGAGGCGACCCGGCTGCGGGCCGGCATGCTCGCCGTCGGCACGACGTACGAGGCCGCCCGGATCAAGGACTTCTTCGGCGGCGATCTGCTGGTGCTGACCCCGTACCGGCTCGGCGAGGAGCCGGTGCCGCTGCCGGACCGGGCGATCCGCTCGGTCTCCTCGGTGGAGGGGGTGCGCGGCCTGGTCGGCGCCCGGGTGGTGATCGAGGTGATGAGCTCCATGCGGCGGCACGGCGTGGCCGAGGACGACCTGGTGAAGCTGCACACCGCGATCGACGACGTGCGTCTGGAGGGCTTCGCCATCCACCTGCCGCTGGACCGCACCGACGGCAGCGAGGCGGTGGAGGAGGTCTTCGCCTGGATGGAGCGGCTGCGCGCGGCCCGGCTGCCGCTGCACACCATGTTCGTCAGTCATCTGAAGGCCACCGAGCTCGCCACGCTCCAGCAGCAGTTCCCGCAGACGAAGTTCCGGGCCCGGATCGGCACCCAGCTGTGGCTGGGCGACCACGACGCCACCGAGTACCGGGGCGCGGTGCTGGACGTCAGCCGGATCGCCAAGGGCGAGCGGTACGGCTACCGGCAGGAGAAGTCGGCGGCGGACGGCCACCTGGTGGTGGTGGCCGGCGGCACCTCGCACGGGGTGGGCCTGGAGGCGCCCAAGGCGCTGCACGGGCTGATGCCCCGCGCCAAGGGCGTGGCGCGGGCCGGGCTGGCCACCGTCAACCGCAATCTGTCGCCGTTCGTGTGGGCCGGCAAGCAGCGCTGGTTCGCCGAGCCGCCGCACATGCAGGTGTCGATCCTGTTCCTGCCCAGCGACGTGGCGCCGCCGGCGGTCGGCGACGAACTGGTGGCGCATCTGCGGCACACCACGACGCAGTTCGACCGGGTCGTGGACCGCCAGCCGGCCTAGGCCGAATCCAGCACCCGATAGGCAGGGGCCCGGCAGCCGCGGACACGGCTGCCGGGCCCCCGCCGGCTCCGGTCGTCAGGCCGCGTGCCTCGGCTGGCCCGGCACCGTGCGCAGGACGAACACGTCGTCCGCGCCGTCGAGCACACCGCCGGCCGGGTCGTCTTCGCCGCCCTGCCGCAGTACGTCGTGCTCGGGCAGCAGGATGTCCCGTACCACCAGACCGCACAGGTAGAGCACGCCCAGCAGGTGCGCGGCGATCGCCAGGTGGTAGGCGTCGGCGGTCAGGCCGTGGTGCTTGGTGCCGGTGACGTACGCCAGCCGCATCCAGATGCCGAGGAAGTACAGCACCTCCGCGCCCTGCCAGATCAGCAGGTCGCGCCAGCGCGGGCGGGCCAGCACGGCGAGCGGCAGCAGCCACAGCACGTACTGCGGTGAGTAGACCTTGTTGCCGATCACCAGCGCCGCCACCACCAGGAAGGCCAGCTGCCCGACCCGCGGGCGGCGCGGGGCGTAGAGCGCCAGGGCCGCGATCCCGGCGCACAGCAGCAGCATCACGGCGGTGCCGTAGGCGTTGACGCCGGTCAGCGGGTTGCCGGAGCGCTCCATGATGATCAGCCAGAAGGAGCCGTAGTCCGTGGTGCGGTCGCGGCTGAAGGTGTAGAACTGCGCCCAGCCGTCCGGGGCCAGCAGCATCACCGGCAGATTGACCAGCAGCCAGGCGACGACCGCGCCGCCCAGCGCGGCCGACCACTGCCGCAGCCGACCGGCCCGCAGGCACAAGATGAACAAGGCGGCCAGCAGCAGCACCGGATACAGCTTGGCCGCGGTGGCCAGGCCGATCAGCACACCGGCCGGCACCGGCCGGCCGCGCGACCACAGCATCATGCCGGCGGCGGCCAGGGCGACCGCGAACAGGTCCCAGTTGATGGTCGCGGTCAGCGCCAGCGCGGGGGACAGGGCGATGAACAGGCCGTCCCAGGGGCGCCGCCGGTTGGTCCGCGACACGCACACCACCAGCACGACCGCGCAGATCATCAGCATCGCGGAGTTCACGATCCAGTAGATCTGCGCGCTGTGCTGCGCGGTGCCGTGCGGGGTGAACCAGGACGCGACCTCCATGAAGAGGCCGGTCAGCACCGGGTACTCCAGGTAATGGATGTCCGAGGAGCCGCTCACCGCGTCGGGCAGGCGGTCGAAGTACGGCACCAGGTCGGTGGCGAAGCCGCGCTGCGCGTACAGGTGCGGGATGTCGGAGTAGCAGGCGTGGATGTACTGGACGTCGCCGCCCTGGAACCAGCCGCCGGAGTAGCAGGAGGCCTTCTGCACCATCCCGAGCGCGAACATGCCGATCACGACCAGGACCATCACCCGCAGCGGATTCCACCACCGGTGCCCGCCGATCATGGCCCAGCGCCCGGCCGGGCCGCCGATGAGGTCGCTGGCCGCGGCGGCCAGCGGGTCCTCATCGGTGGGGCGCACGGGAAGCTCTCGCCGGTCGTCCTCTGCACGGTCGCGCACGCTCGTCATGACGACATCCTGCCGTACGCGACTGTGCGGGCGAGAGCCCCCGTGGCCCCTGGGGCGGTCAGAGCGTCACAGCCCGCCTCCGGGCTTGTTGGGTCCGCGTCCCGGTGGACCGCTGGTCGGACTCCCGGTGGGCGTACCGGTCGGGGTACTCGACGGCGGCGGGGTGGTGGGGTTGTTGCAGTTCTGCCACGGGAAGCACGGCGTGGTGGGCGTGTCCGAAGGCGTCGGCGACGTCGGCGGCGTGGTGGGCGGCGTCGTCGGCGGCGTGGTGGGCGGCGTCGTCGGCGGCGTCGTGGACGGCGTCGGCGTGGTGGCCGTCGGCGTGGGGGTGGGGCTCGGCACGTTGCCCCAGATGACCTTGCCGACGCTGCCCGTCGGCTGCTGGAAGGGGGTCTTGGGCGCCCCGTCCAGCGCGGCGCTCATGTAGTCCTTCCAGATCTGCGCCGGGTAGGAGTTACCGTGGATCGTCTGCTGCCCGGCCGTCCCGTACATGGACAGGAACGGGTTGTTGATCGCTTTGCCGGCCTTTTCGGTGTGGGTCGCGTCGTCGCGGCGGAACATCACGATCGAGGTGGACAGCTGCGGCGTGTAGCCGTCGAACCACGCCGACTTGTTGTCGTCGGTCGTACCGGTCTTGCCGGCGGCGACCCGGCCGCCGGGCAGCTGGGCCGTCTCACCGGTGCCCTTCTTGATCACGTCGGCGAGCATGCCGGTGATGGTGTCGGAGACCTCGGTGGAGAAGGCGACCTTGGGCGTGCTGTGGTGCTTCCAGAACGTGTCGCCCTCGTGCAGGACGCTGGTCACCGAGTAGGGCTCGTTCTGCACACCGTGGTTGTCGAAGGTCGCGTACGCGTCGGCCATCCGGATCGCGCTGGGTGACGACGTTCCGATGGAGTACGTCACGCTGTTCTTGTAGTCCAGCAGGCCGTTGTTGGAGTCCGCGACCAGGCCGGCGGCGAGCGCAGCCTTGGACACCAGATCGGTGCCGACATCCTGGCCGAGCTGCACGTACGGGGAGTTGAGGGACTTGTCCAGCGCGGTGCGCAGCGTGACCTTGGGGTAGTTGTCGCCGTCGTCGTTCGGCTGACGCCACTGGAACGGCTTGTTGTTCTTGTCGTACCCGATCCAGGGCTTGCCGGTGTAGTCCTTGATCAGCTGGTTGTTCTTGCCGCTGAACCAGCTGTCCGGGGAGACCGGTGTCCGCTCGTCGTCCCCCTGCACCGGGGGATCATCCGGATTGCGGGCGCCGTGGGTCATCGCGGCGGCCAGCACGAAGGGCTTGAAGGTCGAACCCACCTGGGCGCCGGTCTCGTCGGCGTTGTTGGTGAAGTGCTTGGTGGCGTCCGCGCCGCCGTAGATGGCCTCGATCGCGCCGTCGGTGGGATTCAGCGAGGCCCCGCCGAACTGGACGAACTTGTCCGCGTCCTCGCCGTCGTCGTTCTTGTGGGTCCCACCCGGCTTGATGTTGGCCTTCTGGACCTTCTGGACCGCGGCTTCCAGCGCCTCCACCTTGGGTTTCTGGAAGGTGGTCTTGATCGAGTAGCCGCCCTGCTCCAGCTGGGTCTGGGTGAGGATCTTGTTGTTCAGCAAGTAGTGGTTGACGGTGGTCACCATGTAGCCGATCTGGCCGGCCATCTGGGTGTTCGTCTTGATCGGCAGCGGCATCGGGTACTTGGTGTACTTCGCCCGGTCCGTCGGCGACAGCCGCTTGAGGGTGACCTCGGCGTCGAGGATCGCCTTCCAGCGGATCTCCGAGTTGACCTTGTTGCTCGCCGCGGTGGCGTTCGGGTCGATGTTCGTCGCGCCCGCGGGGTCGTAGTAGGTCGGGCCCTTGAGCAGCGCGGCGAGGAACGCGCACTGGCTGGGGTTGAGCTTGTCCGCGTCGATCCCGTAGTACGTGCGGGCCGCCGCCTGGATGCCGTAGGCGCCGCGGCCGAAGTACGAGGTGTTGAGGTAGCCCGCCATGATCTCGGACTTCTTCATGGTCGCGCCGACCTTTATGGAGATGAAGAGTTCCTTGAACTTGCGGGTGAAGGTCTGCTGCTGGTTGAGCCGGGTGTTCTTGACGTACTGCTGGGTGATGGTCGAGCCGCCTTGCGTCTCGCCGCCCTTGGCCATGTTGAACAGGGCGCGGGCGATGCCCATCGGGTCGACGCCCCGGTCGGTCTCGAACGTCTTGTTCTCGCCCGAGATCACCGCGTCCTGCATGGCCTGGGGGATGTCGTCGATCCCGATGATCTGGCGGTTGACCTCGCCACCGGTGGCGATCATCTGATCACCGTTGGACCAGAGGTAGACGTTGTTCTGCGCCTTGGCCGCGAGATTGACGTTCGGGACGCCCACCATGGCGTAGGCGATGCCGATCAGACCGACGATCGAGCCGACGAAGCCGATGAACACGGCGGTGACCTGACGCCACGAGGGCATCCAGCGGCGCCAGCCGTCCTTGCCGAAGCGCGGGTAGTCGATGAAGCGCTTCTTGGCGGGACGC
>NZ_FMCH01000324.1 GCF_900091855.1 Streptomyces sp. DvalAA-14
TCACCTCCGCGCAACGCGCCTCGGCCCGGCGGGTGTCGGGCGTCCACCGCGCGCAGCATGCCGAAGGAGTCGAAGTTGGTGCGCATCGGCGGCACCGCGTCGCCCGGACGGATCCGGCTGTGTCCCGAGTGCAGCCGCGCCAGATGGGGCGCGAACCAGTCGGGCGCGAGCGCGTCGGGGATCCGGGCGGGAGCGGCGGCGGCGAGGAAGGAGTGCGACGCCGCGGCCCGCAGCCGCAGCGGACCGTCCGGGAGCCGCCCGCCGAGGAAGACGTCGACCAGCAGGGCGAACATGTCCTGGTCGGCGACGGCGTTGATGGTGTCGGGCAGCGACCCGCCGGTCAGCCTCGGGTTCACCTCGATGAGCCGGAAGCCGTCGGGGCCGTGCATCACTTCGACATGGAAGATGCCGAGGTCCAGGCCGAGCGCGCGGCAGACGTCGGAGGCGTAGGTCCCCAGCTCGTCCTCGTCCGCCGCCGGCAGCCCGGAGGGCACCGTGCAGCCCAGTTCCAGCACCGGGTTGTCCCGGCCGACCTTGCGGCTGACGCACACCAGGGGGACGTACCGGCCGCCGGACGCGGCCACCTCCACGGAGTACAGGTCGCCTCCGACCAGTTCCTCGACGATGTAGCGGGCGTCGAGCTGGACGGCCATGCCCTCGGCGAGCGCGGCCAGGTCCGCGGCGGCGGCCGAGAAGTGCGCCCGTACGTCGTCCGGTTCGGCGGCGATGGAGGTCACGGCCTTGCCGATGCCGAGGACGGGCTTGACGATGACCGGATAGCCGATCCGGTCGGCCGCCGCGAGGGCCTGACCGGTGTCCTGGACGACCTCGAACCCCACGTTGGGCAGCCCGTGGTCGCGTAACACCTCACGGCAGCGTCCCTTGTCGCGGGCGGCCAGGGTGGCGGCGGCGGGCGTGCCGCGGGCCCCGATCCGCTCGGCGAGGTCGGCGGCGGCCTGGGCGCAGTAGCTGAGGGTGGACAGGACGGCGTCGACGTCCTCCGGCCGCGCGCCCGACGCGAGCAGTGCGGCGAACACCGCCTCGCCGTCGAGGGCGTCGGCGAAGTCGGCGGTGTGATCGGCGAGTTCGGCGGCCCGGCGGCGCGGCTCGGCCGGCGCGGTGAAGTCGTACAGCGGGCAGCGCAGGAAGGTGACGGTGTGACCCCGCTGTTTGGCGTATTCGATGGCCTGGACTCCCAGACCGGTGGTCTCCACGAAGACTAGGTGGGGCATCGGCGGACCCTTCTCGGTGCACGGCTTCGGATTCGGCGCTTGCGGTTCTGCGCTTGCGGTTCGGCGCCTGCGGTTCGGCGCCTGCGGTTCTGCGCTTGCGGTTCTGGGCTTGCGGTTCTGGGCTTGCGGTTCGGCGTTTTTGGCACGGCGCTCTTGGGGTGGCGCATTCGGGGTGCTTGCCCGGTGCGGGCGAGCACCCCGGGCGGTGGGTGTCTTCCCCTGAGCCGCCGTTCATGCGCGCCGCCTCGCACCGCGGCCCGCCAGGCCGGTGGCCGCGCCCCGGGCCTCGCGGTAAGGCCCGTGGGCTCCTACCGGCCCTCACCTCATGCGCACTGCGTGGACAGGTCCTCACCACACGGTGATACGAAGCCAACGAATGTGATACACGTCACATTAAATGTTGGCAGGGATTGGATCGCGTTCCCGGGGTGAGCCGGTGCGTCGGGACACGACACGCACCTTCGCCGCCCGGCGACGCACCCCCCGGCCATCGGCCACCGGTGTCCCATTGCACCCCATGCACGAACTCGCACAAGTCGGCCCAGGCCGATGGAAAAGTTCGATCCTTGGGAGACACGCTGATGGAAAACTCTCACGGGGACGGCCAGGCCGGCGGCTTAGCCACCCCCTTGCTCATCCCGCTCGGGCGCCGCCCCGGTCCGCTGCGCACGGTCTTCTTCCACGCCCTCGGCGGCGGGATGATCCCGTACCTCGGCCTGGTCGCCCACCTCGCCCGCAAGGGCCCGGTGCACGGGATCCGCGCCCTCGGCCTGGAACCCGGGGAGGACCCCGACGCGTCCGTGCCGGCCATGGCCGACCGCTACGCCGCCCTGCTCAGCACCCTGCCATCGCCGCCCGACCTGCTCGTGGGCTGGTCGATGGGCGGCCTGCTGGCCTACGAGACCGCACAGCGCCTCCCGGCCGGCCGCCCGCCCGACCTGCTGCTCATCGACAGCAGCCCGGCGCCCCGGGACGGCACACCCGCCACCTACGGCGCGGTCCGCACCCGCGTGCTGCGGGACGCCGCCGCCCAACTGGACCCGGCCGACCTGCCCCGCACCCGCCGCACCGTCGACGCGCACCTGGCGGCGCGCCGCCGCCACAGCGCGACGGCTCCGTACAACGGACGCGCGCTGCTGGTCCCCTGCACCCACGGGGACGACCCGCACCAGGCGGACAACTGGGCCCGGCTCGTGGACGACCTGACGGTACGCCCGCTGGCGACCGATCACTTCGGCGCGCTGCGCAGCCCGCACCTCGCGACGCTCACCGCGTTCCTCGGGGAGTTCCTGGCGTCCTGTCCGGCCATCGGCGGCCGCTGACGCCCCTGCCCGCCCCGGGTCCGGCGCGCCCGCCGCCACCGCGCCTCGTCATTCCCCCCAGCAAGCCCCTTCCCGGGACACACCTGTGCCGTCCACCGGCACCAGCCGGTGCCGTCCCCTTGCGAAAGGACACCCATGCCCGCCACCCAACCCGACCACGCGGAGATGACCCGCGTGGTGAAGAAGACCGCCGCGGCGGCCTCGCAGCCCCCCTTCGACCCCGCCGCGCTGTCCGACGACGAAGCACTCAACGGCGACCGCCTGCGCATCAACTCCCTGAGCCTGGTCGGCCTGCTCGTCGACGTGGAGGAGGAACTCGGCGCGACCTTCCCCGACGACCTGTTCGTCGGCCGGTCCTTCGCCACCATCGCCGACCTGGTGGCGGTCGTCGAGCAGGGCTGCGAGGCCGTCGCATGACCGGGGTGCCCACCCGCTGGCGCAGCGTCCTGCCGCACCTGACCGGGACGCTGCCCCCCGACCGCACTCCGCCGGCCGCGGCACCCGACGGAGCCGCCGCCGGGGACGGCGTACGGGCCGGACTGCCGATGGAGCTGGTCCGCCAGAGCATCCGGCGCCGCGAGTACTGGGACATCCCCGAGGAGGTCATGGCGGCCTACCGGCGCTTCCGCCCCACCCCCCTGTGGCGGGCCCGGGAGTTCGAGCGCGCGGTGGGATCCCGGGTCCCGATCTGGGTGAAATACGAGGGCGGCAACATCTCCGGCAGCCACAAGCTCAACACCGCGCTGGCGCAGGCCTACTACTACCACCGGGCGGGCGTGCGGGAACTGGTCACCGGCACCGGCGCCGGCCAGTGGGGCACCGCGCTCGCCGCCGCCTGCGCCCGGTTCGGCATGCGCTGCACCGTCTTCATGGTGGGCGGCAGCCTGGAGCGCAAGCCGTACCGCGGAGTGCTCATGCGGATGCTGGGCGCGGAGGTGATCGCCAGCCCCAGCGCACTGACCGAAGTGGCGCGCTCGGGCCGCTCGGCCGGCAACAGCCTGTCCCTGGCGATCGGCGAGGCCGTCGAGTACGCCGCCCGCACCGAGGGCGCCGCGTTCTGCATCGGCAGCGGCGAGACGTACAGCATCCTGCACCAGTCGGTGATCGGCATCGAGGCCGCCGAGCAGCTCGCCGAGGCCGGGGCGTCGGTGGACGCGGTCGTCGGCTGCGTCGGCGCCGGCTCCAATTTCGGCGGTATCGCGCTGCCCTTCCACGCCCAGGCCGCCGCCGACGGCACCCGGCCGCCGCTGCTGGTGGCGGCGGAGTCGAGCACCACACCGAAACTGACCCGAGGCGTCTACGCCTACGACCGGACCGACGCCACCGGCACCTCCCCGCTGGAGGCGATGTACACGATCGGCAGCGACTACGCGATCCCCGACTCCCACTCCGCCGGCCTGCGTTACCACGGGGCGGCCAAGCTGGTCTCGGCCATGCGGCACGCCGGACAGATCGAGGCGACCGCGGTCGACCAGGTCGCCGCACTGGAGGCCGGGCGGGCGTTCACCACCACCGAGATGACGGTGCCGGCGCCCGAGTCGGGCCACGCCC
>NZ_FMCH01000203.1 GCF_900091855.1 Streptomyces sp. DvalAA-14
GGCGTCGTCTCGGACTTCTCGATCAGTACGTCGAAGCGGCCGCGGGTCTCGTGCACCGCGCCCTTGAACGGCGCGTCGAGGCGCGACGGCGACACCGAGCCGGGGGCGTGCAGGACGAACCGGAGCCGGACCTGGCCGTGCCAGCCCTGGCCGGGCGCGGGGTTCTTCAGGGTGTTGCGGAAGCGGAACTGGCGGCTGTTGGTCTCGTTGTGGGTGTGCCCGAGGCTGAGGGTGTCGTCCAGGCCGCCGACCAGCTGCCCGGTGTCGGTGCCGCCCTGACCGCGGAAGCGGCCCGGCGTCGGCAGCTGGCCGGACCAGGTGACCACGTCCTGCCGCACCTGGGTGGTGTCGGTCTCGGTGCCGTAGTGGAATTCGGTCTCGGCGGTCTCGCCGGCCGGGTTCATCATCCGGCCGGGCCGCGGGCCCTGCCGGGTGTCGGCTTGGGCGGCTTGGGTGCCGAGCGGTTCGATGAAGGCATGCACCTCCAGGCGGCCGCCGGGCACGCTCTCCAGTTCGTGCACCAGCGGCTGCTTGTTGGTCATGCCGTGCAGGTTCGCCTGGACGAGTTCGACGGTCAGCCAGGTGTTGGTCTCGTTCATCGCCCGGTGCGCCTGCCCGCCGTACGCCTTGCCGAAGGCGGCCTGCATGGGCGCGCTGGTGACGAAGTCGGTGATGGTCCGGGTCGCGGGTCCTCCGTCCGGCGCGGGTCCGCCGTCCTGCGGCGGCCGCGGGGCCGGCGGGGTGTCGTCCGGGATCAGCCGCAGGTTGGTGACGACGTCGGAGCCGCTCAGCGCGCGGCTGGCCAGCACGCGCGGCGGACCGGTGGGCCGGGGCGGCGGGCGCAGGGTCGAGGGGCCGGGCAGCGGGGAGAGGGTGTCGCGGGCTTCCTCGGCATCGGCGTCGGCGTCGGCGTCGTCGATCGCGGAGTGGTCGGTGATGTCGCGGGTCGGCACCACCACCTGTGCCCGGTACGCGACCGGGTGGCGGTGCGCGTTGTCCGGATCGCCGCTCAGCCGGTGGGTGATGACCGCCTGGACGGTGCCGTGGAAGCGGGTGCCGGGCTCGGTGGTCTGGCCGCCGCTGATCTGGCGGTCGGCGCGCTGGTTGGTGAGCGCCCACTGGTGCTCCCGGGAGCCGAGCAGTGCCGCGGTGTCGCTCGCCTTCGGGTGCGCGATGTTGCCCTGCACACCGGCCAGGTACGTGGTGCGGCCGTCGACGAGGGAGCCGACCGCGTTGGTCGGGTCGGAGCTGTGCTCGAACTCGTACTTCTTGGTCTCGTCCTTGAAGTGCAGTTCGGAGCGCGGCGAGGCGCCGTCCAGTTGCAGGGCGACGGTCAGGGTCCGGCCGAAGCCGAGATCCACCACGTGGGTGATCGGGCGGCCGCCGCGCAGCATGCCGGGGACCTTGGGGCGGATGCCGTCGTCGGAGAACAGCGCGGTGATCCGCTCCCGGTTCTCCTCCCAGCCCTTGGGGCCGGCCTCGCGGATGACCAGGTCCCGGATGTGGGCGAGACCTTCGTCGTCGGAGCGGAACTCTTCGACCACGTCCATACCGCCCAGGACCAGCCGGTTGCCGATCCGGGCCGGCAGCGGCGGATCCGGCGGCTTGGGTGCCTTGGGCGGGGTGGGCGCCTTGAGCGGCTCGGGGTCCGCCTTGCGTTCGAGCGGCTGGCGGTCCAGCGGCTTCTGCCCGGTGTCCTTCGGCGCGGCGTGTGGGAGCAGCCCGGGCCGCTCGGGCTGCCGCACGTCGTCGGGCTGCTGGGTGATCTTCGGCTTGGGCGGGGTCAGCTCGTCGGACCGCTGGTCCTCCGCGTCGAGCGCCTCCTCGGTCTTCTGCTGGGTGCGCAGCGGGGTGGGCGGCTCGATCTCCTCCTTCGGCTCCGGCAGGGCGAAGCGGGCCCGGTAGTCGGCCATCAGGGGTGCGGGGTCGGTCAGACCCCAGCGGGCGAGGTCCCGCTGCGCGTCGGCCAGGTCGCGCCGCGTGCCGGTGCTCGCCCCGGGCGTCGAGGCCGGGCCGAGGGCGGCCTGGTGGGCGTTGAACCTCTCGACGTAGGTGTCCCACGCCGCGATCCGGCTGCCGGGCGCCCCTTCGCGGGACTTGCCCTTGGCGGCGGTGGGGGCGACCCCGTGCGCCCGCTGCTGCAACTCCCGGTCCCAGGCGTTCCGTTGGTCGTGCGGCAGCGGCGCCAGCCGTGGCTGCGGCCGCGGTGGAGGGGTGCCCTCGTTCGGCGGCGGTTCCCGCTGCGGTACCGGCTCCTGCTCCAGCTCCTGCTTCGGCGGCGCGCTCGAACTGCTGCTGGACGACTGGGCGTCGAGCGGGACGGGCGGTACGGCCTCGGGGTCGTCGTTGAGGCCGCCGCCGCGCATCAGCAGCGGATCGCCGTTGTTGGCGATCCGGCCGGCGATGTGGAACGACTGGTGCTTGAGCGGTTCGTTGAGCCGGTGCTGCGGCAACTGCTCGAAGTGCTCGCGGACATCGTCGGTGTCGGCGTGCAGATCCGGCCGTCCGAGCTTGTTCAGCTCGGAGTTGACGCCGTGCACCAGTTCGGACTGCCGGCCCGGGTCGAGCCGCGGCACGGTGTCCGGCACCGGGGGAGCCGGGTGGTGGAAGTCGCTGCTGTCCGTGGTCGGCAGGTGCACGGTGTCGTCGGTGACCGTCGCGTCCGGCTCCGACCGGTCCGACCCCGTACGTACCGGCGGCGGCTGTGTCTCCGGTTGCGTTCCTGGCTGGCGGCCCGGAGCCGTACCCGGCGCGGTGCCCGGTTCGTGGGTCCCCGGGCCGGAGCTGGTCGGCAGCGGTGTGGCGGCGGTGTGCTCCGAAAAGACCGCGGGCGGGACGGTGTTGAGGTGCGGGGAGGAGAGCGCGGTGTTCCCGACGACCGCGTTCTTGAAGGTGAGCGCCGAACTCTTCAGGCCGGAGCCGAGGAAGTGCGCGTTGACGTGCAGCACATGGCCGAGCCGGCCGCCCACCGCGCCGGACAGGCCGGTGGCGAAGCTGGTGGTGAACTTGCCGGTGGTGAAGAGGTTGTAGAGCCCTTCCGAGATGTTCTGGTGGCCGGCTTCCACCACCGTCATCGAGCTGTGGAAGGCCAGTTTCCGGCCCCAGTCGGTACCGAGGGTGTCCGCGACACCGTGGGACAGCCCCCGGCGCAGTCCGTCGGCGTCCTTGGGCAGGCCGGCCAGCGAGGTGTCGAGTTCCTTGGCGAGGTTCTTGCGGCCCAGGTTGTTGAGGAAGGTGTCGGCCCAGTTCTCGCCGACCGAGCGGGCCGCGTCGGTGTCCAGGCCGCGCAGGTCACGGGCGAAGAGGTTGCCGATGTCGGTGCGGAAGGCGTCCCGGGTCGCGTCGTTGATGCCGGTGAAGGCGGTCTTGTCGACCAGATTCCCGGTGATGTCGGAGAAGTCCCGGCCGAAGTCGGGGCCGACCGGGCCGGAGCCCGGGCCGTGCGGGTCCGGCTCGTCGCCGAACCGGCCGGCACCGCCGGGCGGCGGCTCGTGCAGGTCGTCGGCGGTGTTCCGCCCGAGGTTCCGCGCGCCGTCGCCGCCGACGTCACCGGCCAGGTCCTTGGCGATCGGCTTCGGCACCGGCGGCTCGGGGAGGTCGTGCTCCAGACCCTTGAAGAGGTCCTTCGCGGTGTTGCGGCCGATCCCACTGCCGAGCGCCTTGGCGAAGAAGCCGCCCAGGAAGGGGACGAAGGGCGAGATCGCGCCCTGGACCGCGCCGAAGCCGACCGCTTGCTTGAGGAAGTCCGAGCCGTGCGAGGTGGTCTTGCCGTCGAGGGACAGCGACCAGCGCACCAGCACGTCCATGGCCGCGCCGAGGCCGATGTTCAGCGCCTCGTGCTCGGCGATCAGCGCGATCAGGCGCAGGATGACGCTGCGCAGGATGAGCCGGTAGAGCCCGCGCAGGAAGCTCTGCTCGATGAGCGCTTCGATCGGGTTGAAGATGGCCAGCACGAGGGTGATCGCCCACTCGATCAGGAACTCGACCACCTGCGCGATGATCATCCGGTTCATGTAGTCGACCTGGTAGGCCGACTCGTGCCCGAAGTCCGCCATATTGGCGGCGGTGTCCTTGAGGTTCTTGATCGCGTCCGCGCCGTCCCCGGAGGCGAAGGTGGACATCGCGTCGACGTACGCCTTGCTCCACTTGCCGTCGACCGAGCCCGCCACCGACGTGGTGATCCGGCCGAGCTCCGACTGGAGATCGGTCAGGGCGCTCACCAGGGCGGCGTTGGGCTGTTCCACGGCAGCGCGGATCGCCGCCGACTTGGCTCGCGGGATGTGCATCCCGGTGAGCATGACGACGATTCCGTCGAGGAAGGGGTCAACGGCCACGGGTCAGCGCCGCCCCCCGCCGCCTTCGTTGTGGATGGCGGTGAGCGCGTCGTCCTGGGCGCCGTGGAAGTCGCGGCCGGAGAAGAGGGTCTTGGCGCCGGCCTCGGTGATCGCGTCGGCCAGCGAGTGCAGGGCGTCGCGCAGGTCGGCGTGCGGCTGCACGTACTTCTCCTTGAACGTCTCCGCGGTCTCGTCGCCGCTTCCCCACGGCGGGTCGTTCAGGTCGTAGTGCGTCGCGTCGTCGTAGTTCTGCGCGAGCAGCTTGGCGTGCTGGCCCACCTGGTCGGTGACGCCGCCGCCGGCCACGACGTCGCTGGGGATCGCGGCGAACACGTTGTCCTCAGACACGGTCGGTCACTCCTCCGGTGTCGAGCGGGCCGCCGGGGGCCCGCAGCGGGTCGAGCAGCCGGTCCAGGCCGAGACCGTCGAGCCGGTCCACCGGCTCCTGGGCGGGACCGCCGGTGCCGGTGCCGCGGGCGGCGCCGACCGCCTCGTCGAAGCCGGCCCGGACGCGCAGCGCCAGTTCCTCCCGGGCCACCCGCATCACCTCCAGCACGCTGGCGGCCAACTCCTGCCCGGACATGGCCTTGTGCTTGTTGTCGATGAACCGCAGCGCCTTGGGGCCGCCGTCGGCGCCGACGGTCACCTCGACCGCCCGGTCCCGGGACCTGACCGTCACCTCGACCGTGGCGATCTGCTCCCTGGCCTGGATCAGGGCCAGCCGCTGCTGTTCGAACTCGGCCAGCGCCTGGTCGAGTTGCTGTTGCAGCTCGTCGTTCACGATGTCCTCCCTCCGTACGGCCCGTGCCGCGGCCCCTCGTGCGGTTGTCCGCCACGCCCCGGCGCGGCTCCGGGTGCCGCGGTCAGCGGCCGATGGACGCCGGCAGGCCCTCCTCGCCGGTGCCCCAGACGTCCTCCTCGTGGTCGGACCAGCTGGAGCTCTGCGTGGAGGGGCGGCGCGCGCCCTGGCTCTGGCGCCCCTGCCCGGTGGTCGGTGTCCGGCTGGGCAGCTCCTCCGGGTCCTCTTCCTCCTCCTCGAAGACCTCTTCCGGTGGCGCCACCTGCTGCTGGTAGCCGCCGCCCTGGATGAAGGCACCGTCGGAGTCGTGCTGCTGGTACGTCTCGCGGACCCGCTCGCCCTGTCCCTGGCCGCCCTGCTGCTGGCCCATCCGCGACATTCCCATCATCATCATCATCGGCGACATCATCGAGCTCAGCCCGGCGTCACCGGCCCCCGCGGGGGTGGCCGCCACGCCGTCCGGCAGTCCGCCGCCGGCCTCGGCCGCGCTCGCCGCGGCCGTTGCCGGGCTCGGCACGGTCTGGAACTGGCCGCCCGGGCCGGAGATGCTGCTGCTGCCGTCGGGGAAGTGGGTGGTGGTGAAGCCGCTGCCGTCGGTGGTCGCGTGGGCGCCGGACGGGAAGTGGGTCACGGTGCTGCCGTCGCCGTTGTGCAGGGTCAGGCCGCCGGGGTCGCCGGTGGTCGGCAGATGGGTGGTCGGCAGGCCGGTCCCGGTGCCGAAGTGGGCGGGCGGCAGGCCGCCCAGGCCCAGGCCGCTGGTGCCGGTGGCGTTGGTGGCGGTCACCGAGCCGTCCGGGTTGACCGTCACCGAACTGCCGTCGGGGTAGTGGGTGGTCATCGCGCCGCCGGAGCCGATCGTGGTGGTCGATCCGTCCGGGTTGACCAGGCTCTGGCCGCTGCCGAGATGGCTGGTGACGGTGTGGCCGTCGGCGGTCGTGGTGGTGACCGTCC
>NZ_FMCH01000625.1 GCF_900091855.1 Streptomyces sp. DvalAA-14
TCAGAGCGTTTCTAACGGATCATCAGCTAGGAACAGAGCAGGCGCCCTGTTGGCACCTGTTCGCAGCCGATCTGGCTCGTTTCGACCTGAAGCCGCAGGTCGCGGCGCCTGCGCCAGCCGAGGCCAAGGCACTCGCACCGGGTCATGTACGCGATCGCTAACAGTGGGTGATCGTCCGAGGTTCAGCCTTCCGCCGTACTGCGGTGCTGGCGGTGACGGCCTGGTACGCCCCTTCGTCGGAGCGGTTACGAAGAGTGTCTGGTGGCTGGATGCGCCGGTGCGAGTGATGCAGCATCAGGTGGGCCGGCTGGAACTGCCGAGAGGCTGCGGAGGTAACTCGCCGAGATCGGAGCAGAGGTGGCCCCACCAGTCCGCGACAAGCTACGACGCCCGGTGGACCGAGGATGGCTGAACCGCAGCCCCGCCAGCCGTGTCACCGCCGGCCTGTCGTTCAGCGTCCCGGCCCGAGACGCGGCTCGACCTCGATCGTCAGCGCCAGTGCCCTTCCCTCCCTGTCCCGGTCTTTCACGACGCCGTGTGGAGGACCGATATGTCCTGCGCAGCCTCGACGCGTTGCTCCAGCTCCTTGACCTGGCCGCTGATGCAGCGCGCATACACCGCGAAGAGCATGGCCACACTTGTACCGGCCCACTCGGCGACCTGCGCCGGCGGGACGCCGTTGTTCAGCCATGTCGTCAAACAGGTGTGCCGCAGGTCGTAGATGCGTTTTCCGGTCGGCGAAGCGTAGACGTGCGGCGGCAGCGCCGCCTGGCGAGCATGGCCCCAGGCGCGGCGATAAACAGACCCGGCGAGAGGGCCGCCCCTCTCGCCTGAGAACAACCGATCACCGGGCTGCAGCCCGGCGGCAATGTGGTCCCGCAGGAGCCGGGTGAGGGACGGATGGCAAGGAACACTGCGGGTGCCGATAAATCATCCGCCCAGGTCACGATCTTGATCACTGATCTCCGCCGTACCCAGCACCTTCACCTGGCCAGGTAAGCGGCGGCATCATGATCTGTCGTGCTACTGCGCCTGGCCTACCTCGCCGCGACCAACGCCTTCGCCTTCCTGCGCCTCCTACCGATGAGCAATCGGGACAAGGACATCGAGATCCTTGCACTCCGACACCAGCTGCTGGTCCTGCAGCGCCAGGTCGGCAAGCCCGCCTTCACCGACACCGACCGCGCGATCCTCGCCGGCCTGCTCCACCACCTACCGATGGGCAAGCTGCGGCAGCTCTTGCTGCTGGTACGCCCCGACACGGTCCTCCGCTGGCACCGCAACCTACTCAAACGGCACCATGCCACGACCTGCATGCCGAAGCGGCGCGGACGCCCGCCCACCGTCCGCTCGATCCGCGCCCTGATCCTGCGCCTCGCCCGAGAGAACAGTTCCTGGGGGTACCGGCGCATCCACGGCGAACTCGCGTCGCTCGGCATCAAGGTCGCCGCCTCCACCGTCTGGGAAATCCTCAAAGAGCACGGCGTCCCGCCCGCCCCAGAACGTCAGAGCACGACGTGGGCCGACTTCCTGCGCAGTCAGGCCGACGCCCTGCTCGCGTGCGACTTCTTCGAAACCCGCACCCTGACCGGCGCGCGCCTGTATGTCTTCGCCGTCATTGAACACTCCACCCGGCGCATCCGGATCCTGGGCGCAACCGCACACCCCACCGCTCAGTGGGTGGTGCAGCTCGGACGCAACCTCGTCATGGACCTGGAGGATGCGGGCAGCAGGGCCAGGATCATGATCCGCGACCGCGACTCAAAGTTCACGCCGGCCTTCGACGCCGTGCTCGCCGACGCCGGACTCGAGATCGTCAGGAGCGGAGTCCGGATACCGCGAATGAACTCCATCATGGAGCACTGGATACAGACCTGCCGGCGCGAACTCCTCGACAGAACCCTGATCTGGAACCAGAGCCACCTTCTTGATGCGCTCCGCGAGTTCGAGACCTTCTACAACGAGCACCGACCGCACCGCACCCTCAAGCAAGCCGCTCCACTCCGCCCACTACCCAAGCCAACCAGCGTGCCAGGACAACTCAGACACCTGGAAGTCCGCCGACGAGACCGACTCGGCGGAACCCTTCACGAGTACCAACACGCCGCTTGACCAGGCCGGATGATTAATCGGCACCCGCAGTGACGCCCGAACTCGTTGAGCGCGTCCTCACCGCCAAAGCGATCGTCGACGACCGGCGCTCCGGACGATGCCGCGGCAGCGCCGGGTACTCCTGCCGGAACGCGGCCGTGCACGGCGCGCCCGCCTGTTTACGGCACCTGACCCGCGAGGAACTCGGTGTCGCCGCGCTGGCCCGGCGGTGGGCACAGCCGCTCGTTGACCGGTGGCTGCTCCAGCTTCCCCCGGCGTGCTGGTTCTGGCCGGTGCCCGACCTGAGCACCCTGCGCGCCCTGGACCACGCCACGGTCCTGGCCGCCTGGCAGCAGGACCGCTGCGCGATCTGTGCGACTCCGGGAAGACGCGGTGGCCAGCAAGGCACCCTCGTGCTCGATCATGACCACGAAACGGGTCTGAGCCGGGGCTATCTCTGCCACCGCTGCAACAAACGGGAAAGCCACAGCACGCCGGTCGACGGCCGCTACCCCAACTACCGGCGCCTGCCTCCCGCCGTGCTGCTGGGGCTGAGCTTCCGCTACAGCCAGAGAGCGCCCCAAGTGCCGACTGCTCGCACAGCGCCCGCCGGCCCTGCCCGCGACGACCTCCTGCGCTGGCTTCAAGTCGTCGACGTGCCGCTGGACCCGGTCGTACGCGCCTGGTCCGCTTCGGTTGAGGCCCGGGTCTGCTGCTTGCGGCTCTCCCGCAACTGCCGGGCGGCATCTTTCGCCGAGCGCTTCACCTAGGCCAGCTGCTGCGTGTTCCTTCCGCCGACTGGCGGCGCTGTTGTCTTTGCGTGAACGAACTGGTGCCGGGGGCGAGCTCGGCGCGCGCGTGGCCGCGGTGCCTGCCGTATCGGCGGTAGGCACCGCGGGCGGGGTGAGGGCGGTGTGGCGGCCGGTGGCCCACTGCTCCGCGGCTCCGGGGTCGGCGATCACCGCGCGCAGGCCGTCTCGATGTCGCGCTGGACTCGGTGATGTGCTGCCCGGCGCCTGGGGCGAGCTGTACAGCCCGGCAGACTTGAAGCTCAGGGGTTGTAGATCCAGACCTGGGCCTTGGCGTGCGAAGTCGGA
>NZ_FMCH01000205.1 GCF_900091855.1 Streptomyces sp. DvalAA-14
AACCCCGCCGTACGCGCCGCGGATACACCACGCGGCCGCCCACACCCTGTATGTGATGATCGCGGTGCCGCTGCTGACCGTCCTGGTGTCCTTCCCGCTGGCGGTGCTGCTCAACTCGGCCAAACGGCTCCAGACGCTGCTGCGTTCGGTGTACTTCGTGCCCTACGTGACCAGCGGCATCGCGGTGTTCTTCGCCTGGCAGTACATCCTCCAGCCGGACGGCGCGGTCAACGCGCTGCTCAGCACGGTCGGACTGGGATCGCTGGCGCAGCCCCAGGGCTGGCTGGGCAATCCGCACACCGCGCTGCCCACCATGATCGTGGTGACGGTGTGGGGCGCGGTGCCGGTGGCGATGCTGCTGTACCTGACCGGTCTGCAGACCATCGACCGCAGCGTGCTGGAAGCCGCGCAGCTGGACGGCGCCGGCTGGTGGCGCACCAACGCCTCGGTGGTGTGGCCGCTGCTGCGGCCGATCACCGCGATCGTGGTGCTGCTGAATCTGCGGGACTCGCTGCAGGGCTTCCAGACCTTCCTGGTGATGACCAACGGCGGCCCCGGCGACCACACCAATGTGCTGGGCCTGGAGGCCTACCGGCTGGCCTTCCTCAAGGACCTGGCACCGACGCTGGGCCTCGCCAGCGCGCTGGGCTGGCTGCTGTTCGCCGCGGCGCTGGTGCTGGCGCTGATCAACCTGCGAGTCCTGCGGAGCAAGACATGACGACGATCTCCCCCGTACCTCCGGCCGCGCCGCCCGCGCCCACCGCTCCCGCCGCCCCCGCCCGGCGGCGCGGTTCGGCGGTCTCCCGCAACGCGGCCCGGCTCACCGTGTTCGCCCTGCTGACGCTCTACGGGCTGGTGAGCGTCTACCCGTTCTTGTGGATGGTCTCGGCCGCGTTCAAGAACCAGCTCGAAGTGGTGCGCGGCGGCCATCTCATCCCGCAGCACCCCACCTTCAGCACCCTCACCCACACCTGGAGCCAACTGCACTTCTTCCGCTACTTCGTCAACAGCGTCGAGGTCTCGGCGATGACTGTGGCGCTGACCCTGGTGGTGTACGCGGCGGCCGGTTACGCGTTCGCCGTGCTGGACTTCCCCGGCCGCGGCGCGCTGCAGAAGATGTTCGTGGCGCTGCTGTTCGTGCCGGGCATCACCGTGATGTTGCCGATCGTGCTGCTGGAGGACAAGCTGGGCATTCTCGGCTCGCACATCGGCCTGGTGCTGCCGTTCGTCAACGGCGGGGCCCCGCTGTCGGTGCTGCTGATGACCGGCGCCTTCTCGGCGGTGCCCAAGGAACTGCGGGACTCGGCGCGGGTGGACGGCGCCGGCGAGTTCCATGTCTTCACCCGGATCTATCTGCCGCTGACCCGGCCCGCGCTGATCACCGTGGCCCTGCTCACCGCGATCCCCACCTGGAACGAGTACCTGCTGACCCGGGTCTCCCTCAACAATCCGAGCACCTACACCCTCCCGCTCGGCCTGCAGACCCTCGCCTCGGAGAACGTGCCGCACTACAACACCATGATGGCCGGCGCGCTGATCGTGGTCGTGCCGGTCGTGCTGCTCTTCCTCAGCCTGCAGCGCTACTTCGTGGGCGGCCTGGTCGGGGCGGTGAAGGGCTGATGCTGGTGCTGGTCACGGGGGCCGCCGGGCACATCGGCGGCGAGGTGACCCGGGAACTGCTCGGAGCCGGCCACCGCGTGGCGCTGACCGATCTGCTGCCGGTCGACGAACCGCGCGCCGAACGCGTCCTGACCGGGGACCTCCAGGACCCGGAGCTGGTGCGCGACGCGGTGGCCGGGGTGGAGGCCGTGGTCCACCTCGGGGCGATCCCGCACCCGAACGTGGCCGACCCGAGCGCGCTGTTCGCGCACAACTGCCTCACCGCGCACCGGGTGTTCGAGGAGGCGGGGCGGGCCGGGGTGCGCCGGGTGGTGGCCGCCTCCAGCATCTCGGCGGTGGGCCTGGCCTGGTCGCCGGTGCCGCTGTCGCCCGGCTACGTGCCGCTGGACGAGGCCCATCCGACGCTGGTCCGCGATCCGTACGGGCTGTCCAAGGTCGTGCTGGAGGAGGTGGCCGCCGCCGCTCACCGCCGCTGGGGCACCGCGGCGGTGTGCCTGCGCTTCCCGTTCACCGGGGTCGGCGACCGCCTCGACCACTTCCTGGCGGCCTGCGCCGAGGACCCGGCCGGACAGCGGCACGACCTGTGGGGATGGCTGCACACCGCGGACGCGGCGACCGCGGTCCGGCTCGCCCTGGAAAGGGACCTGACGGGCTGCCATGTCATCAACGTGACCGCCGCGGACACCACGTCGACCGTGCCGTCCGCCGAACTGATGGCACGCCACCACCCGGGAGTGGTCGCGCGCACCGCGGTGACCGGCCACGCGACCTTGTTCGACACGAGCGCCTGTACCGATCTGCTGGGCTTCGTCCCCCGGCGCACCTGGCGAATTCCCTAAGGAGAGCACACCTGTGCATGACGACCGGCACATCGTCGAGCAACGGATCACCAAATTCCTCTCCCACGTACTCAGGCCCGCCCTCTACGGCGCGCCGCGCACCCTCGACCTCGCGATCTGGCACGTACCGGGCGAGCCGGTGCCGGTGGCGGACGCGCTGACCGCCGCCTACCGGCCCGCCGCGATCGGCGACACCTGGGGCGGCCCCTGGTCGACCAGCTGGCTGCGGACCACCGGCCGGATCCCGGCCGACTGGGCCGGGCGCCGGGTCGAGGCCGTCTTCGACCTGGGCTTCGACCCGTCCAAGGGCCCGGGCGGCCAGGCCGAGGGCTTCGTGCACGACGCGGCCGGCGCACCCGTCCAGGGGCTGCACCCGCACCACCGCAGCGTGCTGCTCGCCGAGTCCGCGGTGGGCGGGGAGCCCGTCGACCTGCTGGTGGAGCTGGCCGCCAACCCGATGATCGAGGGCGCGCACGCGGTGGGCACCCATCTCGGCTCCCGGCAGACGGCGGGCACCGGGCACCTGTACCAGCTGCGGACGGCCGAGATCGCGGTCCGCCAGGACGCGGTGTGGCACCTGCTGCACGACGTGGAGGTGCTGGACGAGCTGATGCGGCAGCTGCCGGCCGGCGGTTCACGGCGGCACGAGATCCTGCGGGCCCTGCAGCGCGCGATCGACGCGGTGGACGCCGCGGATGTGCCGGGCACCGCGCAGGCCGCCCGGGACCGCCTCACCGAGGTGCTGTCCCGCCCGGCCCACGCCTCGGCGCACACCCTCACCGCCGTAGGGCACGCCCACATCGACTCGGCGTGGCTGTGGCCGATCCGCGAGACGGTCCGCAAGTGCGCCCGCACCTTCACCAATATGACGACGCTGGCCGCCGAATACCCGGAACTGGTCTTCGCCTGCTCCTCCGCGCAGCAGTACGCCTGGATGAAGGAGCAACGGCCGGAGATCTTCGAGCGCATCAAGAAGGCCGTCTCCGAGGGGAATTGGGCGCCGGTCGGCGGCATGTGGGTGGAGGCGGACGGGAATCTGCCGGGCGGTGAGGCCCTGGCCCGCCAGCTGATCTTCGGACGGCGGTTCTTCGCCGAGGAGTTCGGCATCGACCAGGAGGGCGTGTGGCTGCCGGACTCCTTCGGCTACACCGCCGCCTACCCGCAGCTGGCGAAGCTGGCGGGCGCGAACTGGTTCCTCACCCAGAAGCTGTCGTGGAACGAGACCAACCGGCTGCCGCACCACACCTTCGACTGGGAGGGCATCGACGGCACCCGGATCTTCACCCACTTCCCGCCGGTGGACACCTACAACGCGAGCCTGACGGGCGCCGAACTCGCCCACGCCGAGCGGAACTTCGCCGACAAGGGCGCCGCGACCCGCTCACTGGCCCCCTTCGGCTTCGGTGACGGCGGCGGCGGTCCCACCCGGGAGATGCTGGAGAAGGCGCGGCGGCTGCGCGACCTGGAGGGCTCCCCCAGGATCGAAGTCGGCGACCCCAGCGCGTTCTTCGACGCGGCCCGCGCCGAGTACGAGCGGCTGCCGGTGTGGCGCGGCGAGCTGTACCTGGAGAACCACCGCGGCACCTACACCAGCCAGGCCCGCACCAAGCGCGGCAACCGCCGGGCCGAGGCGCTGCTGCGGGAGGCGGAACTGTGGTCGGTGGCCGCGGCGGTACGCGGCCGGGTGCCGTACCCCTATCAGAAGCTGGAGTCGATCTGGCGGCGGGTGCTGCTGCACCAGTTCCACGACATCCTGCCCGGGTCGTCCATCGCCTGGGTGCATCAGGAGGCGGAGGCCGTGCACGCCCAGCTGCAGGCGGAGCTGGCCGAGGTGATCGGCGGCGCGCTGGCCGGCGGGGAGGGGGCGGCCGACGGTGCGGGGGCGGCCGGCGGCGAGGGGCTCGCCTTCTACAACGCGGGGCCGTACGCGCGCCGCGAGGTCGTGGTCGTGGCGCACGACGCCACCGAGGACGGGCAGGCGCTGTCGGACGGGCGCCGCGCGGTCCTGGTGGAGGCGCCGCCACTGGGCACCGGCAGCGCGGTGCCCTGCACGCTGCCGCCGGTCCAGGTGCGGCAAGGCGCTGACGGCATCACCCTCGACAACGGGGTGCTGCGGGTGCTCATCGACGGCGCCGGCCTGGTCCGCTCGGTGTACGACCTGCGGGCCCGCCGGGAGGCGCTGGCCCCGGACCGGCCCGGAAACCTGCTCCAACTCCACCCGGACGACCCCAATTTGTGGAGCGCCTGGAACATCGACGGCTACTACCGGGACACCGTGCGCGACCTGACCGAGGCCGAGTCGGTCACCGTCGCCGAGGACGGGCCGCTGCTCGCGTCGGTCCGCGTCGAGCGCGCCTTCGGCCCCTCGCACATCGTCCAGCACCTGGAACTGACCGCAGGCAGCCGCCGGTTGACCGTGCGCACCGATATCGACTGGCAGCACCGGGACACCCTGCTCAAGGCCGCCTGGCCGCTGAACGTGCACGCCGAACGCGAGAGCGCCGAGATCCAGTTCGGCCATGTGCAGCGCCCCACCCACGAGAACACCAGCTGGGACGCGGCCCGTTTCGAGCTGTGGGCGCACCGCTGGGTGCACGTCGGCGAGCACGGCTGGGGCGCCGCGGTCGTCAACGACTCGACGTACGGCCACGACGTGTCCCGGCTGACCCGCGAGGACGGCGGCACCACGACCACACTGCGGCTGTCCCTGCTGCGCTCCCCGCACTCCCCCGATCCGCAGGCCGACCGGGGCCGGCACTCCTTCGCCTACGGCCTGGTGGTGGGCGCCGATGTCGGCGACGCGATCGCGGCGGGCTACGCCTTCAACCTGCCGCTGCGGCCGGCCGGTCCGGCCCCGGCCGGCGGAGCCGCGCTGGTCACCGTCGACAACCCGGACATCGTGGTGGAGACGGTGAAGCTGGCCGACGACCGGTCGGGGGACGTCGTGGTACGGCTCTACGAGTCGCGCGGCGGCGCGGCCCGCGGCGCCCTGCGCACCGACTTCGCGGTCGCCGCGGCCCACGTCACCGACCTGCTGGAGCACCCCGCCGGGGAACTGCCGCCGCAGGCCGACGGCGCGCTGCCGCTGGAGCTGCGGCCCTTCCAGATCCTCACGCTGCGGCTGCGCCGGCCCTGAGACCGGGCCGGTCCGGCCCACCGCGTCCCGCCCGCGGCTGCTCCCGCTCTCTTCCCGCCCTCGCGGCGGACCCGTACCCGCTTCCCGTCCCACGCCCCCGGAGGACTGTCCCGTGCCCCCCAGACCGCTTACCCCGCATGTTCCGCGTCCCCGCGGCCCTGCTGCTGCTGGTCCTCGCCCTGCTGCTGCCCACCTCGCTGCCCGCGTCGGCCGCGGCGCCCACGCTCTACCCGCTGGGCGTCGGCGCCGACCTGGGCCCCGATCCCTTCACCCTCGGGCTGACCGCGACCGCCGGGGACGACGCCGGGGCGCTGCGCACCGGTGAACAGGACGGCACGCCGTACTGGGAGACCGACACCGCGGCCGGAGCCTCGTATCTCGCCTTCGACCTCGACCCGGAGTACACCGGATCGGTCGGCGCGAGCCAACTCACCGTCTCCGTCACCTATCTGGACACCGGATCGGGTCAACTGCGGCTGACCGACCGCGCCGGCGACGTGCTCGGCAGCGCCGCGCTCGGCGGCACCGGCGCCTGGCACACCGAGGCGTTCACCATCCCGGCCGCCGCGGCCACCGCCCAACTGCGGCTGTCCGGCGCCACGGAGGCGGGCGGCCCCGCCGACATCACGGTCGCCGCGCTGCGGATCGCGGCCGGCTACTCGGTGGACCTCGGCCCGACCGTCCAGACGCACGGCGTCACCCCCCGGGCCGGGGACGACCCCGACCACCTGGTGACCGGCACGGTCGACGGCCGCGGCTACTGGCAGACCGACCGCAGCGTGCCCGGCGCCGAGACCGGCTTCTTCTACATGAACGTCGACGACGGCCAGCTGTACGACAACCGCGACCCGGTCGCCGTCACCATCGACTACTTCGACCAGGGCAACGGCTCGATGCAGCTGGAGTACGACTCGCCCGGCGACACCGTCCCGCAGATGTTCAAGCGGTCCGCCACCTTCACCTACGGCGACTCCGGCACCTGGAAGTCGCACACCTTCCTGCTCGACGACGCGATCCTCACCAACCGCTCCAACGGCTCCGACTTCCGCATCAACACCGCCGACCTGCCGGGCGAGTTGCGGGTGGCCCGAGTGACCGTCACGGCGCTGCCCACCACCTTGGACCCGACGATCGGCCTCAAGCGGCTGGTCGCCCAGGCCGACACCGCCTACGCCGCGGCCCGTGAGGGCACCCGCGACGGGCAGTACCCGCTGGGGGCCAAGGAGGCACTCGGGCAGGCCATCGACACCGCCCGCGCGGTCGCGACCGGCAGCGGCGTCACCGACGAGCAGGCGCGTACCGCCTTCCACGCCCTGACCGCCGCGCTGGACGCCTTCCACGCGCTGGCCGTCGACACCGATCTGGCGCATCTGGGCACCGCCACCGCCTCCTCCACCGCGCCCGGTTCCGCACCGGGCGCGGCGATCGACCGGGACGGCGGCAGCGCCTGGGTGAGCGGCGCCGGCGGCGCCGGCGAGACCTTCACCCTGGACCTCGGTACGGCCCGGCGCTTCGACCAGGTGCAGGCGACCTGGGGCAGCCCGTTCGCCGCCGACTACACCGTCCAGGTCTCCACCGACGGGACGCACTTCCGCCCGGTCGGCCGTACCGGCGCCACCGGCGCGGGCCCGGCCTTCACCACCGCCTTCCCGGCCACCACCGCCCGCTGGGTGCGGCTGGCGATCAGCGGCTACGCGGCGGGGGCGGACACGGTCGCGCTGGCCGAACTCGAAGTCCACGACCAGCGGGTGGTCGTCGCCCACCCGAAGCTCATCGACACCCGCTTCCCGACGGACGACCCGGTGGTCGCGGACTTCGACATCCGGGACTACGGCGCCGACGCCACCGGCCGCAAGGACGCCACCGCCGCCGTGCAGGCGGCGCTGTACGACTGCCAGGACGCGGGCGGCGGCACCGTGTGGATGGGCGCGGGCACCTACCGGATCACCACCACCGTGGAGATCCCGGCCTTCTGCTCCCTGCGCGGCGACCGGCGCGACCCGGACCGCGGTTCGGGCTCCTACGGCACGGTGATCCGCGCCGACCTGCCGCCCGGCGCCGACGGGCCGGTGCTGTTCCGGGTCGGCGGCAGCGCCTCCGTCCAGGGCCTGACCACCTACTACCCGCGGCAGAGCGCCACCGACCCGGTGCCGTACAACTACACCTTCGAGATCCCGGGCCGCGCCTGGCAGGGCGACCAGAACTACATGATGAGCACCGTCGCGCACGTCACGATGCTCGACTCCTACCGGGGTGTGGGTGTCTCCACCATGGCCAGCGACCGCGGCGAACCGGCGGTGCAGGGCCAGGTGCACGAATCGGCGACGCTCCAGGACATCAAGGGCACCGCGCTGGCCAACGGCGCGACGGCCTTCAACGGCGCGGACGTCGGCACCTGGGAGGACATCACCTTCGCCAACTCCTACTGGGCCGACGCCCCTTCGGCCTACCACCCGCCGAAGCGGTCCGAACTGGACCGCTGGACCCGGGCCAACGGCACCGGCCTGGTCCTCGGCGACCTGGAATGGGACCAGTTCTCGAAGATCGCGCTGTCGGACTACCGCACCGGCATCCAGGTGGTGAAGGGCCAACGGGCCTCCTTCGTCGGCGCCTTCCTCCAGTCGAAGGTCGTCCGCACCGATGTCGCCCTCCAGGTCGACGACATCGACAGCCGCTGGGGCATGACCCTCGGCTCCAGCACGCTCCAGGGCAGCGTGGCCTCGGTGCGCAACGCCTCGGCCGGGTATGTGAAGGTCACCGACACCGCCCTGGACGGCCCCACCTCCGGCACGGTGCTCCGGCTCACCGGGACCGTCCCACGCTACGAAGGGCCGGCCGGCACACCGCAGCCGAAACGGCCCGCGCTGTACCCGGCGGGCGCCGCACCGCACGGCGTCGGCTACCAGCCGGCCGCCGACGCCACCGCCGCGCTCCAGAAGCTGCTGGACCGGGCCGGCGCCCAGGGCGGCGGCACCGTCTACCTGCCCGCGGGCTGGTACCGGGTCGAAGGCCGGCTGAAGGTCCCGGCCGGGGTGGAGCTGCGCGGCGCCGCGGCCTCGCCGAACCGCGATCTGAGCGGGGCCAGCGGCGGCACCGTGCTGTTCTCCTATGCCGGCCGCGGCGCCGCCGACGCGGGCACCGCGCCGGCCTTCATCACCCTGGACGGCAACGGCGCCGGAGTGCGCGGACTGCGGGTCTTCCACCCGGAGAACAATCCGGCGACCGGCTATGTGCCCTATCCCTACGACGTCCGGGGCGCGGGCCACGGCACCTACGTGGTCGACGTCGGCCTGACCAACGCCTGGAACGGCATCGACCTGACCTCGCCGCGCGACGACGGCTTCGTGGTCCGCAAGGTCAGCGGCGCCTTCCTCGACCGGGGCATCACGGTGGGCGGCAACGACGGCGGCTCGATCGAAGGCGTCCTGACCAACGGCAACTCCGTCAACCGGGTCGGCTTCGGCATCCTCGACTGGGGCCTGGACGGCGATGTGTTCGCGCAGACCATCGACGCGTACACCCGCAAGAACACCGACCTGGTGCATGTCGACGGCGCCCGGCACCTCACGCTGTCCGACGTCTTCGGCTACGGCATGCACGACGGCCTGGCCGTGGACTCCGGTGACGTCCGGGCGTTCAACCTGGGCACCGACAACCTCGGCGACGGCGGCTTCACCGTCAAGGCGGGGGCCGCGGCCCACGTCACCGCGGTCAATGTGCTGCGCTACAACGGCACGACGTACACCGGTCCGGCGAAGCTCTACGACGTGATGGTGATCAACATCGTCGAGCAGTCGGTCACCGCGACCGCCGATCCGGCCACCGGCGGCAGCGTGCGCGTGGCCGGCAACGAGACCTCGCCGGGGCGCTACGAGCGGGGCGACACGGTGACGGTCACCGCCACCCCGGCCGACGGCTACCAGTTGCTCGGCTGGACGCTCGACGGCGCCGAACTCCCGGGCGGGGCGGCCACCATCACCGTCCCGGTGACCGCCGACCGCACGGTGACGGCGCGTTTCGGCCCCTTGACCGGGGGCTGACCCGGGGCTGAGCGCCGGGCGGACCGGGGCTGACCGCCCGGAGCGACCAGCGGGCCCGGACGACCGCTTTTCGGCGGTCGTCCGGGCCCGCCGCGGTGCCGGCCCCGCTGCGGTGCCGGCCCCTGTGCAGTCGAGCGCGCTCAGACGCCGAGGCGCTCGGCGGCCAGCGCGGTGCCCTCGACCCGGGCCGCGATCTTGGCGAAGGCGACCTCGCGGGAGGTCGACGTGTCGTCCGCGAAGGGCGAGAAGCCGCAGTCGTCGCAGCTGCCGAGGCGCTCGACGGGAATGAACTCGGCGGCCAGCAGCACCCGGTCGCGTACCTGCTCGGGGGTTTCCACCACCGGGTCGACGGGATCGACGACTCCGACGAACAGCACCTGGTCCGGGCGCAGGTGCCGCGCGGCGGTCTCCAGTACGCGGCGCGGGTCCTTTTCACTGGCGAGCTGGATGTAGACGCGGCCGGCCTGGATACGGAACAGATCCGGGAGCAGTTCCGCGTAGTCCACGTCGAGGCTGTGGGTGGAATCGAGATCGCCGCCCGGACACGTGTGCACCCCGATGCGCGCCCGTTCCGCATCGGAAAAGCGTTCGAGCAATCGGTTGTTGAGCTCGACGAAAGAGCGCAGCAGTTCCTTGCTCGGATCCAGCTTGACCGAAAGCCGTCCTTCGGTGAAGTCGAGTTGTACGGCATGCGCGCCCGCGTCGAGGCAGTCGCGTACATCCGCTTCCGCCTCGTCGACCACGTCGGCCAGGAACTCCTCGCGGGTGTATCCCGGCACTCCGCCCTCGGGATAGAACAGACTCAGCGCGGACGGGGCGATCACGGCCTGCTTGACGGGCACGCTCGCGACGCCCTGAGCCGCGCGCAGATACCTGGCGGCGCGCACCGTGTAGCGGAACGGACCGGAGACCAGCCGGGGCAGTTGACGGCTGTGGCCGTCCTCGAACGGCAGGCTGATGCCGTCCGCGGCGAACTGCTCGGACCCTTCGAGCGGGTAGGTGGCGAAGCTCGACTTGGTCTGCTCGCCGTCGGTGACGACCGGCGAACCGGTGGCCTCCAGCCGGACGATCGTGTCGCGCAGCGCGTCGTCGGCCGCCGCCGCCAGGTCGTCGGCGGACAGGCTCCCGGCGCTGTGGGCCGCGAAAGCGTCGATTAATGCGGCCGGCCGCGGAATGCTTCCGATCTGCTCTGTTGGAAGGCTCATGCCGACCACGCTAGCAACGGGAAAGATCGCCCGGCGGCGGTTTTGGAGAACTCGATCACCGCGGTGGGCGGACGGCGGCGCGGGTAACGGGCCGTCGCCGCCGGCTCGGACTTCTTCTGCATTGCCCTATTCCTTTCGGGCGGCGCCGCCGCCTCGTACCCGGTGGCCGCGTCCGGTAATGTGCCGCCGTAATCCGGCGGCCGGACCCCCGAGTGAGGATCGTGATGTCGTGGCACACATAGATCTGGGCGTGGACGAGAAGCATCTGCCGGGAATCATGGGGCTGATGACCTACCGGCCGGAGACCGCGAAACCGCTCAACGCGCTGGCGGAGCAACTGCTGCGCGGGGAGCACTCGCTGACAGCGGGCGAGCGCGAGCTGATCGCGGCGTACGTGTCGGGGCTGAACGAGTGCGAGTTCTGCTGCGGATCGCACTCGGCCTTCGCCGCGGCCCAACTCGACGGCGGCATGCACGTGGTGGACCAGGTGCGGGCCGATGTCGAGCACGCGCCGGTGACGCCGAAGCTGCGCGCGCTGCTCCGGATCGCCGGCGCCGTACGCGACGACGGGCGCAAGGTCACCACCGAACTGGTCGACGGCGCCCGGGCCGAGGGCGCCACCGACGTGGAGATCCACGACACCGTCCTCATCGCGGCGGCGTTCTGCATGTTCAACCGGTACGTCGACGGGCTCGGCACCGTCGCACCCTCCGACCCGCGGCACTACGGCGAGGCGGCCCACCGCATCGTCTCCGTCGGCTACGGGGTCTGACCGGCGCGGGCGGCCGCCGAGGGGAGTTCGCGGCGCACCCGAACCCTCCCGTCCGGCCGGGCCGGTTCGGCGTCGAACCGCGCCCAGCACGTTGTCCCGGCCGGCCGGTCACTCCTTACGCGGCGCGGCGGGCCGGGGACACCCACCACTACCGAAAGGCATGGCCATGCCGCGGATTCCCGTTCACACCACCGGCGACGCCCCCGCGGGGAGCAGGGACAACCTGCTCCGGCTGGAGAAGCGCTTCGGAAGGGTCCTCAACATCCATGGGGGGATGGCCCATTCACCGGTCGTTCTGGAGACCTACGCCGCGATGAACGCGGCCATCGCCGAGCGCGGCACCTTCGACGCCCGTACGCGGGAGGCGATCGCCCTGGCCGTCGGGGCGGTCGACCAGTGCGCGTACTGCCAGTCCGCGCACACGATGTCGGCGAAGGCAGCCGGATTCACCGAGGAGGAGACCGTGGCGATCCGCCGCGGTGACGCGGACGTGGAGTCCGAACTGGCGGCGCTGCTCCAGGTCGCGCGGGAGATCGCCGGCGAGGTCGGTGAGGTCCGCGACGACACCTGGGACAAGGCGCTCGCCGCGGGCTGGAGCGACACCGAGCTCACCGAGGTGTTCGCGCACGTGGCGATGAACGTCTACACCAACTACTTCAACCACCTGGCCCGTACCGACCTCGACGTCCCGGCCGCCCCGGCCCTGGACTCCTGACGCCGGAGGGTCTGTCCCGGGCGGCGCGCGCGGCAGGCCGACGCCGCCCGGGGCGGGGCACCCGGGATCCGGGCCGGCCCGCGCGGGCGGCGCGCGGGTGGTCCTCGGGCATGAACTGCCGGCGCGCCCGCGCCCGCGCCGAGTCAGCACAGCCGGATGCCCACCGCCCGACCGAGAGGCCCGTACCGTGAGTTCCGTAGGCACACGCCCAAGAGTGCTGATTGTCGGGGCGGGCCTGGCCGGCACCGCCACGGCGATCCGACTGCTGCGCTTCGCCCGCAGGCCGGCCGAGATCGTCCTGCTGGAGCGGCGCGCCGACTACCGGTCGGCCGGCGTCGCCTACCACCGGGACGGCAATCCCTGGGACCATGTCTTCAACATCCAGGCGGGCCGGATGTCGCTGTTCCGGGAGGACGTCCACGACTTCGTCCGCTGGGCCAACCACGAGGCCGACCGCCGGGACTGGCCCGCGCCCTGGGCCGAGTTCGTCTTCGTCGAGCAGGGCCCGGCGCCCCGGCGGATCTTCCAGGACTATCTGACCGAACGGCTGGCCGAGGCCGCGCGGGAGGCGGCCCCCGGCGTGGTGCTCGTCGAAGCGGACGGCGACGCGGTCGACATCGACATCCGCCCGGCGGGCGCGACGGTCACGGTGCGTCAGCCACCCGTGGCCGGTGCCGGCGCCCGACCGGGCCCGGAACCGACGGCGATGTTCGCCGACCACGTCGTTCTCGCCACCGGCCTCGAACTCAGGGAGCCGCCCTTCGCCTCCGATGTGCGGTCGCACGCGGCCTTCGTGCGCGATCCGTACTCCGCGGCCGGCGTGCGCAAGCTCACCGCGCTCCCGCCCGAGGCGACCGTGGCCATCGTCGGATCGGTGCTGAGTGCCTACGACTCGGCGGGTTTTCTGCTGCGCCGGGGCCACACCGGGAGGATCCATCTGATCTCCAGGAGCGGGACGATCTTCCGGACCTATCCCGGCGGCCACGAGCACGGAGTCGTGCAACTGCCCTGCCCGAAGGCGCTGCTGGAGCCGTACCGGAACCGTGAGGAGTTCCTCGCCCGGGCCCGGAGCGAGTGGGACCGGGCATGTTCGGCGGTCGTCCGGGACCACCCCGACATCGCCCCGGCCGTGGTCGCCGAACGGGTGGCCAAGGCGTGGGAGCCCTACCTCCCCGAGGCCATCGAGCGGATTCCCACCGACGAACTGCGCCGTCTGCTCGACGAGTTCAGCACCGCGATCGCCGCACTGCGGGTCGGCGCCGTGGAGTACACGATGACCGTCATCGAGCGGGCCATGCGGCCCGCGGACGGCTCGGTGCGGCTGGTCATCGGGAACGTGGAGACGATCACGCCGACGGAGTCCGGGCGGCTGGTCGTCTCGGTCGCGGCCCCGGCGCAGAAACACACCGTCGAGGCCGACCTGGTGGTGTCCAACTTCGGCCGGGAGTCGGACTACAGCCGGGTCGGCCGGCCGCTCTGGGAGAACCTCCGCCGGCGGGGGATCGCCGTCCCCCACGAGCGCACCCGCCGCGGCCTGGAGGTCGACGAGCAGGGGGCGCTGCTGCGCCCCGACGGGGAGCCGGTCGGCCCCATCTGCGCGGTCGGCGTGCTGAGGGAGGGCGACGAGATGGTGCGGAACGGCCGCACCGGGGCTTTCACCTTCAATCTCGCCGCGATCAAGAACCAGTCCATCGCGGTCGCCGCCCGCGTGGTCGAGCAACTGGAATTACCGGAAAGCCTTTTGGCGCACCCGACGGCTCAATACCGTGGCGATCTCCGCAACATCGAGGAAGCGGCACCCCCCGGATTCATGGAGGCTGTGGACCTGGAGGTGAAGAGGTTGGCCACGCGAGCCCGCAGCGAACGCGAACTGCTCGATGCCCGGCTGGATGCCTGTATCCGGTCCATCGGCGAGCTTCCGACCCTCCCGACGGCTGCCCCGCTGCGCCACAGCCTGATACGGGCCGCGGTCGGCCGGACCGCCGTCGAACGGCTCACCGACGTTTCCGTGACGCCACGGCAGTTGCGTCGGCAACTGGGGATAGCAAGCGCTGATAATCCGGAGGACTAATTGAACAGGCGACGAATTCAGGGATTCCTCCTGACGGGCGGCACACAGAATGTGTTACGGGGTATCTGTAACCGCACAAGACGTCCTCTCGAGGGATCCATCCTCGTCGCCCCCTCCCTCGAAGCGGGTCTGTACGAAGCGATCGTCGCGGCGCGTGCGGTCGTCTGCGGTTCGGGTGGGCAGACCGGCCATATGCAATCCATCTGCCGGGGCAGGGGAATACCCGTGCTCCGCGTCGACGAGGCCGATCTCGCCCGCCTGGTGGGCGAGGTGACGCTGCACCTGGAGAGCCAGTCGATCGAGGTCGGGCCCGAGGCGAGTGCCCAGGAGCCCTCGCTGGACGATCTGGGGTCGGCCTGCGCGGTCATCGCGGACCTGCAGGACATCCGGACGATCAACGCGTGCGGGCCGAAGGCGAAGCGGGTCGACTCCTTCTTCATCCGGGAGGAGTTCCTCTGCCTGGCGGCGGGCCTGCGTCCGCTCGACGCCCTGGACGGCGGCCCTGCCGACATCGCGGACTACGGGCGGGCCCTCGCGGACCGGCTGTGCACCTTCGTGGAGGCACTCCTGCCCGACCAGCGGCTGGTGCTCAGGCTTCTCGACCTCCGCTCCGACCACGCCGCCGCGGTCACCGAGCTGGCCCAGGTCCCGGTCGAGCCGAATCCCGAACTGGGCCTGCACGGCGCGCGCTGGCTGCTGGGATCGACCGCCTACCGGGACGCGCTGCACGCCATGCTCGGCTCCCTGCGGGAGCGGCTGGGTGACGCGGCGGGCCGGGTGGAGCTCTCGGTTCCGTTCCTCACCGACGAGGAGGAGTTCGCCCGGCTCAGGGCGCACCTCGACCTGCCGGCCGGCCTGCCGCTGTCCGCCTTCATCGAGACGCCGTCGGCGGTGCACGCCACCGCGGCGATCTGCGCCGCGGGCGCCAGCGAACTGTTCGTCGGCATCAAGGACCTGGTGCAGTTCTACCTCGCCGCCGACCGCAGCAACCACCTGGTGGCCGACACCTACCAGACCCGGCACCCGGCCGTCATGGACGGGGTGCGCAGGGTGGTGGAGTCCGCGCGCGCGGCGGGCACCCCGGTGCGGGTGTTCTCGCTGGGCGCGGACCTCGCCCACTACCTGGACCACCTGCCGACCCCGGACGGCTACATGATGTGCACCGCCGAACTCCAGCAGCTGATCCTGCAGTCGGAGCGGTGAACGGGCCTGCGGTCAGACGTGGTTGACCGGGAGGACGTCCGGGGACAGCGCACCGGCCCGGGCGGCGGCCGAGGTCATGCGCCGCAGGTGGTGGCGACGGCACAAGACCTCGTAGCCGACCTTCTCCGCCGCGCGGTCCACGTCGCCGACCACCACCTGGGCGCCCTCGACCACCATCTGCCCGCCCATCGTCCGGGCGTTGTGGGTGGCGCGGGCGCCGCACCAGCACAGGGCCTCGACCTGGAGGTGCTCGACCCGGTCCGCCAGCTCGATCAGCCGCTGCGAGCCCGGGAAGAGCTTCGTGCGGAAGTCCGTGGTGATCCCGAAGGCGAAGACATCCATCGCGAGGTCGTCGACGATACGGGCGAGCTGGTCGATCTGGTCGGGCGCCAGGAACTGGGCCTCGTCGACGATCACGTAATCGGCCTTGCCGCCCTGGGAGAGCCGCGTGACGACGTACGCGTACAGGTCCAGGTCCTCGCCGGCCTCGACCGCTGCCGTCACCAGCCCGAGACGGGAGGACAACTTGCCCTCGCCCGCCCGGTCGTCACGGGTGAAGATCACGCCCTGCAGCCCGCGGGCCGACCGGTTGTGCCCGATCTGCAAGGCCAGCGTGCTCTTCCCGCAATCCATGGTGCCGGAGAAAAAGACCAGTTCGGGCATGGGAGGGGCGACGGCCTTTCGAGGGACGGCGGGGGGCGGTGCGGGCCCGGGCCGGATGCCGGTGGCCGGGTGCGGGGTACGGGGTGCGGGGTGCGGCGGTCGGAGCGGGTATCGAGGGCATCGAGGGTGCTGAGCGTCGGGTGCGCGGCAGCCTCAGGAGCGTACTTCGAGCAGCGGCACCAGTTGCTCGACGGGGGTGAGCGAGCCGTGCAGTCCGATCATCTTCGACTCCCCCGGCTCCGTGCGGTAGGCCACGATGGCCAGGTCGTCGCGGGCGGCGGCCACCACGTCGCCGATCCGGCCGAGCACCCGCGGCTCGGGACGCGGCCCGAACCAGCCGGCCGCCACCGCCTCTTCGCGGCCCGCCACCCACATCCGCTCCCCCAGCACCTCGCTCCACACCGCCAGCACGTCGCCCGCGGCGCCGGGTACCGCGTAGACGTGCCGGGCCCGGCCCTCACCGCCCAGCACCGCGACTCCCGCCCGCAGCTCCCAGTCCTCGTCGAAGTCGATCCGGCTCTCCTCGTCGAAGGCCACGTCGATCATGCCGTGGTCCGCGGTGACGTAGAGGGCGCTGCGCGGGGGCAGCTGCTCGGCCAGCCGCCGCGCCAGCCGGTCGACCATGGTGAGCTGGCCGCGCCAGGCGTCGGAGTCCACGCCGTGGCGGTGGCCCATCGAGTCCAGCTCGCTGTAGTAGGTGTAGACCAGCGAGCGGTCGGCGGCGGCCAGCCGGTCGGCGGCCAGATCCATTCGTTCCTCACCGGTCAGCCGGCCGTGGAAGGTGCCGCCGGACAGCGCGACCTTGGTCAGCGGGGTGTTCACGAAGGTCGGCGAGGACACCTGGCAGGTGGCGATCCCGGCGGCCTCGGCCAGCTGGAAGACGGTGGGGTGCGGCTGCCAGACGTCCGGTGCGACCCACGGCTGCCAGCGCAGCTGGTTCATCAGCTGGCCGGTGTCGGGGTTGAGCGTGGTGTAGCCGGCCAGGCCGTGCCCGCCGGGCGGCAGCCCCGTGCCGACCGAGGCCAGCGAAGTGGCGGTGGTGGCGGGAAATCCGGCGGTCAGCGGCCGGCCGGTGCCGCCGCGCGAGGTGGACAGCAGCGAGGTCAGATACGGCGCCTCGTCCGGGTGGCGCAGGATCAGCTCCCAGCCGAGGCCGTCCACCAGGAAGACGCACACCCGGTCGGCGGGAGCGAGTTCCAGCCCGGTGGCGGGCATGCCGGGGACGGCGAAGGAGGCGAGTGCGGCGGGGATCACGTCGCAGAGCGCGCCGCTGCCGTATTCCGGTGCGGGGGCGCTGCGCGGATCCAGGGGCGCGAAACCGTACGGGTCGGTGAGCGGGTGGGCCATCAGTCGGTGGCCGCTGTCGCCTCGGAGAGCGCCTGGGCGAAGGCCAGCGTCTGGCGGACCGCGTCGGGTCCGTCGCCGGCCTCGCTGACCCGCAGCGACAGGTCGTCGGCGGTGGAGGAGCCGGTGTAGCCGTGGTCGGCCTCGCAGTTGGGGTCCCCGCAGGCGGCCGGCTCCAGGTCGAGCCGGGAGACCGCGCCCCAGCCGATGGTGAGCACCACTTCACGCGGCAAGGTGCCCGGCGTGTACGACTCCGGGTTGGCCACGACCCGGCTGACCACGACCGAGGAGAGCCGGCCGATCTTCACCGATTCGGTGGACGTGGTGGCGTACGGGCTCGGCGAGGTGTCGTCGGCGGCCTGCTCGTCGGTGTGGCTGACCAGGAACCGGCTGGCGGTGAGGACCAGCACCGTGACGTGCCTGCGGACCTCGTTCGCGTCGAAGGTGGTCTCCTGGTGGACCAGGTAGGAGGAGACCGCCTCGCGGCCGACCGCCGCCTCGACGGCCTCGGCCACCAGGGCCGGGTAGTAGCCGCTGCGCTCGATCGCCGTGCGCAGGCCCTGGGTCGTGGTACCGGTCTTCGCCATGCGAACCATCCTAAGGGCGAGGGATGCGGTGGCGGCTCCTTCTGGCGCGGCTGCCGGAAGGCGCGGGGCGGCGGCCCGCGGGCCGGCCCGCCCGGTTCAGAACGAGGACAGCGCGCGCGGCCCCAGGTCGGTGCGGGCGGGCGGTCTGGCCAGCCGCACCCAGGCGCCGAGCACCGACACGCCCTGCGGCGAGACCACCACCGGCTCCAGGTCCACCGCGACCACCTCCGGCAGGTCGTCGGTGAGCATCGACACCCTCAGCAGCAGTTCCTCCAGTGCCGCGGTGTCCACCGGTTCCGCGCCGCGCCAGCCGAAGAGCAGCGGCGCGCCTTTGATGGAGCGGACCAGTTCGGCCGCGTCCCGGTCGGTGGCCGGGACGAGCCGGTGCGCGATGTCGCCCAGCAGCTCGGACGGCGCCCCGGCCAGCCCGAAGGACAGCAGCGCCCCGGCTGCCGGGTCCACCCCGGCGCGGACCACGGTGTCCACCCCGCGCGGCGCCATCGCCTGCACCACCAGGCGCAGTTCGGCGGCGTCGCCGAGCCGGGCGGTCAGCTCGCCGTAGGCCCGCCGCAGGTCGCCCTCGTCGGCCAGATCGAGCCGGACGCCGCCGAGGTCGGGGCGGTGCCGCAGCCGCGGGGCGGTGGTCTTCAGCGCGACCGGGTAGCCGAGCCGCCGGGCGGCGGCCGCGGCGGCCTCCGGGTCGGGGGCGGGCAGCGTGCGCCGCACCCGTACGCCGTAGCGGCCGAGCAGGGCCGCGGCGTCCTCGTCCGACAGCAGCGTTTCGGCCTGCGCGGGCGCGTCGGCGGGCAGCAGTCGGTGCACGTCTTGGACGGCGGCCGCCTGCTCGATGTCGTCGAAGTCCGGCACCCGGCCGGGTTCGGCCGAGCTCTTGCGCCAGGCGGCGTAGGCGGCGGCCTCGGCCAGCGAGCCGACCGCCCGGTCGGGGGCGCGGTAGGCGGGGATCCGCGCGCCGGGCCCGTCGGGAGAGCAGAGCCGCTCGCCCAGGGCGTCCAGGGCGAGGTGGACGACGACCACGGGTTTGGCGGCGCCCTCCGCCGCGCGGCGCAGCGCGTCGGCGAGCGCGGGGTCGTCGTCGGTCTCGGCGTAGGAGGCTTCGACCGGTACGGCGCCGGGTACGTCGAGGACGGTCTCCGAACCGACCCGGGGGATCACGGTGACCAGCACGGCGTCGCTCCCGGGGTCGGCGAGGGCGGCGCTGAGGGCGGCGGCCATCTCCCGCGGGCCGGCCGCGGTGCCCAGGTCGAGCGGGGCGGCGGGCCGCAGGCCGGCGGTGAGGGCGGCGTCGTAGGTGAGCAGCCCGATCGACTCGGAGTTGCCCAGGATGGCGACCCGGTCGCCGCCGGGGAGCGGCTGGAGGGCCAGGAGCAGTCCGGCGTCGAGCAGTTCGGTGACCGTCTCGACCCTGATCACGCCGGCCTGCCGGAACAGCGCGGAGACGGTGGCGTCCGGGATCCGGGTGACCGGTACGGAGTGCCCGGCCGGCACGGCGCCGGAGTGCACGGCGCCCTTGACGACCACGACCGGCTTGGCGGCGGCGGTGCGGCGGGCGAGCCGGCTGAACTTGCGCGGGTTGCCGAACGACTCCAGGTACATCAGGACGGCGTCGGTCTCCGGGTCGTCCTGCCAGAACTGCAGCAGGTCGTTGCCGGAGACGTCGGCGCGGTTGCCCGCGGAGACGAAGGAGGACGGCCCGGCGCCCCGGCGGTGCAGCCCGGACAGCAGGGCGATGCCGATCGAGCCGGACTGGGTGAACAGCCCGAGCCGGCCGCGGCGCGGCATCTGCGGGGACAGCGAGGCGTTGAGGCCGACGTCGGCGGCGGTGTTGATGACGCCCAGGGCGTTGGGGCCGATGACCCGCATGCCGTGCCGGCGGGCCTGCCGGACGAGTTCGCGCTGCCTGGCCCGTCCTTCCGGGCCGGTCTCGGAGTAGCCGGCCGCGACCACGACCAGGCCGCGTACCCCGGCCTCGCCGCAGTCGGCGACCGCCTCGGGCACCCGGTCGGCGGGCACGGCGAGGATCGCCAGGTCCACGGCTTCGCCGATGGCGCGCACCGAGCGGTGGCCGGGCACCCCGTCGAGGTGGGTGGCGACGGCGGCTCCCGGTGTCCCTACTGCCCCGCCCGCCTGGCCGGGCTCCGGAAAGGAGTGGTTGACCGCGTACAGGCGGCCGGTGAAGCCGCCGGCCACGATGTTGCGCAGCACCGTACGGCCGACGCCGCCGGGCCGCCGGCCGGCGCCGACCACCGCGACCGACGCGGGCCGCAGCAGCCGCTGCACCGAGCGGGCCTCGGCGCGGTGCTCGCGGGCCCGCATGACCCGGACCGACTCCTCGGTGGGCTCCAGGTCGAGGTCGAGGTGGACCACGCCGTCGGCGAAGCTGCGCCGCTGGGTGTAGCCGGCGTCGGTGAAGACCTTGACCATCTTGCGGTTGGCCGGCAGCACCTCGGCGGTGAAGTGCAGGATGCCGCGTTCGCTGGCGACCGCCGCGATGTGCTCCAGCAGCGCGGAGGCGACACCGCGGCCCTGGTGGGCGTCCTGGACCAGGAAGGCGACCTCGGCGCGGGTGCCGGCCGCGCCCGAGACGGGGCTGCCGTCCTCGGCGGTGCGGTCGTAGCGGACGGTGGCGATGAACTCGCCCCCGACCGTGGCGGCCAGGCCCACCCGGTCCACGTAGTCGTGGTGCGTGAAGCGGTGCACGTCCCGGTCCGACAGCCTGGGGTACGGCGCGAAGAAGCGGTAGTACTTGGACTCGTCGGAGACCTTCTCGTAGAAGTCGACCAGCCGGACCGCGTCGTCCGGACCGATCGGCCGGATATGGGCGATGCCGCCGTCCCGCAGGACGACGTCCGCCTCCCAGTGCACCGGGTACGGGTGGGCCGACTGGTCCGTCATGGCCTCAGGGTAAGCGGGTGCGTCACGGCCTCGGAGCAAGCGGGCGCGCCCCACTCGCGCCGCCGCCGCACAACGGGCAGTCTGGGGGCTGCCCGCCGCCGGGCCCGCGCAGCGGCCCGGCGGCGCGAAAGGGTCCCGGCAACCCGCCTGACCTGTACGGATGACCTGACCGCAACCGATCCGAGGGGCACATCATGGCTGAGCGCCGCGTCAACGTCGGCTGGCCGGAGGGCCTGCACGCCCGCCCGGCGTCCATCTTCGTCCGCGCGGCGACGGCGGCCGGCGTGCCGGTCACCATCGCGAAGGCGGCCGACGGCCGCGCGGTCAACGCGGCGTCGGTACTGGCGGTGCTGGGCCTGGGCGTGCGCGGCGGCGAGGAGGTCGTGCTCGCCTCCACCGCCGACAACGCGGAGGCCGCGCTGGACCGGCTCGCCAAGCTCGTCACCGAGGGCCTGGAAGAGCTGCCGGAAACGGTCTGAGGCACCTGCCGGGCACTTTTCCGGGCGACGGCGGTCTCGCGCACAACGGAATTCAGCGGGACCGGACAATCCCCCATGGATAGTCCGGTCCCGCTTTTCGCCTTTACGGGGCAACAATTCTACGACCTTGTATACGGTGCGATTGTTAAGCGCGGCGGCGCACTGCGTTTACGGGATGTTTCAGGATCCTCACCGCGGCGGCCCGCTCCACGTGGACGGCGGCCAGCCGCCGGGCCCGCTCCCCGTCCCCGCGCGCCACCGCGTCCACGATCGCCGCGTGCTCCTCCCAGGACTCCGCGGCCCGACTGGAGCCGCCGTCGCCGTACACCCAGGCGATCTTGTGCCGCAGCTGGGTGAGCAGCGCGGCCAGGGTCGGACTGCCGGAAGCCTGCGCCAGTGTCTCGTGGAACCAGCCGTCCAGCGACGGCAGATCCGACAATTGCCCCTGTACCGCCCGCTCCTGGCCGAGGCGCACCAGACCGCGCAGCACCTTCAGATGGGCCTCGGTGCGGCGCTGGGCGGCGCGGGCGGCCCCCAGCGGCTCCAACAGGCCGCGTATCTCCAGCAGATCGGCCGCCTCCTGCTCGGTGGGCTCCGCCACCGAGGCGCCCGCGTGCCTGCGGGTGCGGACGAACCCCTCGGACTCCAGGGTGCGCAGCGCCTCGCGCACCGGCACCCTGGAGACGCCGTACCGCTGCGCGAGCAGCTCCTCGGTCAGCCGGCTGCCCGGCGGGAAGAAACCGCCGACGATGTCGTCGCGGATGGCCGTACACACCACCTGCGCCGAGATTCGCCGCCCCGCGCCGTCCGCCCCGTTCACATCCGGCTCCGCATCGCAGACTCCATTTCTGTCCCCGTATGGTGCCGGACTCTATTCCAGCACACCCGGAAAAGGGAAAGCACCCCCGGAATTCTTTGATTGTTTTTGGACACGTGGGGCGCTTTCGGGCGCGCCCGGGGACGCGCGAAGGCCCCGGCGGGGGGCCGGGGCCTTCGGGTCGGGCGGACGCCTCGGACGGCGCCCGGGAGGCAGCTCTCGACGCCTCGGACGTCGCGCTCGGACGTCGCCTCCGATGACGGCTCGGGTGACGGCTCAGATGACGACGCCGTGCGAGGCCAGGTACGCCACCGGGTCGATGTCCGACCCGTAGTACGGGGTGGTGCGCACCTCGAAGTGCATGTGCGGGCCGGTGACGTTGCCGGTGGCGCCGGAGATGCCGATCTCCTGGCCCTCGGTCACCGTCTGCCCGGCCGAGACCAGCGGCTCGGTGAGGTGGGCGTACAGGGTGTACTTGCCGTCGGCGTGCCGGATGATCACGTCGTTGCCGTAGGAGCCGTCGGCGCCGGCCGAGAACACCGTGCCGGCCGCGACCGCGTGCACCGGGGTGCCGGAGTCGACCAGGAAGTCCACGCCGGTGTGGTAGCCGCTGGACCACATCGCGCCGGCGACCTTGTAGCCGGTGCCGATGGCGGCGTCGCCGACCGGCTTGGTGTATCCGGAGCCGGCGGTGACCGCCATGGCCACCGGCGCCGCGGAAACGGTCCGGGCGGCGCCGGCGGGCGGG
>NZ_FMCH01000206.1 GCF_900091855.1 Streptomyces sp. DvalAA-14
GGAGGCGCTGCTGGCGCGGGCCGCGGACTGGCTCGCCCCGGAGTTCGCCTCGGCCCGCCGCCGGTCGGATCTGGAACGGATCCAGGCCGGCGCCGCGCTGAACCGGCTGCTGCCGTGGGCGAGCGGCGCCGCCGGGAGGTTCGGCCAACTCGCCCCGGAACGGCTGGAGGTGCCCAGCGGTTCACGGATCCGGCTGGACTACGGCGGGGAGCAGCCGGTGCTGGCGGTCAAGCTGCAGGAGTTGTTCGGGCTGCGGGAGACCCCGAAGGTGGCGGGCGTACCGGTGCTGGTGCACCTGCTGTCGCCCGCCGGGCGGCCCGCGGCGGTGACCGCGGACCTGGCGTCCTTCTGGCGTGAGGGCTACCGCTCGGTGCGCGCCGAACTGCGGGGCCGCTACCCCCGGCACCCCTGGCCGGAGGACCCGTCGACGGCCGCGCCGACCCGCCGCACCAACAACCCGCGCCGCTGAGCCGCGGGAGCGGTCAGGACGCGGGCTGTCGGCAGCAACACGGGGGCGGTCGGGACGCGGGCGGTCCGGACCGGCCGGCTCGCCGTCCGAGGCACCGTCCGAGGCACCGTCCGAGGCACCGTCAGAAGGCGGCCTTCGTCGCGCCGCCCGTCGACGACGGCGTGGGAGTACCGGTGGGCGTGTCCGTGGCGCACGGGTCGGGCGTCGGCGTACCGGTGGGCGTGCCGGTCGGCGACGGCGAGACGCTGTCGGTCGGGCTCGGGCTCGCCGGGTCCGTGGGGCAGCCGGGTGTCGTCGTGGGGTCGCTCGGCGTGGGGGTCCCGGTGGTGGGATCACCGCTCGGGCTGCCGCCGGTCGGGCTGCTGCTGGGGCTGGTGGTCGGCGTGCCGGTCGGGCTCGTGGGCGGCGGAGCGGTCGGCGACAGGGTCGGCGTCGGCGAGGAGCTGCCGCCGGGCGGCACGGTCGGGGACGCCGACCCGGACGCGGTCGGCTGCGGCGTCGACGTGTGGCCCGGCCGGGACGTGTTCGGCGGCGGCGGGACGACTCCCGGACCCGACGCGCCGGAGCGGTCCGGCACCGAGACGGCGCCGCCGGCCAGGAAGTGCTCGTACCAGGACCTCACCAGCTCCAGGTAGGCCTGGGAGTGGTTGTAGCCGAGGATGGCCCGGTCCATGTTGTGCGGCACGGCCAGATCGCGGCCGTCGGCGCACAGGTAGCGGCCGGCCGCCAGCGCGGCGTCGTAGACGTTGTTGGGGTCCCTGACCCCGTCGCCGTTGCCGTCGGCGCCCCAGGTCTCCCAGGTGGACGGGATGAACTGCATCGGGCCCACCGCCCGGTCGTGCAGCGGGTCCCCGTCGTAGGCGCCGCCATCGGTGTCGCTGATGTTCGCGAAGCCGTCACCGTTCAGCACCGGCCCGAGGATCGGCGAGTACGTCGTACCGTTCGCGTCGACCGCGCCGCCGCGGGCCTGCCCGGACTCCACCTGGCCGATGGCCGCCAGCAGTTGCCACGGCAGGTGGCAGCCGGGGTCGCTCTCGGCCAGGTCCGCCTCGGCGCGCATATAGGCCGCCAGCACCGTCGTCGGCAGGCTCGCGCCGCCGTCCGGCACCGTCACCAGGCCGCCGTCGTCGGGGTCGCCGGTGGGCGTGAGCGGCGCGAGCGGGCCGGTGGGCGTGTTCAGCGGCGGCACCTCGGTGATGTACGGCGAACCGCCGTCGATCTCCGGGCCGGCCGGCGCGGAATCCGCGACCTGCTGCTGATCCTGCGAGAGGGCGTGCGCGTGCGCCACCGGGAAGAACCCGGGGCCCTGCGAAGCGCTGAGCGCGGCCATGGCGGCTGCCGCCACCGCCGTCCCAGCCGCTGTTCTGCGAAGTCTCCGGCCGTACCGCCGCGCCGACATATCGCGGTCCCTTCCACGTACGAGATGCGCGCGCGTCCCGGCGCGACAACCCGATTGACCCTACGGCAACTTCAGGCCCCGGACCACAGTCCGACAGCGATACACAGGGTGCGAACCACCGCAATTGGCCGTGTGCCGCGCACCCTCGGGGGACCTTTCACCGAGGGGACGCAGCACGTTCACACAGACGGCCCGAAGCGCTGACGGCACGCTGACCCCATGCTGACATTCAGGGGTCAACCATGCACCGCCGCACCGGACTCAGTGCGCCGCCGATTCCCAGTCCGGGCCGACACCGACCGACACATCCAGCGGCGCCCGCAGCGGATACGCCCCGGACATCTCCCGGCGCACCAACTCCTCGACCTTCTCCCGCTCCCCCGGGGCGACTTCCACCACGATTTCGTCGTGCACCTGGAGCAGCAGCCGCGATGCCAGCCCCTGCGCCGTCAGCGCGTCGTCCACCCGCAGCATCGCGATCTTCACGATGTCCGCCGCCGACCCCTGGATCGGCGCGTTCAGCGCCATCCGCTCGGCCATCTCGCGCCGCTGCCGGTTGTCACTGGTGAGATCCGGCAGATAGCGGCGCCGGCCCAGCAGCGTCTCCGTGTAGCCCGTGACACGGGCCTCCTCCACCGCCCGGCGCAGATAGTCCCGCACCCCGCCGAACCGCTCGAAGTACGTCTCCATCAGCACCCGCGCCTCGGCCGCCTCGATGCCCAGCTGCTGCGACAACCCGAACGCGGACAGCCCGTACGCCAGCCCGTACGACATCGCCTTGATCTTGCGGCGCATCTCCGGGTCCACCCGGTCGCGCTCCACCGAGAACACCTGCGAACCGACCGTGGTGTGCAGGTCCTCACCCGTGGTGAACGCCGCGATCAGCCCCTCGTCCTGCGACAGGTGCGCCATCACCCGCAGCTCGATCTGGCTGTAGTCGGCGGTCAGCAGCGACTCGTACCCCGCGCCGACCACGAAACCGCGCCGGATCGCCCGGCCCTCGTCGGTACGGACCGGCACGTTCTGCAGATTCGGGTCGGTGGACGACAACCGGCCGGTCGCCGCCACGATCTGACTGAACGTGGTGTGGATCCGCCCGTCCGGCGCGACCGACTTGACCAGGCCCTCCACCGTGACCCGGAGCTTGGCCTGCTCGCGGTGCCGCAGCATGATCACCGGCAGCTCGTGGTCCGTCTGCGCCGCCAGCCACGCCAACGCGTCGGCGTCCGTGGTGAAACCCGTCTTCGTCTTCTTCGTCCTGGGCAGCGCCAGCTCACCGAACAGCACCTCCTGGAGCTGCTTGGGCGAACCCAGGTTGAACTCGTGCCCCACCGAGGCGTGCGCCTCGCCCACCGCGTGCTCGACCGCCGCCGCGAACTGCAGCTCCAGCCCCTCCAGATGCGGCCGGTCCGCGGCGATACCCGCCCGCTCCATCCGCGCCAGCAGCGCCGACGTCGGCAGCTCCACCTCGTGCAGCAGCTCCAGCGCCCCCACCTCCGGCAGCCGCTCGGCGAACACCGCGCCCAGATCCAGCACCGTACGCGCCTGCACCATCAGCGCGTCCGCCGCCGCGGACTCCCCGTCGTCCTCCTCACCGAAGGCCAACTGCCCGCTGCCGGTGTCCGGCGGCGCCAGCTCCCGGCCCAGATACTCCACCGACAGCACATCCAGCGCGAACGAACGACGCCCCGGCTTGATCAGATACGCCGCCAGCGCCGTGCACATCGCGACCCCCCCGAGCCGCCAGCCCTGCTCGGCGAACACCCGCGCCACGTTCTTCGCGTTGTGCACCACCTTCGGCGCGTCCGGATCGGCCAGCCACGCCGCGAAGGCCTTGTCGTCGCCCTCGTCCAGCTGCGACGGATCGAACCACGCCGCGTCCTGCGCCGACGCCAGCGCCACCGCGGCCACACTGCCGCTGCCCAGCTCCCAGCTGTCCACACTGGACAGCCCCAGCGTCTCCCCCGCGTGCTGCGCCAGCCACTCCGGCAGATCACCGGCCGCCAGCATCGTCCCGTCTACCGCGACGCCCTCGGCGATGGCCTCCTCCACCAGCTGCGCACCCGGATCAGCCGCGAACAACCGCTCCCGGAAATTCGGATTGCGGAACTCCAGCACCTCCAGCACGCCGGCCAGCGCCTCCCGGTCGTACGGCTCGCGCGCCAGCTGCTCCGCCGAGGCCGACAACGCCACCTCGCGGTCCAACTCCGTCAACCGCCGGTTCAGCTTCACCGCGTCCAGATGGGCGCGCAGATTCTCCCCGGCCTTCCCCTTCACCTCGTCCGCCCGCTCACACAACTCCGCGAACGACCCGAACTGGGTGATCCACTTCGCGGCGGTCTTCTCCCCCACCCCCGGAATACCCGGCAGATTGTCCGACGGGTCGCCCCGCAACGCCGCGAAATCCGGATACTGCCGCGGAGTCAGCCCGTACTTCTCGACCACCTTCGCCGGCGTGAACCGGGTCAGCTCCGACACGCCCTTCGTCGGATACAGCACCGTCACATGGTCCGACACCAGCTGAAAAGCGTCCCGGTCACCGGTGACGATCAGCACCTCGTAACCCAGCGCCTCCGCCTGCGAGGCCAGCGTGGCAATGACGTCGTCCGCCTCGAAGCCCTCCACCGCGAAACGGCGCACCGCCATCGCGTCCAGCAGCTCCCCGATCAGCTCGACCTGGCTGCGGAACTCGTCCGGCGTCTTCGAACGCGTCGCCTTGTACTCCGGATACTCGTCGAACCGCCAGGTCTTCCGCGAGACGTCGAACGCGACCGCCAGATGCGTAGGCTGCTCGTCACGCAGCGTGTTCGCCAGCATCGACGTGAAACCGTAGACGGCATTCGTCGGCTGACCCGTGGACGTGTTGAAATTCTCCACCGGCAACGCGTAGAACGCGCGGTACGCCAGCGAATGTCCGTCCAGCAGCAGCAGCCGGGGGCGGTCGGTCGTCGTCTTCGTTGCTTTCTCTGCCACCCCACGATCCTCCCACGCGGGTCCGACAACCGACCGCCACCGCGGTTGTCCACAGGTCCCCGCCGGCACGGGCCCCGCCCCGCCCATACGTGGCAGGATCGAAGGCATGGCGAAGAAGCCGCCGATCGGCGACCCCATACAGGACGCACCCCACGTCGGTGCGCCGAAGCACGCCGCCGCGGGCCTGCCCGCGATCGGGCACACCGCGAAAATCGCCGGCGCGCAGATGGGCGCGCGCCGCGCCACCCTCACCCTGCTCAAGGTCAACCAGAAAAACGGCTTCGACTGCCCCGGATGCGCCTGGCCCGAAGGCGACCACCGGCACACCTTCGAATTCTGCGAGAACGGCGCCAAAGCCGTCGCCGAGGAAGCCACCCTCCGCCGCGTCGGCCCCGACTTCTTCGCCGCCCACCCCGTCGCCGACCTCGCCGGGCGCAGCGGCTACTGGCTCGGCCAGCAAGGCCGCATCACCCAGCCCGTCCACCTCCCCGAAGGCGCCACCCACTACGAGCCCATCTCCTGGCAGGACGCCTTCGCCCTCATCGCCGACGAGCTGACCGCACTCGCCACCCCCGACGAAGCCGTCTTCTACACCTCCGGCCGCACCAGCAACGAAGCCGCCTTCCTCTTCCAGCTCTTCGCCCGCGAATTCGGCACCAACAACCTGCCCGACTGCTCCAACATGTGCCACGAATCGTCCGGCTCCGCCCTCACCGAAACCCTCGGCGTCGGCAAGGGCAGCGTGCTCCTGGAAGACCTCCACCAAGCCGAACTCATCATCGTCGCCGGGCAGAACCCCGGCACCAACCACCCGCGGATGCTCTCCGTGCTGGAAAAGGCCAAGCGCGCCGGCGCCAAGATCGTCACCATCAACCCCCTGCCCGAAGCCGGCATGGAACGCTTCCGCAACCCCCAGAAAGCCAGCGGCCTCATCGGAGCCGGCACCGTACTCAGCGACCTGCACCTGCCCATCAGACTCGGCGGCGACCAAGCCCTCTTCCGCGCCCTCGGCCGCCTCCTCATCGAAGCCGACGCCCTCGACCAGGACTTCATCACCACCCACACCCACGGCTTCGCCGCCTACAAGGACGCGGCCCTCGCCACCACATGGGACGACGTCGAACGCGCCACCGGACTCGACCGCGCCCGGATCGACGAGCTCTTCACCCTCGTCCTCGCCGCCAAAAGCACCGTCGTCTGCTGGGCCATGGGCCTCACCCAGCACAAACACGCCGTCCCCACCATCCGCGAAGTCGTCAACTTCCTGCTGCTCGGCGGCAACGTCGGCCGCCCCGGCGCCGGAGTCTGCCCCGTCCGCGGCCACTCCAACGTCCAAGGCGACCGCACCATGGGCATCTTCGAACGCCCGCCCGCCGCCTTCCTCGACGCCCTCCAGAAAGAATTCGGCTTCGCCCCGCCCCGCCACCACGGCTACGACGTCGTCCGCGCCATCCGCGCCCTGCGCGACGGCACGGCCAAAGTCTTCTTCGCCATGGGCGGCAACTTCGTCTCCGCCTCCCCCGACACCCACGTCACCGAAGCGGCCATGCGGCAAGCCCGGCTCACCGTCCACGTCTCCACCAAGCTCAACCGCTCCCACGCCGTCACCGGCGCCCGGGCCCTCATCCTGCCCACCCTCGGCCGCACCGAAAAAGACCACCAGGCCGCCGGCGACCAATTCGTCACCGTCGAGGACTCCATGGGCATGGTCCACGCCTCCCACGGCGGACTCGCCCCCGCCTCACCCCACCTGCTGTCCGAGCCCGCCATCGTCACCCGGCTCGCCCGAGCCGTCCTCGGCGACCGCAGCACCGTGCCCTGGGCCGACTTCGAAGACGACTACGACCTCATCCGCGACCGCGTCGCCCGCGTCGTCCCCGGCTTCGACGACTTCAACACCCGCATACGGCACCCCGGCGGCTTCACCCTCCCGCACGCCCCCCGCGACACCCGCACCTTCCCCACCGCCACCGGCAAAGCCAACTTCACCGCGGCCCCCATCGAATACCCCGCCGTCCCCGAGGGCCGCCTGCTCCTGCAGACCATCCGCTCCCACGACCAGTACAACACCACCATCTACGGCCTCGACGACCGCTACCGAGGCATCACCGGCGGCCGACGCGTCGTCCTCGTCCACCCCGACGACGCCACCGCCGCCGGACTCACCGACGGCGACTACACCGACATCGTCAGCGAATGGACCGACGGCACCGAACGCCGCGCCGACGGCTTCCGCGTCGTCCACTACCCCACACCCCGCGGCTGCGCCGCCGCCTACTACCCCGAAACCAACGTTCTCGTCCCCCTCGACCACACCGCCGACACCAGCAACACCCCCGCGTCCAAATCCATCGTCATCCGGCTGGAACACCCGGACCCCCCGCGCGGCTGACCGCACGCATCCGGTAGAAACCTGTGAAACAGCCAGCACGAACGGAGCACCACGTGGGCGAGCAGACCCTCACCGCATTCCCCCAGGAGATCCTCCGGCAGTACGCCGACCTCGGCGTGGACCTGCCCGCCCTCTTCTCCGGCGGACACCTCGGCGACCGCATGGGCATCCGGATCCTCGAAGCCGCCCCCGACAAAGTCGTCGGCACCATGCCCGTCGAAGGCAACACCCAGCCCTACGGCCTCCTGCACGGCGGCGCCTCCGCCGTCCTGGCCGAAACCCTCGGCTCCGTCGGCGCGATGCTGCACGGCGGCCCCACCAAGATCGCCGTCGGCGTCGACATCAACGCCACCCACCACCGCGGGGTGCGCTCCGGCACGGTCACCGGCACCGCCACCCCCGTCCACCGCGGCCGCTCCTCCGCCACCTACGAGATCGTCATCACCGACGAGACCGGCAAGCGCGTCTGCACCGCCCGCCTGACCTGCATGCTCCGCCCCACCACGGCCGGCGCCACCGCCTCACCCCCGGCGCCCTAGAACTTCGCGCTAGAACTTCGCGCCCACCCGCAGATCCATCAGCGCGACGGACGCGCGGCGGGCCACCGAGATGTTGTACGGCACATCGCCGCGCCGCGTCTCCCGCCACTCGACGCCGACGCGGTCCAGGGTGTCGCAGTACAGCCGCCGGATGTCGGCGGACACATTGGTGAAGAAGTACCGCGGGTACTCGTAGCGCTTCCGAACCCCGGCCACGGTGCGCTCGGTCCAGTTGGTGATCCGGCACCCGTCGGAGTGCACGAGCCCGCGGATGAACTCCCAGGGGTACGCGTCCACGATGTCCTGCTGCCAGCGGTCGAGCGCGATCCTCCGCTCGTGTTTCCGGCCGGGGCCGTGCTGAGGGAAGACGACCGGCCACTGCCTGCTGTACGAGGTGATCTGCACGCAGCCCTGCTGCGGAACACGGCAGACCGCGCCGCCGGGGCGGACCGCGCGGATGGCGGCCTCGCAGGCGTCCGCCAGACCGGGCCAGACGTTGGCGCAGGCGATGCGCAGGGCGTGGACGCCGCGGCGGTGCGCGCTCAGACAGCCGTCGCCGAGGTAGAGGCCGAGAAGATAGGGGTATGCCGGGCCGTCCGTGCGCAGCGGGTCGGCGCCGGTGCTGGTCGGGGTGACACCGTGGACGCGCCACTCACGAAGGGCGGCCCGGGATATGCCCGTTGACCGGCTGACGGAATTGAGGCTGCGGCCCTCGGCGACGAGGGCCATCGCGTTGCGCCGGACGTCGAGGTCGTACACAGGGCCACTGTGGCGGACGAAGCGCACGGATGAACGGGCGCAATCCCCGGTTCACCGGATGCAGTGACCTTTGAGCAAAAGCCGCACACCTTGGAATTAAAGGTAAAGTGCCCCGGGTCGGACTCGAACCGACACTGTATGGGTTTTGAATCCATTGCCTCATGCCAATTGGGCTACCGGGGCCCCTTGAAACAGAGGATAGCCTACTACATCAGCACTCCAAGCCTAGCGGAGCTAGGTAGGCTTGCACGCAGGTCCCGTCATGAACCGAGGAGCACCGTGAGCGCCCCCGATGAGCCCGCCACCCCCCAGGACGAGCAGCCGCCGCAGGCCGACAGCGCGGCGGAGCCGGAGAGCGAGAAGTCGCATGTCCCGCCGATGACGACCCGTGTCGTCATCGCGGAGGACGAGGCGCTGATCCGGTTGGATTTGAAGGAGATGCTGGAGGAGGAGGGGTACTCCGTCGTCGGCGAGGCCGGTGACGGGGAGACGGCGGTGAAGCTCGCGGAGGAGCACCAGCCGGATCTGGTGATCCTGGATGTAAAGATGCCGGTGCTGGACGGGATCTCGGCGGCGGAGCGGATCGCCGCGGGGAAGTTGGCGCCGGTGTTGATGCTGACGGCGTTCTCGCAGCGGGAGTTGGTGGAGCGGGCCAGGGATGCCGGGGCGATGGCGTATCTGGTGAAGCCGTTCACGAAGAGCGATCTGGTGCCGGCCATCGAGATGGCGGTGAGCCGTTTCCAGGAGTTGCGGGCGCTGGAGTCGGAGATCGCGGATCTGTCGTTGCGGCTGGAGACGCGCAAGCTGGTGGACCGGGCGAAGAGTGTGCTGCAGACGAAGTACGGGTTGTCGGAGCCGGCGGCGTTCCGGTGGATTCAGAAGACGTCGATGGATCGGCGGATGTCGATGCAGGCGGTGGCGCAGGCCGTGATCGACGAGGTCGCGGAGAAGTAGCCCGGCCGGCGGCCCGCTGGTGCGCCGCCCGGACGCCGAGGGCCCGCACCCGTAGGACTGGGTGCGGGCCCTTTCGGCTGCGTTGCGCGGCCGCGGGCTCAGTCCTCGCCGAGGTAGGTCTTGCGGACGCCTTCGTCGTGGAGGAGTTCTTGTCCGGTGCCGGAGAGCTTGATGGTGCCGATTTCCATGACGTGGGCCTGGTCGGCGAGGGAGAGCGCGGCTTGGGCGTTCTGTTCGACGAGCAGGATGGTGGTGCCCTGGGCTTTGAGTTCGACGATGGTGGCCATGATCTTCTGCATCATGATCGGTGACAGGCCCATGGAGGGTTCGTCGAGCATGAGGAGTTTGGGCTGGGACATCAGGGCGCGGCCCATGGCGAGCATTTGCTGTTCGCCGCCGGACATGGTGCCGGCGGCTTGGCGGCGGCGTTCGCCGAGGATGGGGAAGAGTTCGTAGGCGCGTTCGATGTCGTGGGTGATGCCGGCGGTGTCCTTGCGGAGGTAGGCGCCGAGCTGGAGGTTTTGTTCGATGGTGAGCCGGGGGAAGATGTGCCGGCCTTCGGGTGAGTGGGCGAGTCCGAGGGCGACGATCTTGTGGGCGGGCACCCGGGTGAGGGGTTTGCCGTCGAAGACGATGCGGCCGCCGGTGGGTTTGAGCAGGCCACTGAGGGTGCGCAGGGTGGTGGTTTTACCGGCGCCGTTGGTGCCGATGAGGGTGACGACCTGGCCGGCTTCGACGGTGAAGCTGATGCCTTTGACGGCTTCGATCTTGCCGTAGGCGACGCGGAGGTCCTCGACTTCGAGCAGTGCGGTCATCGGTCGTTCTCCTGCTGCTCGTCGTCGGTGGCTGCCGACGGGTCCTGCGCCGGTTGGGCCACTGGGTCCTGTGCCGGTTCGGCCGCCGGGCCCTGCGCGGGGTCGGCCGCCGGGCCCTGCGCCGGTTCGGGGGCCGGGCCCTCGGCTTCGCCGGCGATCGGTTCGCCCAGATAGGCCGCGATGACGCGTTCGTCGCGCTGGACGACGTCGGAGGTGCCTTCGACCAGCATCTGGCCCTGGACGAGGACGGCGACGCGGTCGCAGAGGTTGAAGATGAAGCGCATGTCGTGCTCGATGACGAGGACGGCGATGCCCTGGTCGCGGACGGCGAAGACGAGTTCCTCGGTGGCGCGGGTTTCCTGGGGGTTCATGCCGGCGGTGGGTTCGTCGAGCAGCAGGAGTCCGGGTTCGCTGGCGAGGGCTCGGGCGATTTCGAGTTTGCGTTGTTCGCCGTAGGGGAGGTTGCGGGCGAGTTGCTCGGCTTTGTCGGCGAGGCCGGTGAATTCGAGCAGTTCCATGGCGCGGGCCCGTGATTGGGCTTCGGCTTTGTGGTAGCCGGGGCCGCGCAGCAGGGCGGACAGGAGTCCTTCGCGGGTGCGGGTGTGCCGGCCGACGAGGACGTTTTCCAGCACCGTCATATTGGCGAAGAGCCGGATGTTCTGGAAGGTTCGGGCCAGGCCGGCCTTGGTGACGAGGTGGGGTTTGGCGGGCAGGACGGTGCCGCGGTACGAGACGGTGCCTTCGGTGGGGACGTAGAGCCCGGTGAGGCAGTTGAAGAAGGTGGTCTTGCCGGCGCCGTTGGGGCCGATGAGGCCGACGATCTCACCGCTGTTGACGGTGAGGCTGACGTTGCGGACGGCGGTGAGGCCGCCGAAGCGCATGATGACGCCGCTGGCTTGGAGCAGCGGCGCGGTGTCGGGGTTCTGGGCGGGGATGGGCGCCGGGGTGCTGGTGGTGGTCATGGTGTCTTTCACGCCCCTGCTGTGCTGGCGGGGACGGTGTCGTCGCCGAGTGGCCGCTGGCCGGGGATGAGGGTGTCGTCTTCGTGGAATTCCAGCTGGCGGCGGCGGTTGGGGATGATGCCTTCGGGGCGGAAGCGCATGATGAGGATGAGCGCGATGCCGAAGCCGAGCAGTTCGTAGCGCTGGATGAAGCCGAGCTTTTCCGGGATGAGGTAGAGCAGGGCCGCGCCGAGGATGGGGCCGCTGACGGTGCCCATGCCGCCGAGGACGACGGCGGCGAGCAGGAAGGCGGAGTTGGGCGGCGAGGATCCGGCGAACTGGTAGGGGTTGGGCACCACGCTGTAGGTGACGTGGGCGCTGACGGTGCCGGCCAGTCCGGCCAGGGAGGCGCCGAGGGCGAAGGCGATCAGTTTGACCCGGAAGCTGTTGATGCCCATGGCGGTGGCGGCGGTCTCGTCCTCGCGGATGGCGACCCAGGACCGGCCGATCCGGGAGTCGGCGGCCCGGGTGAAGATCAGCACCACGATGATGGTGATGACGAGCATCAGCAGGTAGTAGTTGGCGAACCGGCCGAGGGTGAAGGAGCCGATCTCGTGCGGGTTGCCGAGGTTGTAGCCGAAGATCGACAGGTCGGGGATCTGTGAGATGCCGTTGGGTCCGTTGGTGACCTTGGGGCCGGACACGCCGTCGAGGTTGTTGACCGCGATGCGGAAGATCTCGCCGAAGCCGAGGGTGACGATGGCGAGGTAGTCGCCGCGCAGGCGCAGGGTGGGGGCGCCGATGAGGACGCCGAAGACGAGGGCTGCGGCCATGCCGGTCAGGGCGGCGGCCCAGAACGGGAATTGCACGCCGGACCAGACGGAGAACGCGGAGCCGGAGACCAGGGCGGCGGCGTAGGCGCCGACGCCGAGGAAGGCGACGTAGCCGAGGTCGAGCAGGCCGGTGAGGCCGACGACGATGTTGAGGCCGAGGGCGACGGTGCCGAAGATGAGGATGTTGACGCCGAGGTTCGCCCAGTGCTCGTTGTTCTGGGCGAAGGGGTAGGCGATGGCGGCGAGGACGCCGACGGCGGCGGTGAAGCGGCGGTTTTCCTGGGTGAGCTGCTGGAACTGGCGGAGCAGTCCGGCGGCGCTGAGGGCCCAGACGCCGAAGGCGATGACGAGCAGGTAGCCGATGAAGATCTCGGTGTAGTCGGTGGCGATGCCGAAGGTGAGGATCTTCAGGCCGACGGCGAAGACGACGACGACGGTGAGTCGTTGCAGCCAGGGGTTGAGCTTGCGGGGATCGCCGATGCGCAGGTCGCTGTGGTTGAGGCGGAGGCTGCGCAGGGCGCGGTAGGCGCTGACGATCAGGGAGGTTTCGGCGAATCGGCCGAGTTCGTAGTACTCGGTGTCGTCGTCCTCCTCGGGCTGCCGGTCGATGGGCAGCGCGAGGGTGCCGAGGAACAGCAGGAGGCTGCCGATCGCGGCGACGAAGCCGCCGGGATCGACGTTGGCCAGGCCGCCGAGTTCTTCGGCGATGGCGATGACGGTGTACCAGGTGGTGGCGAGGGTGCCGAGCGCCATGGCGAGGACGGCGTTGTTGGAGCGGCTGGGCACGAGCCAGCTCAGGCCTTTGACGCGGAAGGCGGCCAGGGCGAGCAGCAGGGCGAGGATGCCGCCGATGAGGGTGATCACCTGGAGGCCGCCGGGGTAGCCGGTGACGGTGAGGTCGCCGGGGAAGTCGGTGGTGTAGGTCCAGGACAGGAAGGTGGAGGCGATGGTGACGGCGGCGCCGAGGAGCGTGACGGCCCGGGCCGCGGTGAGCGGCAGCGGGATGAACGGCTCGGTGCGGCGGGTCGCGGGCGGCGTGGCGGCCAGGGTGGTCACGGCGGGGATGTCGGTCATGTCGTGATCACGCCCTGTCCGCTACGCGCTCGCCGAGCAGGCCCTGGGGCCGGACCAGCAGGACGACGATGAGCAGTACGAATGCCCAGACGTTGGCCCATCCGCCGCCGCCGAGCTGCTGCATACCGGGTATGTCGGAGATGTAGGCCGAGGCGCAGGATTCGGCGACGCCGAGGACGAGGCCGCCGAGCATGGCGCCGTAGATGTTGCCGATGCCGCCGAGCACGGCGGCGGTGAACGCCTTGAGGCCGGCTTGGAAGCCCATGTCGTATTTGACCTGGCCGTATTTCAGGCCGGAGGCCAGGCCGGCGACGGCGGCGAACAGGCCGCCGATGGCGAAGGCGATCACGATGATGCGGTTGGTGTCGATACCCATGAGCTGCGCGGTGTCGGGGTCTTGTGCGGTGGCCTGCATGGCGCGGCCGGTGCGGCTGGTGCGGACGAAGGTGGCCAGTCCGATCATGCAGATCACGGCGGCGGAGACGAGGAAGATGTCGCCGCGCTGGATGCTGATGGAGCCGAGGTGGTAGGGGTGGGTGCCGAGTTGGGGGAAGTTCCGGGCGTTGTCGGCACCGGGGTACCAGACGAAGATCGCCTGCTGGAGTGCCAGCGACAGGCCGATGGCGGTGATGAGGGGGGCCAGCCGTGGTGCGCCGCGCAGCGGCCGGTAGGCGAAGCGTTCGGCGGCCATGGCGATGAGTACGGCCACGATGACGCCGCCGGCCAGCATCAGGGGCAGCGCGAGCCAGATGTTGGTGCCGTCGGGGAGATTTGTGTAGACCGTGAGGGCGCCGAAGGCGCCGGTCATGAAGATCTCGCCGTGGGCGAAGTTGATGAGCTGGACGATGCCGTACACCATCGTGTAGCCGATGGCGATGAGCCCGTACATCGAGCCGAGGAACAGCCCGTTGGCCAGCTGTTGCGGCAGGGTGTGCACCGCATGGCCTCCATGTCGCTGGGAGCGGGGGGAAGGGGACAAGGGGGGGAGACGGAGAGGGGGACGAGGGGGGGAGGGGGGAGAACGTGACGCGGGGGGCGGGATAAGCGGCGGGCCGCGCGGTCGGGGTGACCGGCCGCGCGGCCCTGGGTGGTGCTGGGCTGGGGTCAGCCGTTGTAGGTGCCGCTCTTCACGGCGACCCACTTGCCGCTCTTGACCTGGTAGACGGTCAGCTGCTTGTTGGTGGTGTCGCCGTACTGGTCGAAGGAGACGTGGCCGGCGATGCCGTTGAAGTCGGCCTTCTGCACGGCGTCGACGAGCTTGCCGCGGGCGTCGGCCATGGCGGGGAGCTTGCCGCCGTTGTCGGCCATGATCTCCTTGACGCCGTTGATGATGGCGGTGGCGGCGTCGTAGGAGTAGCCGCCGTAGGTGCCGTAGTCACCGGGGTAGCCCTTGGCCTTGTAGGTCTTGATGAAGTCCTGGGCGGCCGGGAGGGTGGTGACCGGGACGCCGACGGAGGTGGCGAGGTCGCCTTCGGCGGCGGCGGCGGCGGTCTTGATGTAGGTGTCGGAGAAGATGCCGTCGCCGCCCATGAGCGGGATGTTGACGCCGGCTGCCTTGAGCTGCTTGGTGATCAGCTCCGCCTCGTCGTACTGCCCGCCGTAGTAGAGCATGTCGGCGTGCGAGCTCTTGATCTTGGTGACGAGGGTGGAGTAGTCGGTGTCACCGGTGTTGACGTGGTCGGTGCCGGCGATCTTGCCGCCGAAGCCGGCGAACTTGTCCTTGAAGATGGCGGCCAGGCCGGCGCCGTAGGTCTGCTTGTCGTCGACGACGAAAGCTTCCTTCTTCTTCAGGGTGTTGGCCGCGTAGTCGGCCGCGAAGCCGCCCTGCTTGGCGTCGGTGGTGGCGGTGCGGAAGTAGGTCTTGAAGGGGCGGACCTCGGTGCCGGTGTTCCACTTCGGGCCCTGGGTGAGCGCCGGGTTGGTGTTGGACGGCGAGATCTCGACCATGTTGGCGTTGGCGAAGACCTGCTGCATCGAGGTGGCCACACCGGAGTTGAGCGGGCCGACAGCGGCGATGATGGTGTTGTCCTGGACGAAGGCGGTCGCGTTCTGCTGGCCGGTGGCGGGCAGCGCCTTGTCGTCGAGGGCCTTGATCTTGAAGGTGACGCCGGGGACGAGGTGCTTGGCGTTGGCGTCGTCGACGGCGATCTGCACGCCGTACTGGATGCCGAGTCCGGTCGCGGAGTTGGCGCCGGTCAGGGGGGCGTCGACGCCGATGACGACGGTGGTGCCGGCGGCGCTGGCGTTGTCCCCGCTGCCCTTCTTGTCGTCGTCGCTACGCGAGCCGCAAGCAGTGAGGGTGAGCGCTCCCGTAGCGAGTACGGAGGTCATTATCAGCAAGGAACGGTGTCGCACAATCAGTCCTTTCCCCTGGCGCGGCCGTCTCTGATGAGAGGCCGAGTCGCGCGCTGGAACCCGAACTGACAAATCCGGTGGCGCAGTGACTGGCCGTGACTCTAGGCGCGGTGAGGGGGGTCATGCAGAGGTGCGGCGAAGAGTGTGACTGTCTTGTTATGCCAATCCGACGCTTTTGAGGTTCTGCTGAGGTTTCATCAGGCCGCTCGCCCCAATTAACCTGCTATGCGCGGTAGTCCGCATGCTGAGAACCCGCACTTCCGGTGTGGCGCGGTGGCGCCCGGCGCCGGCCCGGCCCCCGGGACGGACCCGGTCATCGGCGACGGGAAAACGGCAGCAGGACGGGGCGGGGCGGACAACTTCGATCTTTGAATCGGCATTACGGCGACGTTACGCAGCGTTAATTGCCTGCCGATTGCCTGCGAATTGCCCGCTGCCTGCCCCTTTGGGCGGATAACCGCCGCACCCGTGGCGGTGCCCCCGCGGAAGCCTTCGGGCGGGGGCACGTGCCGGATCGGCGGGGGTCACGCCTTGGGCGAGTCGTCCTCGCCGATGTGGTGCACCCGGACCATGTTGGTGGTGCCGGGCATCCCGGGCGGGGAGCCGGCCGTGATGACCACGACGTCGCCCTTCTTGCACCGGCCGATCCGCAGCAGCTGCTCGTCGACCTGCTGGACCATCTCGTCGGTGGTCTGCACCATCGGGCCGAGGAAGCTCTCCACGCCCCAGGTCAGGTTGAGCTGGGAGCGGGTGGCCGGCTCGGGGGTGAACGCCAGCACCGGGATCGGCGAGCGGTAGCGGGACAGCCGCCGCACGGTGTCGCCGGACTGGGTGAAGGCGACCAGGAAGCGGGCACCGAGGAAGTCGCCCATCTCGGCGGCGGCGCGGGCCACCGCGCCGCCCTGGGTGCGGGGCTTGTTCTGCTCGGTGAGCGGCGGCAGGCCGCCGGCGAGGACCTCCTCCTCGGCGGCGGTGATGATCCGCGACATGACCTTGACGGTCTCGATCGGGTACTTGCCGACACTGGTCTCGCCGGAGAGCATCACCGCGTCGGTCCCGTCCATCACCGCGTTGGCGACATCGCTGGCCTCGGCGCGGGTGGGGCGGGAGTTGTCGATCATCGACTCGAGCATCTGAGTGGCGACGATGACCGGCTTGGCGTTGCGGCGGGCGAGGGTGACGGCGCGCTTCTGCACCATCGGCACCGACTCCAGCGGCATCTCGACGCCCAGGTCGCCGCGGGCGACCATGATGCCGTCGAAGGCGTCGACGATGTCCTCCAGCGCGTCGACCGCCTGGGGTTTTTCGACCTTGGCGATGACCGGGACCCGGCGGCCCTCCTCGTCCATGATCCGGTGCACGTCCTGGATGTCCCGTCCGGTGCGGACGAAGGACAGCGCGATGACGTCGGCGCCGATCCGCAGGCCCCAGCGCAGGTCGCGGATGTCCTTTTCGGACAGGGCGGGCACGGAGACCGCGACACCGGGGAGGTTGAGCCCCTTGTGGTCGGAGATCATGCCGCCTTCGATGACCATGGTGTGCACCCGCGGGCCCTCGACGTCGGTGACCTCGAGGGTGACCCGGCCGTCGTCGACCAGGATGCGCTCGCCGCGGGCGACATCGGCGGTCAGGCCCTTGTAGGTGGTGCCGCAGATCTGCTGGTCACCTTCGATGTCATCCATCGTGATGGTGAACTCGTCGCCGCGTTCAAGGAGTACCGGGCCTTCGGCGAAGCGTCCGAGCCGGATCTTCGGGCCCTGAAGGTCGACCAGGATGCCGACGCTGCGGCCGCTCTCTTCGGCGGCCTTGCGGACCCTTCGGTAACGGTCCTCGTGCTCGGCGTACGACCCGTGGCTCAGGTTCAGGCGGGCCACGTCCATGCCGGCGTCGACCAGGGCTTTGATCTGGTCGTACGAGTCGGTGGCGGGTCCCAGCGTGCAGACAATTTTGGCTCGGCGCATGTATCGAGCGTATGACCTACTCGTTAGTAGGGAACACGGTGACGGCAACTGTCCAACGACGGCTGGATTAACGCTTGTTGACAAGTATCGAAGTGTGCGGGGTCCCGCTCTGATGAGCATATTGGTCACCCTCGGTGGCCGGGTGCGTGTCTTACCGGCCGGCGCGGACGGTATTCCACCGCGCGCGGGGTGTCGCGACCGGGGGGCGGTGGTCCAGAATCTACGCGCGTCGTACCCGCTCGCGTCCCATCACCCTGTCCCATCACCCTGGCCCCATCACCCGCACCGGGAGATCAGATGCCGCTCAATCGCAGGGACTTCATCAACCGCTCGGCCGCCACCGGCGCCGGACTGGCGCTGACCGGCGCGGCCGGCACGGTGGCCGCGGCGCCCGCCGAGGCCGACGACCGCCACCGCGGCCACGGTCACCGGCCGAAGCCCTTCAGCCTGCGCGTCCTCGGTACCACCGACCTGCACGGCCACGCTCTGAACTGGGACTACTTCACCAACGCCGCCTACGACGACGCCACCCACAACGACGTGGGCCTGGCCAAGGTCGCCACCCTCGTCACCGCCGCCCGGCAGGAGAAGGGCCACGACCGCACCCTGCTGATCGACGCCGGCGACATCATCCAGGGCACCCAGCTGTCCTACTACTACGCCCGGGTCGAGCCGATCACCGGCGCCCACCGCGGCCCCCGCCACCCGATGGCGCTGGCCATGAATCATATGAAGTACGACGCCGCGGCCCTGGGCAACCACGAGTTCAACTACGGCGTCCCGCTGCTGCGCGCCTTCCAGGAGCAGTGCGACTTCCCGCTGCTGGCCGCCAACGCGGTCGACGCCACCACCCTGCGGCCCGCCTTCCCGCCCTACCTGGTCAAGGAGATCCACGTCGAGGGCGGCCCCGCGGTCAAGGTCGGCGTCCTGGGCCTGACCAACCCCGGCATCGCGGTGTGGGACAAGGCCAATGTGCAGGGCAAGCTCGCCTTCCCCGGCCTGGTGGAGCAGGCGAAGCTGTACGTGCCGAAGCTGCGGGCACTGGGCTGCGACGTGGTGATCCTGACCGACCACTCCGGCCTGGACGGCAGCACCTCCTACGGCGACGCGGTCCCCTACCCCGAGAACGCCTCCTCGCTGGTGGCCGCGCAGGTCCCCGGCATCGACGCGATCCTCGTCGGCCACACCCACGTCGAGCGCCCGCAGACCCTGGTGGTCAACGAGCAGACCGGCAAGACGGTGGTGCTGTCCGAGCCGCTGATGTGGGGCATGCGGCTGAGCGTCTTCGACATCGCGCTGACCCTGGAGCACGGCCGCTGGCAGGTCTCCTCGGTCACCGCCGAGGTCCGCAACGCCAACACCGTCGAGGAGGACCCGGTGGTGGCCCGGCTGGTCCGTGACGAGCACCAGAAGGTGGTGGCCTACGTCAACCAGGTGATCGGCAGCTGCGCCGCGGCCATGTCGGCGGCGGAGTCGACGTACAAGGACACCCCGATCATCGACTTCATCAACCTCGTCCAGTCCGAGACCGTCAAGGCGGCGCTGGCCGGCACCGCGTACGCCTCGCTGCCGGTGCTGTCCGAGGCGTCGCCGTTCTCGCGGACCGCGGCCATCCCGGCCGGGCAGGTGTCGCTGCGGGACGTGGCGGGGCTGTACGTCTACGAGAACACCCTGGACGCGAAGCTCCTCACCGGCGCCCAGGTCAAGGACTACCTGGAGTGGTCGGCGGCCTACTTCGTGCAGACCGCGCCGGACGCCCCGGTGGACGTCACCAGGATCACCAACGCCAACAACACCCCGGACTACAGCTACGACGTGCTCAGCGGGGTGTCGTACGACATCGACATCGCGCAGCCGGCGGGCTCGCGCATCACCGGGCTGAGCTTCGGCGGCGCGCCGGTCGACCCGGCGGCGCAGTTCGTGCTGGCGGTCAACAACTACCGGTCCAGCGGCGGCAGCAACTACCCGCATGTCGCCGCCGCGACCTCGGTGTGGTCCAGCTCGGACGAGATCCGCAACACGATCATCGCCTGGGTGCAGGCGCACGGCGTGATCGACCCGGCGGCCTTCGGCGGCGACCAGTGGCGGCTCACCCGCGCCGGAGTGCCGCTGTTCGGGTAGGGACGTCGCTGGCGGCGGCGCCGTCCAGACCGAAGGTGGTGAAGGCGGTCCTGGCGGGCAGCGGGTAGTGCTCCTCCCCGGTGAGCAGACCGGTGAGGTCGTTGAGCACCACCGCTGACCGCCAGGCCGCCAGTCCGAGGTCGGGCGCGCCGACACCGTGGCTGTGCCGCTCGGCGTTCTGCACATAGACGCGCCCGGTGACGCACCGGTCGAGTTCCAGGCGGTGCCGGGCGTCGATCTTCGGCCGGCCCGATCCGTCGTGCTTGATGTACGGGTCGAGCGGGCCGAGCAGCCGGTCCAGCGGACGGTCCCGGTAGCCGGTGGCCAGCACCACGGCGCTGGTGATCAGCCGGGTCCGGGTGCCCTGGTCGGCGTGTTCCAGGTGCAGTTCGATGCTCTGGGTGCCGATCCGGCCGGCGGTGCGCACGGTGACGCCGGGGGTCAGCACCGCGTCCGGCCAGCCGCCGCCGAGGGAACGGCGGTAGAGCTCGTCGTGGATGGCGGTGATCGTCGCGGTGTCGATGCCCTTGTGGAGTTGCCACTGCTGGGGCACCAGCCGGTCGCGGACGGCCTCGGGCAGGCCGTGGAAGTAGCGGGTGTAGTCGGGGGTGAAGTGCTCCAGGCCGAGTTTGCTGTACTCCATGGGCGCGAAGGCGGGGGTGCGGGCCAGCCAGGTGAGGCGCTCGCGGCCGACCGGCCGGGCCCGCAGCAGGTCGAGGAAGACCTCCGCGCCGGACTGGCCGGAACCGATCACGGTGATGTGGTCGGCGGCCAGCAGCCGGTCGCGCTGGTCGAGATAGTGCGCGGAGTGCACCACCGGCACGGTGGGGGTCTCGGCCAGCGGGCGGATCGGGTCGGGCACATAGGGCGCGGAGCCGATGCCGAGCACGAGGTGGCGGGCGTAGGTGCGGCCGAGGGCCTCGGCCTCGCCGCGCGCGTCGAGCCGGGTGTGGTCGATCTCGAAGCGGTCGCGGGCCGGATTCCAGCGCACCGAGTCGACCTGCTGCCCGAAGTGGGTGCTGGGCAGGGAGTCGGCGACCCACCGGCAGTAGGCGTCGTACTCGGCGCGGTGCACGTGGAAGCGCTCGGCGAAGTAGAAGGGGTACAGGCGCTCGCGGGTCTTGAGCCAGTTCAGGAACGACCAGCGGCTGGCCGGGTCGGCGAGGGTCACCAGGTCGGCGAGGAAGGGAACTTGGAGCGCGGCGCCGTCGATGAGCAGCCCGGGGTGCCAGTGGAAGGCCGGCTCCTGGTCGTAGAAGGCGGCGGTCAGGCCCGGGATGCCGTCGGCGAGGGCGGCCAGCGACAAGTTGAACGGGCCGACGCCGATGCCGAGCAGGTCGTAGGGCTCCTCGGCGCCGGGCTGCGCGGCGGCGGTGTGCACCGGGGCGGGCTCCTCGGCCAGCGGCT
>NZ_FMCH01000423.1 GCF_900091855.1 Streptomyces sp. DvalAA-14
TGGTCGTGGTAGGGCCAACTGCCCACCGAGCCACGGGTGCAGACCCAGGTATAGGTGTACGTCCCGCCGAACGGCACCGCCGTACCGGGCCGGTCGGGGTCGTCGGCCATCCAACCCCCGTCGTTGTCCTGGTCGTAGCGGACCCCGTGCGGATGGATGCTGTGCGGCCACTTGTAGTACGTGTCGTTGTTCTTGAAGTGCACCTTGATGACGTCGCCGACCTCGGCGCGGATCACCGGACCGGGGATGCCGCTGTTGGCCCCGATGCCGTGCGGGCCGGTGTCGGCCTTCAACGGACTGCCCCAGTCGGGGGTGTAGGCCCGGAAGCCGACCGCCTGATACGTGGTCTGGCTTTCGGTGAAGCGCATGCCCGTCATGCCGTCCGACCCGTTCGGTGCCGCGTTGTGCGCGAACGAGTCGGCCTGGACCCAGTATTCGCGGGTCCTGCCGCTGGGCTGGAAGCCGTCCAGCGCGAAGGGGTCGATCGCGGCCGGGCGACCGGCCGCCGCGGCCTGGGGCGCGGAGCCCGGCAGCGTCAGCGCCGCCAGCGCGCCGCCGCCGGTCATCGCGCGCAGCAGAGTCCGGCGACCGCTGCCGGAGAAGGTGGTCCGTACCGGAGGCGAAGCCATGAAGTCCTCTCAGAGGTGGATGCCGCACTACTCGTGGTCACCACTGTGGAGGCCTTCCGGCGGCCGGCGCCGTCCGTCCGGGCCGAGCGGGTGACGGGCGACCGGGGTACGGGGGCCGCCGGCCCTGCTGGGCAGCGGTCATACGCCCTGCTGGAAGGGGGAGTTGACCATCTCCCGCGCCTCCTCGTCACCCGAAGGGCGCATTCTGTCCCCCGCGCGGCCCTCCCGAGTGGCACATCGGTTGCGGCTCACGGACGGTGAGCATGTCGCCACTACGCTTTCCCGGGACGGTACGAGGCCGGCCCGGCGTACGTCGCGACGGAAGGAACGTCCCCATGCGTACTGCCCGCTCGATCCTGGCCGGTGCCGCCCTCACCGCCTGCCTCGCCATCGCCGCCCCGGCCGCCCACGCCACCGGGGCCGTCAACGCCTACGACCCGAGCGGACCTTCCGCCTCCGCCCACGACGGTGGGGACTGGCAGAAGGGCTCGGGCGACGAAGGCCAGCGCAGTGAGCCCGGAGAGCGGGGCGGCGAGGACCGCGCCGGCGACGGTGGCGACTGGCACAAGCCGCACGGCGGCATGCACACCGGTGGCGGCGGCCTCGCCCTGTCCGGTGGCAACAGCCTGGCCGCCGGTTCCGTCCTGCTGCTCGGCGGCCTCGGCGCCGGCGCGTGGGCGCTTCGCCGTCGCGGCGCGGGCAGCAACGCGACCGCGGCGCTCTGACGCGGACGGGACCGCCCTCTTGGGGCCTCGCGGTGACCTGACACACCGCGGGTGCCCCGCCGGCGCGTGACTCCGCACGCGCCGCCCGGCGTGGCCACCGCTCCCCCCGCGGTGGCCACGCCGGCCTCTTTGCCTCCCCGGCGCCGGCCTGCGCGACCGGCCGGCCCCAACCCGCCGGCCCCAACCAGCCGGCATCAGCCCGCACACCCCGCCCCGACCCCCCGCCCGCACCCCCGACCGCTCGCCGGGGCACTCGAAAGGCAGCACCCATGGCCGTGCAGTCCCCGCAGCGCGACACCCCTCCGGTCCCCGAACGCCGGCCGCGGGCGATGCGCTGGGCCGCCGCGGCGGCCCTGCTGGGCGCGCTGATGATGTACAACTCCCTGACCCACGCGCAGGGCCAGGCGCCGGTGAGCGGCCCGGTCGTCACCTCCCAGTCCGCGGCGTCCGGCCAGCAGGGCCCGCAGGGCGGGCAAGGGCAGCAGGAGCAGCCCGGCACACCGCCGCCCACCGGCGGCCCGTCGATGGCGCGCTCCGAGCCGACGCTGCTGTCCATTCCCGACATCGGGGTGAGCGCGCCGTTCACCAAGCTGTCGCTGGGCGCCGACGGCCGGCTGGAGGCACCGCCGGAGGACAACTCCAATCTGGCCGGCTGGTACGGGGACGGCCCGACGCCGGGGGAGCGCGGCAACGCCATCGTGGCCGGGCACGTCGACACCAAGACCGGACCGGCCGTGTTCGAGTTGCTGTCCCTGCTCAAGAAGGGCCAGCCGGTCGCCATCACCCGTGCCGACAACAGCGTGGCGCGCTTCACCGTCGACTCGGTGGAGACCTTCGCCAAGGACGACTTCCCGGACCAGCGCGTCTACGGGGACACCCCGGACGCCGAACTGCGGATCATCACCTGCGGCGGCACCTTCGACCACAAGAAGCAGGACTACCAGGACAACGTGGTCGTCTTCGCCCACCTGGACCAGGCGTCCCAGGGCTGACCCGGCGCCGGCCGGCCCCCGCCGACGGGGGCCGGCGCAAACCGCCCGGAACTGCCGGCTCCATTAAGCCCTTCCTTACGCTTCCTTAAGCCCGCCATAAGAACCTGCCGCACCGCCGCCAACTGGGCTTTTGTCCCTCGGCGTGGGGCTAGCGTGCATGCCGCGTCCCCTACTCCCGAGTACGAGGCAGGCAACCCCCCCATGGCAACCACCCACCGCCGTCGTCCCGGCCGCAAGGTCCAACTCATCGGCGCGGTCACCGCGGCCGCCGCGATCGCCGCCGGCGCCTTCGCCCTCGCCGGGCCGGCCAGTGCCGCGACGGTCGGTGCCGCGTATTCCAAGACCAGTGACTGGACGACCGGTTACACCGGGCAGTACGCGATCACCAACTCCAACAGCGCCGCCCTGAAGGGCTGGACGCTGAAGTTCGACCTGCCGGCCGGCACCACCATCAGCTCACTGTGGAACGGCGACTTCACCGTCTCCGGGCAGACCGTGACCGTCACCCCGGCGAGCTGGGACAGCAGCATCGCGCCCGGCGGTTCGGCCTCGGTCGGCTTCGTCACCCACGCCGCGACCCGGGCCGCCGACCCGGTCAACTGCCTGATCGACAACACCAAGTGCTCGGTGTCGGACCAGCCCACGCCGACCCCGACCGGCCACCCGACGGCGACAGCGACCGTACCGCCGACCCAGCAGCCGACGGCCCAGCCCAGCCGGACGCCGACGCAGAAGCCGACGCAGACCCCCACCCAGCAGCCCACCCAGTCGCCGGCCCCGACCGCGACGCCCACCCCCACCGCGGGCAGCGGCTCCACCGCCTCCAGCGGCTTCGCGCCCTACGTGGACACCTCGCTGTACCCCGCCTACAACCTCACCGGCGCCATGAGCGCCAACGGGGTCAAGCAGTTCAACCTCGCCTTTGTCGTCTCCGGCGGCGGCTGCACCCCCAAGTGGGGCGGCGTCACCGACCTCGGCAGCGACGCGGTGGCAGCGCAGATCGGCGCGGTCCGGGCGGCCGGCGGCGACGTCCGGGTCTCCTTCGGCGGCGCCAACGGCAGCGAACTCGCCTCCGCCTGCACCTCCGTCACCGACCTGGCGAACGCCTACGGCAAGGTCATCGACCAGTACAAGCTGACCAAGGTGGACTTCGACGTGGAGGGCGGCGCGCTGCCGGACACCGCGGCCAACACCCGCCGCGCCCAGGCGATCGCCCAACTCCAGCGCAGCCACAGCGGCCTGGAGGTCTCCTACACGCTGCCCGCGATGCCCACCGGCCTCACCCAGGACGGCATCAACCTGCTGTCCAACGCCAAGAGCAACGGTGTCGACGTGCACGCGGTGAACATCATGGCGATGGACTACGGCTCCTCGTTCAACGGCGACATGGGCCAGTACGCGATCGACGGCGCCACCGCCACCCAGGCCCAGGTCAAGAGCGTGCTGGGGCTGTCCGACGCGGCCGCCTGGAGCAAGATCGCGGTCACCCCGATGATCGGCCTGAACGACGTCAACACCGAGACGTTCACGGTCGCCGACGCCACCCAGCTGGTCACCTTCGCCCGGACCAAGCACCTCGCCTGGCTGTCGATGTGGTCCGCGACCCGTGACAAGCAGTGCGCGGGCGGCGCGCAGAGCTGGGCGGACGCCTCCTGCAGCTCGATCACGCAGAGCGCCGGCGCCTTCTCCAAGGCGTTCGCCGCCTACACGGGCTGATCCCGAACCACCCCGAGACCACCGGCCGTTCCTCTCTCCCCCCCACGGGAGAGGAGCGGCCGGCTCGTTGTCGTGCTGCGGTCACGGTCCGGCGCCGCCGCGGCGCGCCGATGCTGCGGTGCGGCGGGACAGCACCCTCGAACTGCCCCACCGCACCCGTCCCTTCAGGATGCCCCGTCTTCCTCCGTGACATCCGGAAGGACGTTGTCGCGGGCCACCGCCGCGTACCAGTGCGCGCTCCGCTTCGGGATCCGCCGCTGGGTGGGGAAGTCGATGTACACCGCGCCGAAGCGCTTGCTGTAGCCGTAGCCCCACTCGAAGTTGTCCATCAGCGACCACAGGAAGTAGCCGCGCACATCGGCGCCGTCGGCCAGCGCCCGGTGCACCGCCGCGAGGTGGCCGCGTACATAGGCGATCCGCTGCGGGTCGTTGACCGCGCCCTCCGGGGAGACGTAGTCGTCGTAGGCGGCGCCGTTCTCGGTGACCATCATCGGCAGCTCGGGGTGCTCCCGGGCGATCCGCATCAGCAGGTCGTACAGGCCCGACGCGTCCACCGACCAGCGCATCGCCGTGGTCTCGCCCGGCGACAGGTGGAAGGCGACATGCTCCGAACCCGGCCACGGCGAGTGGTCGCTGGCGCCGTGGCCGTCATTGCGCGTCAGGTCCGCGCCGTCGCCCAGCGCCCGGCCGTCCGAGACCAGCGTGGGCGTGTAGTAGTTGACGCCCAGCAGGTCGATGGGCCGGGAGATCTCCGCGAGGTCGCCGTCGTGCACGAGGGTGTCCCAGTCCACCAGGTGCGCGGTGTCGGCGAGCAGGTCCGCCGGGTAGGCGCCGCCGAGAACAGGGCCGAGGAAGACCCGGTTGCCCACCGCGTCGATCCGGCGGGCCGCGTCCAGATCCGCGGCCGAGTCCGAAAGCGGCCTGATCTGGTGCAGGTTGAGGGTGATCGAGGTCTGCGCGGTGGCCGGCAGCACCGCCCGCAGCGCGCCGATCGCCCTGCCGTGCGCGAGGTTGAGGTGGTGCACCGCCTTCAGCGCCGCCTCCGGGTCGGTGCGGCCGGGCGCGTGCACCCCGGAGCCGTAGCCGAGGAAGGCCGAGCACCAGGGCTCGTTGAGCGTGGTGAAGTACGGCACCCGGTCGCCGATCGCGCCGGCCACGATGCCGGCGTACTCCGCGAACCGCTCGGCGGTGTCCCGCACCGTCCAGCCGCCGACGTTCTCCAACTCCTGCGGCAGGTCCCAGTGGTAGAGGGTGGCGACCGGGGTGATCCCCCGCGCCAGCAGCTCGTCCACCAGCTGCCGGTAGAAGTCCAGACCGCGCTGCACCGCCGGACCGCGCCCGGTCGGCTGCACCCGCGACCAGGACACCGAGAAGCGGTACGCGCCCAAATTCAGGTCGGACATCAGGCCGACGTCGTCGCGGAAGCGGTGGTAGTGGTCGGCCGCGATGTCACCGGTGTCGCCGTTGAGCACCCGGCCTGGAGTGTGGCTGAAGGTGTCCCAGATCGAAGGGGTGCGGCCGTCCTCGGCCGCGGCGCCCTCGATCTGGTAGGCGGCGGTGGCCGCCCCCCAGACGAAGCCGGGAGGGAAACGGAGCGGGGCCGGTGCCCCGGCGTCTTCGGTGCTCGCGGCCGCGGTGCTCGCGGTGCTCAGGGCACTCGCGGCGCCGGCGGCGCCTGCGGCGCTCCCGGCGCTCTTGGAACGGACAGCTGTCATGGCGGGGGACTCCAAGGGGAATCAGGGGGTCGTCGGGGGACGGACAGGGGCGGCGGGCTCACCGGGAGCGGCTCGGGGATCGCAGCCCACGGGCTCAGCTCTTGACCGCGCCGGCCGTGATGCCGCCGACGATCTGCCGGCCGAGCACCGCGAACACCAGCAGCAGCGGCAGCGTCGCCACCAGCGCGCCGGTCACCACCACCGCGTGGTCGATGGTGTGGTCGCCGGATCCCAGCCCGGCCAGCGCGACCTGAACCGTCGGGTTCTGCTGGTTCAGCGCGATGAACGGCCAGAAGAAGTCGTTCCAGGACTGCACGAAGACCAGCATCCCGAGCACCGCCATGGCCGGCCGCGCGATCGGGAACACCACGTGCCAGATGATCCGCATCGAGTTCGCGCCGTCCACCCGGGCCGCCTCGACCAGCTCCACCGGCAGCGCCTCGGCGAGGAACTGCCGCATGAAGAACACGCCGAACGCGGCCACCAGCGACGGCAGGATCACCGACTGGATGTGGCCGACCCAGCCCACGTTGGTGATGATCTGGTACAGCGGGATGACGGTGAGCTGCGGGGGAATGGTCATGGTCGCCACCACCACCGTCAGCAGCGCGTTGCGGCCGCGGAACTGCAGCTTGGCGAAGGCGAATCCGGCCAGGGTCGCGAACAGCACGGTGCTGAAGGCCACGCAGCAGGCCACGATGCTGGAGTTGACCAGGGCCGTGGTCATGTCGACCTGGTCCCAGACGATCTTCAGGTTCTGGATCAGGTGGCTGCCGGGCAGCAGCGGCGTCGGCGGCGTGACGATGTCGGTGTCGGTGTGCGAGGCCGCCACGACCGTCCAGTACAGCGGGAACAGCGAGACGAGCGTCGCGATGATCAGGAAGACATAGGCGAAGGGTCCGCCGTGCTGCTGCTTGCCGGCGCCCCGGCCCGCAGCCGGAAGCGCCGGGGCCGGTCGGCGGTGACGGCGGCCTGCTCGCGGCCCGACGGCAGTACCGGCTGGGTGAGTTGTGCCATCGGTCAGCCTCCCAGCTTCCGGCGGTTGTTCCTGCGCAGCACGAACAGCTGGACCGCGCCGATCAGCAGCAGGATCAGCAGCATCACCCAGGCCACCGCGGACGCCTGGCCCAGCTCGCCGATCTGCCAGCCCTTGTCGTACATGTACAGGCTCAGCGTCTGGTATTGGTGCGCCGAGCCGCCCGAGGCGCTGTTGCCGCCGTAGATGAGCGGCTCACCGAAGAGCTGAGTGGCGCCGATGGTGGAGACGATGATGGTGAAGAAGATGGTCGGCCGGATCGACGGGATGGTCACACTGATGAACTGCCGCCACCGTGAGGCCCCGTCGAGCGCCGCCGCCTCGTACAGATCGGCCGGCACCGCCTGCATGGCGGCCAGGTAGATCAGCGCGTTGTAGCCGGTCCAGCGCCAGGTCACGATCGACGAGATGGCTATCTGGGCCGGCCACTTGGAGGACGACCACTGCACCGGGTCGACCCCGAGGTGCCCGAGGAGCTGGTTGATCATCCCGTAGTCGGGATTGAACAGCTGCACGAACACCAGCGAGGCCGCCGCGATCGAGGTCGCGTAGGGCGCGAGGACCGCGACCCGGAAGAAACCGCGCGCCTTCAGCTGGTAGTTGAGCAGGTGGGCCAGGCCGAGCGCCATCATCAGCTGCGGCACGGTGGAGATCACGCCGAGCGTGAAGGTGTTGCGCAGCGCGGTCCAGAAGAACTGGTTCTTCCACAGCTCGGTGTAGTTCTTCAGGCCCACCCAGTGGGCGGTGGTGCCGAGTTGGACCTGGTTGAGGGAGAGCCAGCCGGTGTAGATCAGCGGGAAGAGCCCGAAGGCCGCGAAGCAGAGGAAGAAGGGGGCGATGTACGCGTACGGCGACGCCTTGGTGTCCAGCCGGTACAGCTTGCTGCGCCAGCCGGCTGGGGCGCGGCCGTCGGACGCCGCCCTGACGGAGGTGGCCACGAGGGCGTCCTTCCGGTAGGGGAGCGGGCGAGGGTGGGAGGGTACGGACGTGCTGGTGCGGGCCGCCCGGCAGGCGGGGGAGGCGCTGCCGGGCGGCCCCGTGCCGCGCTCGGTGCTACTGGCCGACCTTGTCCTGGACCTGGGCCTTCACATTCGACCAGGCCTTGTCCTTCGAGGTCCCGCGCTGTTCCATGTCGAGCAGCCCGTTCTGGGTGATGGTGTCCTTCACCACGCTGTCGTTCGGGCCGATCGGGGCCGGCTTGATGTCATTGGCGGTGGCGGTGAAGATCTTGCCCACCGGAGTGCCCGGGAAGTAGTCGTTGGTGGTGTTCAGCACCGCCGGGTCGCTCAGCGCCGCCTTGTTCGACGGGATGTTGCCGAACTTCTGGAAGACCTTGACCTCCTGGGCCGGGGCGGTCAGCCACTGGGCCAGCGCGGTGGCCTCGGCCACGTGCTTGCCGGTCTTCGGCACCCCGAGGAAGGAACCGCCCCAGTTGCCGGCCTGCGGCGGCTGGGCGATGTCCCACTTGCCCTTGTTGGCCGGGCCGGAGTTGGTCGCGACCTGGCCGATCATCCAGCTCGGGCAGGCGACGGTGGCGAACTTGTTGGTCTTGAAGGCCGCGCTCCAGGTGTTGTTCGCGTCGAACTGCTGGAGCTTGGCGGTCAGTCCGTCCTGCACCGCCTGGGCGGACAGGTCCCAGGCCGTCTTCACACCGGTGCTGGTGTCGTAGATCAGCTTGCCGCTGTCATCGGTGTACTGCTGGGTCTGGCTGGCCAGAACCGCGTTGAACAGACCACTGGCGGAGTCGGTGAACGCCACGCCGGCCGGCGCCTTCGCCTTGAACCGCTGGCCCACCGAGACGAACTTGCTCCAGTCGCCCTGCCACAGCGCCGCGACCGCGTCCCGGTCGGTCGGCAGGCCGGCCTGCTGGAAGAGGTCCTTGCGGTAGCAGATCGCGGTCGGGCCGACATCGGTGCCCACCCCGATGATCTTCCCGTCGGTGGTGGTGGCTTCCTTCTCCTTGTAGTCCAGCCAGTCACTGGCCTTGAAGCCCTTGACCGTGTTGAAGTCCACGAACTTCGACGCGTACTGCGGCTGGACGGCGTTGGCGACGAAGCCGATCTCGATCGCCTGGATGTCGTCCAGACCGCTGTTCTGGGTCAGGTGCAGCTTGAGGGAGTTCCAGTACGCCCCGCTGTCCGAGACGTTGTCCTCGACCACGGTGATGTTGGGGTGCAGCGCGTGGTACTCGGAGAAGAGCTTGGCGCCGGTCTTGTCGTCGTAGCCGAACGATCCGAAGTCGCCGATGCGCAGGGTGATCTTCTCGTTCGCGGAGGACTTGCCGCTGCCCCCGCTGCCGGAATCCTTGCTGTTGCTGCTGCAGCCGGTGATCAGGGTCGCGCAGGCTGCGAGACCCGCGACCGCGATGACGGCGGCCCTGCGGGTTCTGCCGGAAGTGCGCATTCCACTCTCCTTGTCAGGGTGGGTCGGCGTGCGGGTGCTGCTGTGAGCGCCATGGATGAGGTGCTCCGGACGACTGCTCCGGACCACCCAAGTATGGGAGCGCTCCCACTAAGCTTTCCGGAACAGTCACGCCTCGGGGGGTCCAGTGTCAAGACGTGAAGACGTTTTCGTTGCCGGAACGTGTCCGCGGCTGAGGCGGGATCACTTCTTGAACTCACGTCACCACCAGTCGCGTACAACTGCCGCACGAGCTCCGCACGCCCCGGCACTACCGCTGAGCGGCGCGGTAAGCATGGCCTTGTATCGTGGGAGCGCTCTCAAACGGCCGCGGACGCGACCATGGCGGGCGCTAAGGTGGCGCGACGGTAAGCCAGCAGGAGGCGGAAGTGGCCATGAACGGGCGGCACAGCGGACGGCCCACCCTGGAAGAGGTGGCCGTGCGCGCCGGGGTGGGGCGCGGCACGGTGTCGCGGGTGATCAACGGCTCGCCCCGGGTCAGCGACCGGGCCAAGGCCGCCGTCGAGGCCGCCATCGCCGAGCTGGGCTACGTACCGAACCGGGCGGCCCGCGCGCTGGCCGGCAACCGGACCGACGCCATCGCGCTGGTCATCCCGGAGCCGGAGACCCGGCTGTTCGCCGAGCCGTACTTCTCCGACATCATCCGCGGCATCGGCGCCGAACTGGCCGACACCGACATGCAGTTGCTGCTCACCTTGATCCGTACGCCCAAGGAGCGGTCCCGCTTCGGCCAGTATCTGGCCGCCCACCGGGTGGACGGCGTCCTGCTGGTCTCCGTCCACGAGGACGACCCGCTGCCGGACCTGCTGGAACAGCTGGAGATGCCGGCCGTCCTCAACGGCCGTCGCAGCGACCTGGAATCCGTCTCGTACGTGGACGCCGACAACGTCGGCGGGGCGCGGGCGGCCGTCGCCCACCTCATCGCCCGGGGCCGCCGCCAGGTCGCGACCATCACCGGCCCGCTGGACATGTACGTGGCCCGCTGCCGACTCGACGGCTACCACCAGGCGGTCGCGCAGGCGGACGTCCGGCCCGCCGACTCGCTGGTGGCCGGCGGCGACTTCACCGAGGAGGGCGGCCGGCGGGCCATGCGCGAGCTGCTCTCGCGACGCCCCGACATCGACGGCGTCTTCGCCGCCTCCGACGTGATGGCGGCGGGCGCACGGGCGGTGCTGCGGGAGATGGGCCGCCGGGTGCCCGACGACGTGGCCCTGGTCGGCTTCGAGGACTCCGCGATCGCCCGCCACATGGACCCCGCGCTGACCTCCGTCCGGCAGCCGACCGAGGAGATGGGCCGGACCATGGCCCGGGTGCTGCTGGAGGAGATCGCCGAGCGGGCGTCGGTGCGCCGGCACGTCGTGCTGGCGACGGAACTGGTGCAGCGGGACTCGGTCTAGCGGTCGCGACCGGGGTCCGGACCGGGGTCCCGAAGCAGGTCCGGGCCGGGAGGGTCGGGCCCGGGGGGCGGGCCGGGGGTCCGGGCCTTGGTCGCGGCTGGGCTCACGGTCCGGCCCGAGGGCCCGCGCCGGGGGGCCGGCCGGTCGCGGCGGCCCCGTTACGGTGGCGGCTGTCCCGGCGGCGTACGGTGCGACGGCCGGTGGTGCGACGGCGTACGGTCGGCTCCGGGCCGGTCGCCCGGGCGTTTGACCGGGTGGCTGATGATGGCGGTCTCGGTGTGCGTGATGCCGAGGCCGGTCAAGTCCTCGGCGAGGAAGGCGTAGAGCGCCGCGAGATCGCGCACCCACACCGCGGCGTAGAGATTCGCCGCGCCCGAGGTGGCGAACGCGCCGTGCACGGCCGGGTGTTTGGCGAGTCTGCGGCCGGCCGCGTCGAGGAAGTCCGGCGGCACCCGCAGCATCACGCTGGCGTCGACGGCCAGCCCGAGCCGGCGCGGGTCGACGACGACCTGGGTGACCAGCCCGCCCTCGGCGGTGAGCGCGGCCAGGCGGCGCCGTACTGTCGACTGCGGAAGGCCGGTGCGGTGCGCGAGGGTGGTGGCGGGCAGCCGCGCGTCGTCCGCCAGCGCCGCGAGCAGTGTCCGGTCGGTGTCGTCGAGGTCCCCTCGCGCCGGGGTGAACGGCGGTGTGAGGGCGCTGCGTTCGGCCGCCGTCAGCACGTCGTGCCGCCACTGGGTGGCGAGCCGGAACACACGCAGCACGGTCGCCGCCTCCACCGCCGTGACCGCCTGGGTGGAGGGCAGCTGCCGGAAGACCAGCGGGTCCCGCGACCCCGGCCGGGTCCACGCCACCGCCAGGATCTCGTCCCCCGCGGTAGTCACATCGATGAACGGGATGTCCTCGCGGGCCGCCAGCGCGGCCGTGATGGTGTCCAGCTTGCCGCGCAGCACCCGGATCCGCAGCAGTTGCGCGCCGAGCCCGTCCGGCCCGGGCGCGGCGGGCACCACCACCCGCACGGTGCCGTCGCCCAGCAGCGCCTTCCACCGCAGCCGCACCCGGCGCGGGCTGATCCCCAGCGCCTCGCCGGCCGCCTCCGCGCCGAGCCGGCCGTCGCACTGCAGCGCGGCGACCAGCCGCTGGTCCTCCGCGGTGAGGACGCGGTCCGCTGGGGCGGGAGGCGACATGGCGGGTCATTCCGATCTGCTGGTGGCGGGGTGCGTTTTCGCTCACCGTACGCGCCGATAGGCGTCGGATAGGCCACCTCGGAGCGGCGAATCGGCGAATCCACCCACTACGAGGCCGCCGAGCCGCACTACCGAGCGGGCCGGACCCAGGATGGAGGAACCGCTCGCAGCCACTGAACCGGAGGCCGAAGCCATGACCACGCCCCTGCCCGCACCCACCCCCGCCGCTGCCCCCTCCTCCGCAGCCGCAGCCCCAGCCGCAGCCGCACCCGCCGCAGATGCCGCCCTGCTGGCCGGGATGGCCGCGGCCGCCGAGGAAGCCGGCCGTGTCCTGCTCCGGGCACCCCGCCCCGCCCCCTTCCTGACCTTCCCGGAGTTCGCCGCGGCCTACCGCGCGCTGGAGGCACCCGTGATCGCCGTACTGCGCGAACACCTCGACGCGCTGCGGCCCGGCGTCCCCTGGACCGAGGAACTCGGCACCGAACTGCCCGCCCGGGGCGAGGCATGGATCGTCGACCCGGTCGACGGGGCCGTGCAATACCTGCAGGACCTGCCGTACTTCTGCGTCAGCCTCGCCCTGATCCGGGACGGCGAGGCGGTGGCCGCCGTCCTGCACGCACCCACGCGCGGTGAGACGTACCGCGCCGCCGCCGGGGCCGGCGCGACCCGCGACGGCGCCCCGATCGCCCCCGCCGCCAAGCAGGATCTGCGCATCGCGATGCTTGCCAACAGCGCGCCGCCGGACATCGCGAGCCGGCCCGCCGCCGCCGAACTGAGCGGCCGCTCCCAGGCCGCCGTCCTCCCGCACGTCGGCGCCGTCCGCAACCTCGGCCCCACCTCCTGGCAGATCGCCGATGTCGCCGCCGGCCGCCTCGACGCCTTCTGGCAGTACGGCCAGGACGCCACCAACCTGCTCCCCGGCGCCCTGATCGCCCGCGAGGCGGGCGCCGCCGTCACCGATGCGGCCGGCCGCCCCTGGACCCCCGCGTCCCCCTCTTTCCTGGCCGCCGCCCCAACCCTGCGGGCCGCCCTGCTGCGACTCCTGCCGGGGTCCGCGGACCCGGCGCCCGGGCGCGCCGAACAGGCTGAACAGGCACGCTGAACAGGCACCACGAGGCGGCGGGCGCGGTCGCCCGCGCATGCCCCGCACGCGCTCCCGGACAGCACCCCGCGTTAGGGTTTTCGGCATGGCGGACACCGCGCGCGTGCTCGACGCAGACCCGGATCTTGCCGCGTGGGCGCGCGGACTGACGGACGCCGGGGCCGCCGACGTCGAGGTGGCGGTGCCGCGCGGGACGGCGCTGGCCGATGTGCTGCTCGACCTGGGCGTGGCGCCCGACGACGTCAACCCCGTGCTGGCGGCGCGCGCCGAACTGGCCGGCGACGCCACGCTGAACCGGCTGCTGGACCGGTGCGTGGCCGTGCTGGCCCGGGACATGGGCGTTCCGGGCGGCGGACCCGGCGGCGGTGTGCGGCCCGGCCCCACGCTGCCGCCGCTGCCCGCCGAACTGGGCGCCGCCGGGCACTGGTTCGCCCTGTTCGCGCTGATCGGTGCGTTGCCGTACACCCGGGCTTACCACCGCGCCCGCGGCGTCCCGGAGGAGACCAGCCGCCGTACGCTGGCGGATACCGGCCGCCACCTCAGCCTGCACCGCCGCCGGCACGGCATCCCCGGGGTCCTCCACGCCTACTGGCTGGCGCGCGCGTTCCGCGGCACGCTCTACCAACTCGGCCGGCTCCAGTTCGAACGCGTCCGGCTCGGCGGCACCATGGGCCGTACGCTCGCCGCCGAAGGTGCCGCCGCCGGGCCGGACGCGCCCGCGCTGATGATCCATATCCCGGATTTCCGGGGTCCGTTGACGCCGGATGCCTGCCGGGAGTCGCTCACCGCCGCGCGTGCGTTCTTCCCGCGTCATTTCCCCGACGAGCCGGCCGCGGTGGCGGTCTGCTTTTCCTGGCTGCTCGACCCGCAGCTCGCCGGGTACCTGCCGCCGACCTCCAACATCCTCGGCTTCCAGCGTCTCTTCCACGCCGCGCGGCCCAACCCCGAACCGGACGACCGCACCCCGATCGGCTTCGTCTTCGGCGACCCCGAGCTTCCCCTGGCGTCCCTCCCCGCCCGTACCACCCTCGAACGCGCGATCACCTCCCATCTGCGGGCCGGCCGCCACTGGCACACCGCGAGCGCCTGGCTCGCCCTGTGAAAGGCTCGGGCCCAGTAGCGGGCCCCCAGTAGCGGGCCCGGCGGCGGACTCAGCAGCGCGGCCGACAGCAGCGGGCGGCCAACGGAAGGCGAGCGGCGTGGCGGACGAGGAGACCCAGCGGCGGCGGGTGGTGGAGTGGCAGGACCCGCTCGTCACGGCGGCCGGCATGGCGGGACGCAGCGGGCTGGAGTTCCTGCGCGCGATGGCCGACGGTGCGATACCCGTGCCGCCGATCCTGCTGACCCTCGGCATGCGGCTGGAGTCGGTCGGCGACGGGGAGGCGGTCTTCGCCCTGGAGCCCGCGGAATTCCACTACAACCCGATCGGATCGGTGCACGGCGGCGTCTACGCCACGCTGCTGGACTCCGCGGCGGGCTGCGCCGTCCAGACCCGGCTGCCGGCCGGCACCGGCTACACCAGCCTCGACCTCAGCGTGAAGTTCCTCGGCGCGATCCGGGTCGGCTCCGGCACCGTGCGCTGCACCGGCCGCGTCGTCCATCTCGGCCGCCGCACCGCCCTGGCCGAGGCCCGCATCGAGTCCGCCGACGGCCGCCTGCTGGCCACCGCCACCAGCAGTTGCCTGCTGATCACGCCGTAGCGGACCGGGAACACGCCGCCGGGGGCGGAACGCGGACCCATGGGGTGGATCCGCGCCCCGCCCCCGGCGGTTTTTGTGGGGGGATCGGGAGGATGGTTCAGGGAGGTCCGGGATCATCCCGAGCGGGACGATCCCGGCCGAGCGGGATCGTCGTCACCAACCGACGGCGATCTCCATCCACTGCGGGTTCTGCTGCGAGGCGTACGCGGCCTGACCGGCCACATCGTCGTACGGGAAGCCGTAGGCGAGGTGGTTGATCGCGTGGTCGTGCCAGAACTTGGCGTACCAGTTGGCCGGGTCGCCCGAGTAGAACTTCGTCGGGTCCTGCTGCTGGGCGGTCGGCAGGGTCGCGGTGTGGCGGTTGAGCGCCGCGCACATCGTCGGGTTGCCGGCCAGCGAGCCGGCGCAGCCGAAGATGTTCGAGGTGGGCTCGTTGACCCCGACCGAATTGGCGTACGCCGTGTAGTAGTTGGCGTTGACGCCACCGGTCTGGAAGCTCGGGTCGCTGCCCGGGGCGATGATCCGGTAAGGCGCCTGGGTCTGCGCGAGCACCTTGAACTGCTGCGGCACCGCGGCCTGGAACTGCGCGAAGGTGGCGTCCCGGCTCTGGTTGAACAGGTCCTGGCTGTCGCCGAGCTGGATCTCCGAGCCGTCGTGCGAGTGCAGACGCATCGCCAGCGGCAGGCCCCAGGCGTCCACCCGGGTGGTGTTCCCGTTGAAGACGGTGGCGCCGATGGTGAACTCGATGAAGTCGTAGTACTGGCTGTTCGGCGAACCGAGGTAGAAGTACATCCGGCCCGACGAGTTCGCCGGCATGTCGAAGTACGGCTGGTCGGCGATCGAGTGAACCTGGCCGTTGAAGCTCCAGTACACCTGGCTGTCCGGGTACTGGCCGTTGGTCCGGTTGAGGATCTTCAGTTCCATCACGTTGTGCGCGGCCGGGATGTCACTGGTGGTGCCCCAGAAGGCGTCGCTGGGCGGCGAGGTGGGCGAGGTGGGCGGCGGGGTGGTGCCGGTGCCGCCCTGCACGTGCACCTGGAACTCCCACAGGGAGTAGCCGTACGCCGTCGCGCGGGCGGTGCCGTAGACGCGGACGTAGCGGCCGGTGCCGGTCACGTTCAGGTTCTGCACGCCGCCGGTGCTCGTGGTGGTGGTGTAGACGTCCGTCCAGGTGGTGCCGTCGGTGGACGTCTGGATCTTGAAGCCGGAGGCGTACGCGGCCTCCCAGTTCAGGCCGACCCCGCAGACCTGCTGCGACGAGCCGAGGTCCACTTCGAGCCACTGCGGGTCGCTGAACGCGCTGGACCAGCGGGTGCCGGTGTTGCCGTCCACGGCCGCGGAGGCGGGCGTGCCGGCGTTCTCGGTGGAGGAGGCGGTGGCGGTACGGTTCAGCGCCGCGTTGTCGGTGCTGCAGGTGGCCGGCTGGGTGGATCCGCCACCGGGGCCGTAGACCTGGAACTCCCACAGGGAGTAGCCGTACTGCGTGGCGCGGACCGTGCCGTACACCCGGACGTAGCGGCCGGAACCGTTTACGGCCAGATTCTGCACGCCGCCGGTGCCGGTGGTGGTGGAGTAGACGTCCGTCCAGGCGGTGCCGTCGGCGGAGGTCTGGATTTTGAAGGATTTGGCGTACGCCGTCTCCCAGTTCAAGGTCACCTGCGAGATCGTCTGCGACGAACCGAGGTCGACCTGGAGCCACTGGGGATCGGACGCCGCGCTGGACCAGCGGGTGCCGGTGTTGCCGTCCACGGCCGCCGACGCGGGCGTACCCGCGTTCTCGGTGGAGGACGCGGTGGCGGGCTTGCCCTGCGACAGCAGCGAGCCGGCCGCGCGGGCCGGGGACTGCGCGGTGACGACGAGCGCGACACCGGCCACGAGGGCGATCAGCAGGGCAAGGATGAAGTACGGCCGGGATCTGTCGTGCCGCCCTGGCCGCCGGCGCACCAATGTGGCTGTGCTGCCTGACATGTGTTCTCCTCAACCGGGTGGGGGTCCGTGATGGAGGCCGGAACGCCACTGAGAGCGCTCTCTAGCGAGGTGATGTTTACAAGGCGCGTACACCCCCGTCAATAAGTTGTTCAATACTGGTGTGTTGGCGCCTCGGCGATTTCGAGTCTCGAACGGACAAGTGCCTGTTCAGCGACCATCGGTGCGGCCGGGCCCGAAAAACCGGTGTACCGGTGCGACGGAGGGGAAAGGACGTGCGCGTCGGCATCACCGGTCACCGCGGACTGCCGCAGGACCTGGCGCGGACCTTGCGCCCCGAACTCGCCGCGGTGATCAGCGAGTACGACGCGGACGGACTGGTGGGCGTCTCCTGTCTCGCGGACGGGCCGGACGCCTGGTTCGCCCGGTCCGTGCTGGACCGCGGCGGACGGATCGAGGCCGTGATCCCGGCCGAGGACTACCGCGCAGTCTCCCGCCGTCCCATCACGCTCTGTACGACGAACTGCTCCGGTGCGCCTCGCTGGTGCACCGGACCGGACGGAGCACGTCGAAGCTGACCGACGGCTCGGCGCCCGCGCCGAAGCCCGGGGGCTATCGTTCCGGCATGCGCTGTGGGATATGCGGGTCCGTGCGATTGAGCCCTGTCGCGCGCCTGGTCTCAGGACTCCAGGCTAGAGATCGCCTGCGCCTGAAGTTCGCCCGTCCGGCCCTCTTCAAGCGGCGGCCGACCGTCGACGCCGACCTCGCCCGGGCCTGTCTCGACTGCGGGGCGGTCTTCCCCTTCCTCGACGCCTTCGACCGCCGGCAGCTCGCGGCCATGGTGGACGGCCTGGACGACGTATGAGGGTGCGCGGGGACAGGCGCACCCCATCGGCGTGCCCGGCGGATCCCCCGGCCGGACCGTGTCACCCGGGCGACGGGGAGCCCTTAGAGGCCAACTCCGCCCCGGCCCAGCGGAAGGTCGGTTTTTGGCCTTCTCGCCGGCCGGCGCCTCGCTGACCCGCTGTCCCGGCGCCGAGCGGTGCCGGCGGCCGGGCCTGTGGATTTCCGCCGGGTCATATCTGTAAGTACCGGGCGCAAGTGAAGGAATCGGACCCTGATACCGGCCGGTCGCACCCGCCGTCCCCCGCACGGGCAGCGACCAGGAGGCCGGCGCGGGGACACAAGAATGAGGCCGCCGCCCGCTTTCGCGGGGCGGCGGCCTCATTCGGCAGGGTGAGTGACGGGACTCGAACCCGCGGCATCCTGGACCACAACCAGGTGCTCTACCAGCTGAGCTACACCCACCATGAGCGGCGCTTTTCCTACTGGGGTGGCGCCGCCTGAAAAAGTGTACAGGGTTTGGAGGGGTGGTCGCGCCAGACTTTCCCGGCGGCCCGCCGCAGGCCCGCAGAGGGTGGAAAACCGCAGGTCAGTGGCCCGGCTTGGCGGCAGACCGGTCGGCGGTCACGTCGGCCGGCAGGACGTGCTTCGCTGCGATCGCGCGGACCGTGTCCGTGTCCGGCCCGGGCGGCGCGACGAAGACGGCCTCGCGGTAGTAGCGCAGCTCGGCGATGGATTCGCGGATGTCCGCCAGCGCGCGGTGGTTGCCGTTCTTCTCCGGGCTGTTGAAGTAGGCCCTCGGGTACCAGCGGCGGGCCAGCTCCTTGATCGAGGAGACGTCCACGATCCGGTAGTGGAGGTGCTGCTCCAACGTGGGCATGTCACGGGCCAGGAAGCCCCGGTCGGTGGAGACCGAGTTCCCGCACAGCGGCGCCTTGCGCGGCTCCTTGACGTGCTTGCGCACATAGGCCATGACCAGCTTCTCCGCCTCGGCGAGCGTCACCCCGTCGTCCAGCTCCTTGAGCAGGCCGGAGGAGGTGTGCATCTGGCGGACGATGTCCGGCATCGACTCCAGCGCCTCGGCGGGCGGGCGGATCACGATGTCCACCCCCTCGCCGAGCACCTTCAGCTCCGAGTCGGTGACCAGTGCCGCCACTTCGATCAGCGCGTCGTGCGCCAGTGACAGCCCGGTCATCTCACAGTCGATCCATACCATCCGGTCGTTCATATGTCTCACCCTACGGGGCGATCACGGGGTCCCGGCAGTGCGGCGCCGAGGCCGCGTGCGGTCCGCAGCCGGTTGCGGCCCGAGGGGTCCGAGACCTCGGGCCGGGCCGGCTGGTCGGGAACCCGCGCGGTGTAGGTGTCCGGGTCGGCCTTCGCCGGTGCGGCCAGGATCTGGGAGACCGGCCCCCGGCGCAGGGCCGGCAGCTCCGCGGGGGGCAGTGGGCGGTCCGGCCGGTCCGGTCGGTCCGGCCGATCCGGCTCGTCCTGCGGCCGGCGGGCCCGGTAGGCGGCCCGGTAGGACGCGGGGGAGGAGCCGAGCTGCCGCCGGAAGTGGCCGCGCAGCGCCACCGGGGAGCGGAAGCCGCAGCGGCCGGCCACCTCGTCCACCGAGTAGTCGGACGTCTCCAGCAGCCGCTGCGCCTGCAGCACCCGCTGGGTGATCAGCCACTGCAATGGCGCGCTGCCGGTCAGCGACCGGAACCGCCGGTCGAAGGTCCGCCGGCTCATGTAGGCGCGCGCGGCCAGCGCCTCCACGTCGAACTGCTCGTGCAGGTGCTCCAGCGCCCAGGCGACGACCTCGGCCAGCGGGTCGGCGCCGATCTCCTCGGGTAAAGACCTGTCCAGGTGCCGCTGCCCGGTCTGCCAGTCCGACCGCCGGGGCGGTACGACCAGCCGCCGGGCCAGCGCCGCCGCGGCCTCGGTGCCGTGGTCGGTACGGACCACGTGCAGGCACAGATCGATACCGGCGGCCGTGCCGGCCGAGGTCAGCACGTCCCCGTCGTCCACGAACAGCTCGCGCGGGTCCACATGAACCGACGGATAGCGCTTCGCGAGGGTGGGCGCGTACATCCAGTGGGTGGTGGCCGGCCGGCCGTCCAGCAGTCCGGCCGCCGCCAGCACGAAGGCGCCGGTGCACAGCCCGATGATCCGGGCGCCTTCCTCGTGGGCGCGGCGGATCGCGTCCAGCGCCTCGGGCGGCGGCGCCTGGGATATCGAGCGCCAGGTCGGCACCACCACGGTGCCGGCCCTGGACAGCGCCTCCAGCCCGTAGGGCGCGGTCAGTTCGAGGCCGCCGGTGGTGCGCAGCGGACCTTCCTCACCGGCACACACCAGCAACCGGTAGCGCGGCACGCCCGCGTCCTGGCGGTCGATGCCGAACACCGAGAGCGGTATGGAGCTCTCGAAGATCGGCCCGCCGCTGAACAGCAGCACCGCGACGACTTCCGGTCGGCGTCGCGCGGAGAGTTTGCGAATGGCGCGAGGCGATGCCGATGGTGCTTGCGACGGACTGTCCGTCGCCGTACCGGAACTGGACTCCTGGCTCATGGAGCTCAAGCCCCCCTCGAATCGACGCGTCGTCCCCTCGGTCCTGCATGTTCTCCCCCGCGAGGCCACCCATGATCAAATCTACTGTGTCAGGTGGGACGTTAGTGACAAGTTCACCATCTGACGCTTAGTCGACAAGATAACGTGGCGTAAAGCGTTCGATCACGAAGCGTTTCACTCCGAGCGCTCGCTGGGAAGTACGCCTCGCGTCACTCGGGCCCCGGAAGTCACCTCCTGGGTCACCGCGCATCGTAGAACCGCAGGTGGCGGAGGTGTTAGCCGGGCCGAAGTCCAACGCCCGCACCACGCACAGAAGTTGGCCGAAAATCGCTGTTCGTCGGACCGGTGTGCGTAAAAGGGCGCCAAGGGTGCCCCGGTCGGCAGGGCGACCGGGGCCTGACCTAGGCCGTACGGGTGAAAAAGGGTGCGCCCCCGCGGTGCGCCCATGCGCTGAACCATGCTGCGAGTTGGCGGGATGGCGTTGCGTTCATGGCTCCGCTCCGGCATCCTCCTGGAAACTCCGGGTACCGGAGAAGCTGTGAGGACCCCGCCGACTCTGTGCAGGCGGACTTCACGGCCGTACTCTGGAGAGAGTGGGACGGGAAGTGGCGAACTGGCCGAAACCGGCCGCAGCGACGCCCCGCCTCCCTTTCATCGTCCTGTCCGCTGCTCGGCGCGTCAGCGCCGCCTTCGCCGACGAGAATCCGCATCATGGCCGGTCATGAGTTTTCCGAACCCGCCGACGGCAGGCCGCTCGCCGATGCGACGGCGCCGACCGAGCCGGCCCTCGCGGCGCGGCACGCCTGCGATCCGGCCTTCCGGCACGGCGTCGTGGTCGGGTTCGACGGTTCCGTGTCCAGCGAGCGCGCCCTCTCCTATGCGATCGGCATGGCGCGCAGAACGGGTTCCGCGCTGATCATCGTGCATGTGGCCAATCGGCTGCCGGCCACCGTATGGGCCGGCTGCGAGCCGCCGGTCTTCGTGGACGTTCCCGACCACCGCACCGAACTGCTGGGCCTGGAGCTGGCCTGCTCGGACCATCTCGCCGAGATCTCCTGGGTGCTGGTGGAGCGCGGCGGCGACATCTGCCACGAGTTGGAGGAGGTCGGCCGGGAGTACGAGGCCGACGCCATCGTGGTCGGCGGTACGCAGGGCCTGGTCGGCCGGATCTTCGGCTCGGTGGCCGGGCGGCTCGCGCGGCGGGCCCAGCGGCCAGTGGTGGTGATCCCCTAAGGGCCCCACCGGTCGGTGGGGCCCTGCTCCCGCACCGGTACGGCTCACCGGCGCGACGGCCGCGGCTCCCGTACGGCCGTCGGCCCGGTACCCGTACGGCGCGCCGGCCCGGACGCTCGTACGGTTGCCGGGCCGCCGCTCGTACGGTTGCCGGTCCTGCGGCTACTCCACCGTGACCGACTTCGCCAGGTTGCGCGGCTTGTCGATGTCCCGGCCGAGGGCGAGTGCCGTGTGGTAGGCGAACAGCTGCAGCGGGATGCCCATCAGGATCGGGTCCAGCTCGTCCTCGTTCTTCGGTACGACGATCGTGTGATCGGCCTTCTCCTGCTTCTGGTGGGCGACGGCGAGGATACGGCCGCTGCGCGCCTTGATCTCCTCCATCGCCGCCCGGTTCTTCTCCAGCAGATCGTCGTCCGGCACGATCGCCACCGTCGGCATGCCCGGATCGATCAGCGCCAGCGGTCCGTGCTTCAACTCGGAGGCCGGGTACGCCTCGGCGTGGATGTAGCTGACCTCCTTCAGCTTCAGCGACGCCTCGCGGGCCACCGGGTAGCCGCGTACCCGCCCGATGAACAGCATCGACTTGGCGTCCGCGTACTGCTGGGCCAGCAGTTGGATCTCCGGCTCGGTCTTCAGGATCTCGTCGATCTGGTTCGGCAGCCGGCGCAGGCCCGCGATGATCCGCTTGCCGTCGGCCACCGACAGGTCCCGGATCCGGCCCAGGTGCAGTGCCAACAGGGCGAAGGCCACCACCGTGTTGGTGAAGCACTTGGTGGACACCACGCACACCTCGGGCCCGGCGTGCACATAGGTGCCCCCGTCGGCCTCCCGGGCGATCGCCGAACCGACCACGTTCACCACGCCCAGCACCCGGGCGCCCTTGCGCTTGAGCTCCTGCACGGCGGCCAGCACGTCGTAGGTCTCACCGGACTGCGACACCGCGACATAGAGCGTGTCGGGGTCCACCACCGGATTGCGGTAGCGGAACTCGGACGCCGGCTCGGCGTCGGCGGGGATACGGGCCAGCTCCTCGATCAGCTGGGCGCCGATCTGGCCGGCGTGGAAACTCGTGCCGCAGCCCAGGATCTTGATCCGCCGCACCCGGCGCGCCTCGCCCGGCTCCAGGTTGAGCCCGCCCAGGTGCACGGTGGCGAACTTGTCGTCGATCCGGCCGCGCAGCACCCGGTCCACCGCCTCGGCCTGCTCGGCGATCTCCTTGTGCATGTACGTGTCGTGGCCGCCCATGTCGTACGACTCGGCCTCCCACTCCACGGTGGTCGGCGTGGCGGTGGTCCGCGACCCCTCGGTGGTGTAGGTGCGGAAGTCGTCGGCCTTGAGCGTGGCCATCTCGCCGTCCCCGAGGGTGACGACCTGCCGGGTGTGGGTCACCAGCGCGGCGACGTCCGAGGCGACGAACATCTCCTTCTCGCCGATGCCCAGCACCACCGGGGAACCGTTGCGGGCCACCACGATCCGGTCCGGGAAGTCCTTGTGCAGCACCGCGATGCCGTAGGTGCCCTCGATCGTGTGCAGCGCGTCGCTGACCTTCTGCTCCAGCGTCTCGGCCGGCGAGCGGGCGATCAGGTGGGCCAGGACCTCGGTGTCGGTCTCGGACGTGAAGACGACGCCCTCGATCAGCAGCCGGGCCCGCAGTTCGGACGCGTTGTCGATGATCCCGTTGTGGACGACCGCGACCTTCTGCTCGCCGTCCAGATGCGGGTGGGCGTTCTCGTCACTGGGGGCTCCGTGGGTGGCCCAGCGGGTGTGCGCGATCCCGGTGGTGCCGGCGAACCGCTTGGGGATGCGCTCCTCCAGGTCGCGGACCCGGCCCTTGGCCTTCACCGTCCGCAGATCGCCCGACTTGCCGGTGATGACGACGCCGGCCGAGTCGTAGCCCCGGTACTCCAGCCGCTGCAGGCCTTCCAGCAGCAGCGGCGCGACGTCACGCCTGCCGATGTAGCCGACAATTCCGCACATGTGTCGTCCCTCTCGGTCGTCCTCGGCCGGTGGTCCCGACCTGTTGTCTTCCGGCCTGTTGTCTTCCGGCTGGTCCTGCGGGGGTGCTGCTGGAGGGTGCTGGGTCCTGCCGGGTTCCTGCTGGGTCCTGCTCGGTCCTGCTGGGGATCAGGTACGGCCGATCCGGCTCTGCCGACCGGGTCAGCCGACTGGACTCAGCCGTAGACGATCCGGCGGAGCTGGCGCTGGGAGAGTCCCGCCGGGGCCACCGCCCGGTGCGGCAGCTCCTCGCCGATCCGCTCGAAGATCTCGTTGTTCACCAGGCCCTTCGCCTGGAGTTCGCGATGCCTTCTGCGGACGAACTCCTCCGTCGTCTCGTCGAAGTACGCCAGGACGTCCAGCACCACGCGGACGGCCTCACCGCGGTGCAGCGGCGTGGTCCGCACCAGGTGGTCGATGAGGTCCTCGTGGGACGTCCGGCGTTCAAGCACTTGTCGATACTGGTGTGATCACCTGAGCTTTGCAAGAATCCTGCCCGATTCCGGGCAGCTCTTCTGCATTTCCGCGGCTGAACGGGTGAGGGAGCTGCGAGGAAGGTGGATTCCCCAGGTGAGGCCCGGGGGTCCGGGGAGGCCTGGAGGGTCCGGCGGTGCTCGGGACTTCTCGGCCGCAGGGCTCCGTGGGCACCCGCAGCGGAACCCCGGCGGGTGATCCGGGGCCAGGTCGCGGGGAGCCGCCTTGACCGGGCGCGGGGCCACGAGTACCCATCAAGGCGTGAACCGACTCGATGGGCGCGCCCTGCGCGGGCCGCTGCTGCGTGTGCTGTGTGCGGTGATGCTGGCGGCCGGGGCCTCGGCGGCCGGGGCACGGGCCGCGTCCCCGGAGGCCGTGCGGGCGGGGGCTGCCACCGATCCGGCGGTCGCGGCGGTCACCGCCCGAGTGATCCCGGTCCCGGCCTCCGTCCAGCCCGGCGACGGCGCCTTCCGGATCGAGTCCGGCACCCGGATCGAGCTGGCCGCCGGCTCGGGCGCCGCTGGGTCCGATGCCGCCGGCTCGGGCACCGCCGACTCCGCCGCCACCGCGCACGATGTGGCGGACTACGCGGCCGGGCTGCTGCGGCCCGCCACCGGCTACGCGCTGCCGGTCGTCACCGAGGCCGACCCGGCCGGTATCGTGCTGGCACTCGGCGACCCCGACCAGAGCCTGGGCGACGAGGGCTACCAGCTGCGGACCGACGCGGACTCGGTACTGATCAGCGCCAGGACGCCGGCCGGCCTCTTCCACGGCGTCCAGACGCTGCGGCAACTGCTGCCGGCCTCGATCGAGAGCCGCTCCGTGGTGCGGGACACCGCCTGGAGCGTGCCCAGCACGGCCATCCGGGACGTGCCCCGCTACGCCTATCGCGGCGCGATGCTGGATGTGGCCCGGCACTTCTTCACGGTGGCTCAAGTGGAGCGGTACATCGACGAGCTGGCCCTTTACAAGATCAACACGTTGCACCTGCACCTCACCGACGACCAGGGCTGGCGGATCGCGATCAGCTCCTGGCCGCGGCTGGCGAGCTACGGCGGCAGCACCCAGGTCGGCGGCGGACCCGGTGGCTCCTACACCCAGGACGACTACCGGGAGATCGTCCGGTACGCCGCCGCCCGCTTCCTCGATGTCGTACCGGAGATCGACGGCCCCGGGCACACCAACGCCGCCCTCGCCTCCTACCCCGCGCTGAACTGCGACGGCACCGCCCCGGCGCTCTACACCGGCACCGCCGTCGGCTTCAGCTCGCTGTGCGTGCCCGGCCAGAGCACGTACGACTTCCTGGACGACGTCATCGGCGAGGTGGCCGCCCTGACCCCCGGGCCCTACCTGCACATCGGCGGCGACGAGGCCCAGTCCACCGCCCCGGCGGACTACGTCGCCTACGTGGACCGGGCCCAGCAGATCGTCGCCGCCCACGGCAAGACGGCGATCGGCTGGCACCAGATCGGCACCGCCCACCTCGCGCCGGGCACCGTCCTCCAGTACTGGGGCACCGCGGGCAACGAACAGGACGTGGCCGCCGCCGCCCGAGCGGGCGCCCGGGTGATCATGTCCCCGGCCAACCGGACCTACCTCGACATGAAGTACACCGCCACGACCCCGCTGGGAAAGTCGTGGGCCGGCTATGTGGAGGCGAAGACCTCCTACGACTGGGACCCGTCGACTTTCGTGGCGGGCGTGCCGGCGTCGGCGGTCTACGGGGTGGAGGCGCCGCTGTGGACGGAGACGCTCGCCACCAGCGCGGATCTCGACTACATGGCCTTCCCGCGCCTGCCGGGGATCGCCGAACTGGGCTGGTCCCCGGCGGACACGCACGACTGGAACGCCTACCGGGTGCGGCTGGCCGCGCAGGCGCCGCGCTGGGCGGCGCTGGGGATCAGCTACTACCGGTCGCCGCAGGTGGACTGGCCGGCGCAGTGACCGGTGCGGGGTCGGCCGCCGGTGGCGGAGTGGCCGGTGTGGGGTCGGCCGGGGGCGGGACGGGCCTGGGGTCCGGCCCCGCGGCGGCCAGCGGGTTGGGCAGGGTGCCGGCGAACTGGAGCGCCGCGGAGGGGTCGGCGAGGTCCACCATCTGCTGGTTGTCGCGCAGTTGCAGCCGGTTCAGGCAGGACAGCGCGAACTCGGGCGCGAACAGGTCGTGGCGCCGGAACGCCGCCGCCAACTCGGGATGCGCCTGCTGGTAGTCCGTGACGCACGCGCCGACCGTCTGCCAGAAGACGGTTTCGTGCAGGACGTTCCCGGTATGGAGGATCGCGCTGAGGAAGCGCAGGAAGCTGTCGAAGACGTCCGTGAAGACGGCCAGCACCTGCTCGCCCTCCGGTACGGCCGCCCGGATGCGCTCGACCCGCGGCGGCAGCGGCGTCCTGGCGTCCATGACCACGATCTCCTCGGCGATGTCCTTGAACACCACCCGCTCCACGGTCCCGCCGTCCTCGCCGAGCACCAGGATGACGTTCTCCCCGTGCGGCATGTAGGCGAGGTCGTAGGCGAAGAGGCTGTGCAGGACGGGGACGAGATACGCGTCCAGGTAGCCGCGGAGCCACTGCTCGGCGGACCGGCCGGAGCGGGTGATCAGCGCGGCGGCGAACGAGCCGCCGTCGGCGTCCAGATGGAGCAGTGAGGCCATGGTGGCCAGCGACCGCCCCGGCTCCAGATCCGCCACCGGGCTCTCCCGCCACAGCGCGGCCAGCATCTTGCGGTAGGGGGAGCCCGGGGTGGTGGCGGCCTCGAAGGCGGGGTGGTGGTAGCCGATCGCGGCCCGCTCGCGGATGATCGTGAAGCGGGCGGCGGTGAAAGCGGGGTCCGCGGCGATCAGCGCGGCCAGCCAGTCGTTGATCGCCGGTGTCGCCTCCATGTAGGCCGCGGACAGGCCGCGCGTGAAGCCCATGTTGAGGACGGACAGCGCGGTCTTGACGTAATGGCGGCCGGGGCGACTGGCGTTGAAGAAGGTACGGATGGACTGCTGGGCCAGGTAGTCGTCGTCGCCGGAGCCGAGGTGGACCAGGTGCCGCTGGGCGATCTCGGCGGCGAAACTGACGGCGAGTTTGTGCTCCCACTGCCACGGATGGACGGGCAGCAGCAGGTAGTCGGCCGGATCGAGGCCGTGGGCGGTGAGCTGCCCGGAGAACCGCCGGCGGGTGCCTTCGTCGAGCTCGGCCGCGATCAGGGTGTCGTAGTCCAGGCCGCGGCCGGCCGTGAAGGTGGCCAGGTCGCGGCGGGCGGCCAGCCAGGTGAGGCGGACCGGCGCGCCGGCCTCGGGGGCGTAGCGCAGCAGGTCATGGGCACCGAAGCCGAGCCGGCCGGCGTTCGCGACGAAGCACGGGTGGCCTTCGGTCATACCGCTCTCGATGGCCTGGAAGCCGGCGCCGGCCAGCTCCTCGGCGCTGCGGGGACGGCGGTCCTGGGCGGCGTATTTGAAGGCGAGGGCGGCGAGGGTGGCGGTGATCTCCTCCAGGTAGAGGGGGAGGACACGGTCGCTCAGGCCGAGGGCGGCGCGGAACTCGGTGAAGAAGGCGAGGGCGTCGAGGGGGCTGCCGGTGGTGGTGCCGCGGCGGTCGCGGCCGGCGGTGCGGTGGCCGGCGGCGGTGCGGTGGGCGCTGGCGTGGTGGCGGGTGATCGATTCCGGGTCGATGTGCCAGTGGTCGAGGGCGAGGCGGGCGGCGGTGAAGCGGTAGGTGGTGGCGCCGTCGTCGCTGGCCAGGCTGTACGTGCTCTCGGCGCGGGGATCGGCGATGGGGTCGGCGCCGGGGTTGGGGTCGGGGCGGGGGTCGGGGCGGGCGTCCGGGATCGGCTGCAGCAGGCGCTCGTGGGCGAATTCGGCCAGCGCCTTGCGGACCAGGTGGCGGGTGGCCCGCGCCCACAGGGCGGGAGTGAGATGGGCGGTGGCGTCGTCGGGGCTGTCGAGGCCATCGGAGCTCTCGGCGCCGTCGGGATCGCCGGGAACTGCGACGGGCGGGCCGTACGAGGGTGCGGTCGGCGTCATCGGGTGGCCTCGAACTGTTCGCGCGTGCAGATGCTGAGGTAGGCGTCCTTCTCGGGTTTGCTGATCTGCCGGACGATCTCGAAGCCGACGGTTTTGTTGAGGACGTGTACGGCGGCATTGCGGATGTCCGGTTCCACCACGACCCGGCGGGTGGCCGGGTCGCTGAAGAGTTCGGCCATCACGGCGGCGATCACCGCCCGGGTGAAGCCGTGGATCTGCTTCCCGGCGGGCGCCGGTGCCACCAGGAAGTGCATGCCGATGTCGCCGGGCTCGGCGTCGTACAGGCCGTCGAGTTCGACCCGCGCCGGGTCGTACCGCTCCATCAGAAAGGCGGGCGTGCGGTCGTACCGTCCGATGAACGCGTCCTGGTACGGCGCCTGCGCGATGTCCGCGTACGCGCGTTCGACATCCAGCACCCCGGCGTCGCCCATCAGCCAGAAGCCGGCCTTGGGATGCGTGACCCAGGGATGCAGCAGGGGCGCGTCGGAGACCGGGTCGACCGGGCGGAAGGAGAAACGGGCGGGGTCGAGCGGGCTGAAGGCGCCGGGTCGGCCGGCGGGCGCGGTCATGCGGTGAACTCCTGGTAGGCGATGGCCGTCTCCACCCGGTAGGGCTCACGGCCGAGCAGGTGGCGGATGATGCGGGAGTTGCGGTAGGCGGCCATGCCCAGGTCGGGTGTGGCGAAGCCGTGTGTGTGCAACTCCGCGTTCTGGACGTAGATGCCCTGCCCGGTCACATCGACGGCGTAGTCACGGCTCACGTCGTAGCGGCCCTGCTCGTCCCAGCGGATCCGGTCCCGGACCGGGGTGAGGAAGTCCGGCACCTGGTAGCGGTAACCGGTCGCTAGCACCAGACCCTCGGTGCTCACAGTGTGCTCCCGGCCCTGCTCGCGTTGGCGAAGGCCCAGCGTGTAGACGCCGGTACCCGTCGAGTCGTCCCAACTGGCCTGGTGCAGCTCGGTGTTGGTCAGCAGCCGGGTGGGCACCTTGCCGCGGCGGTTCTTGACGTAGAGCAGGTCGAAGATGTCGTTGATCAACTCGGCGTTGATCCCCTTGTAGAGATTCTTCTGCGAGACGTTCAGCGTGTCGCGGACCGGGCCCGGCAGGCCGTGGAAGTAGTCGACGTACTCCGGTGAGGTCATCTCCAGGGTGAGCTTGGTGTATTCGAGCGGGAAGAAACGCGGCGAGCGGGTCACCCAGGTCAGCTCGTAGCCGCGGGTGTCGATGTCCTGGAGCAGGTCGTGGTAGATCTCGGCGGCGCTCTGGCCGCTGCCCACGACGGTGATGCTGCGCTTGGCCTGGAGGCCTTCCTTCGCCGCCAGATAACGGGAGTTGTGCACCGCGTCGCCACCGAGCCCCTCGCAGGCGGCAGGCCAGTGGGGCGGGGTCCCGGTGCCCAGGACGAGCCGCGGGGCCCGGTACGTCTCCCCGTTCGCGGTGGCGACCACATAGCGCCCGTCCCGCCCGTCCCGCTCGTCCCCCTCGTCGTAGCGGACCTCGGTCACGGTGCGCCCGAATCGGATCCCGGGGATGCGGGCGGCGGCCCAGCGGCAGTAGTCGTTGAACTCCTCCCGCAGCGGATAGAAGCTCTCCCGGATGTAGAAGGAGTAGAGCCGGCCGGACTCCTTGAGGTAGTTGAGGAAGCTGAACGGGGAGGTCGGGTCGGCGAGGGTCACCAGGTCGGACAGGAAGGGCGTCTGCAGGGTGCTGCCCTCCAGGAACATGCCGGAGTGCCAGTCGAAGTCCGGCTTGCTCTCCAGGAACACACCGTTCAGCCCGTCGATCGGCTCGGTCAGGCAGGCGAGCCCCAGATTGAACGGGCCGAGGCCGATCGCGATGAAATCGGCTGACTGCGGGGTGGGGGGCTGCCGGGGCGCGGGTCGGAGGGTGGCGTGCCGGGGTGTGCCTGGTTCGGGCGCGGCGGGCCCGCGGCCGGTGCCGGCTGCCGGGGGCGTGTCAGGCGTGGACAAGCGTCTCTCCCAGGTGCAGGTACTCTTCCGCGTGCCCGGCGAGCAGATCGAGCACGGCGCTGATGTCGTCGGTGGTGGTCCGCGGGTTGAGCAGGGTGAACTTCAGGTAGTGGCTGCCGCGTACCGTCGTGCCCGCGACGACGGCCCGGCCGGAGGCGAACAGCGCCTTGCGGGCATGCAGGTTGGCCCGGCCGATCTCCGCGGGGCCGGTGGCGGTGGACGGAATCCAGCGGAAGACCAGGGTGGAGAGCGCCGGCCGGGTGACGACCTCGAAGCGCGGGTCGCCGTCCAGCAGTTTCCAGCCCTGCTCCGCCAGGTCCAGGAGTTCGTCGAACAACTCGCCGATCCCGTCGGCGCCCATCACCCGGAGCGTCATCCACAGCTTGAGCGCGTCGAAACGGCGGGTCGTCTGCAGCGACTTGTCCACCTGGTTGGGGATGCGCTCGGTGACCGCGCGCCGTGGGTTCAGATACTCGGAGTGGTACGTGGCATGCCGCAGCGTGGTCCGGTCGCGCACCAGGACCGCGCTCGAACTCACCGGCTGGAAGAAGGACTTGTGGTAGTCGACGGTCACCGAGTCGGCGTGCTCGATACCGTCCAGCAGCCCGCGGCGGGTGCGGGAGGCCAGCAGCCCGCAGCCGTACGCGGCGTCCACGTGCAGCCAGACCCGGTGGCGGGCGGTGAGCCGGGCGATCTCGGGCAGCGGGTCGATCGAGCCGAAATCGGTGGTGCCGGCGGTGGCCACCACGGCCATCGCAGTGAGGCCCTCGCGCCCGCACCGCTCCAACTCGCCCGCCAGCGCCCTCGTTTGCATCCGCTTGTCCTGGTCGCAGGGCACAGTGAGCACCGCCTCGGAGGGCAGCCCCAGCAGCTTGGCGGACTTCGCCACGCTGAAGTGGCCGCACTCCGAGGTGAGGATGCGCAGACCCGCCGGGTCGGCGCCGCGACTGAGGGCTTCTTCGCGGGCCAGCAGCAGCGCCTGGAGGTTGGACTGGGTGCCGCCGCTGGTGAAGACCCCGTCGGCCGCCGGGCCGAGGCCGATCCGTGCCGCTGTCCAGTCGATGAGCCGACGCTCGATCAAGGTGGCGCCGGCGCTCTGGTCCCAGGTGTCCAGCGAGGAGTTGACCGCGCTGAGCACGGCCTCGGCGGTGACCGCCGGGATGGCCACCGGGCAGTTGAGGTGGGCGAGATAGCGGGGATGGTGGAAGTAGACGGCGTCACGCAGGTAGACGGATTCGAGCTCCTCCAGAGCGGCGGCGGTGTCGCCGAGCGGGCGGTCCAGATCGACCGCGTCGACCCGCGGGGCGAGCGCGTCGGGGGTGATCCCGGTGAACGGCCGGTCGGTCGCGGCGAGGCGGGCCGCCACCCGCTCGACTCCGAGGGCGATGCAGCGGCGGTAATGGTCCGTCGTGGCGTCGTTGAGCAGGTGCGAGCGCATGGGCAGACCTCTCGTTCGTCGGTTGAGTTAGGTTAGCCTAACCTAACTTTCCGTCGCAACGATCCCGCGCGCCCTACCCTCTCCCTTGGTCCGCGCCCTCAGCCCACCAGCCCCAACTCCCGTGCGATCAGCATCCGCTGCACCTCGCTGGTGCCCTCCCCGATCTCCAGGATCTTCGAATCCCGCCACATCCGGGCCACCGGGTACTCGTTCATGAATCCGTACCCGCCATGGATCTGGGTCGCCTCCCGGGCATTGGTCACCGCGACCTCCGAGGAGTAGAGCTTGGCCAGCGCCGCCTCCTTCTTGAACGGCTCCCCGTGCACCAGCCGCGCCGCCGCGTCCCGCCAGGCCAGCCGAGCGGTGTGGGCGCGCATCTCCATGTCCGCGATCTTGAACTGGATCGCCTGGTTGGCCCCGATCGGCCGGCCGAACGCCTGCCGGCTCTGCGCGTACGTCAGCGACTCGTCCACGCACCCCTGCGCCAGCCCGGTCGCCAGCGCCGAGATCGCCACCCGCCCCTCGTCCAGGATCCGCAGGAACTGGGCGTAGCCCCGGCCCTCCTCACCCAGCAGATTCGCGGCCGGCACCCGGCAGTCGTCGAAGGAGAGCTCCCGGGTGTCGGAAGCGTTCCAACCGACCTTGCTGTACTTCTTCGACAGCGTGAACCCGGGCGTCCCCGAGGGCACGATGATCGACGAGATCCGCGGCTTGCCGTCCTCCTTGCGGCCCGTCACCGCCGTCACGGTGACCAGCCCGGTGATGTCCGTCCCGGAGTTGGTGATGAAGCACTTGGTGCCGTTGATCACCCACTCGCCGCTCGCCTCGTCCAGCCGCGCGGTGGTCCGGGTGCCGCCCGCGTCCGAACCGCACTCGGGCTCGGTCAATCCGAACGCGCCCAGCATCTCGCCCGAGCACAACTTCGGCAGCCAGGTCCGCTTCTGCTCCTCGGTGCCGAACCGGAACACCGGCATCGCGCCCAGCGACACCCCCGCCTCCAGCGTGATCGCCACCGACGAGTCCACCCGGGCCAACTCCTCCAGCGCCAGCCCCAGCGCGAAGTAGTCACCGCCCATCCCGCCGTACTCCTCCGGGAACGGCAGCCCGAACAGGCCCATCCGCCCCATCTCCCGCACGATCTCGTACGGGAACTCTCCCTGCTCGTAGAACTCCCCGATCTTCGGGGCGATCACATCCCGGGCGAACTTCGCGACAGTGGCACGCAGGTGCTCGTGCTCATCGGACAGCCGGTGGTCGATAGACATGGCTACTGCTCCTGGTGAGTCAGGGCGCGGACGGTACGGGACGGGCTGGGCCGTCCCAACTGCTCCGCCATCCACACGCTTGTGGCGCTGAGGCGGCCGAGATCGACCCCGGTGCGGATGCCGAGCCCTTGCAGCATCCAGACGAGGTCTTCGGTGGCGAGATTTCCGGTGGCGCTCTTGGCGTACGGGCAGCCCCCGAGGCCGCCGGCCGATGCGTCCACCACCGTGACGCCCCGCCGCAGCGCGGCCAGCGTGTTGGACAGGGCCTGGCCGTAGGTGTCGTGGAAGTGCACGGCGAGATGCGCGACGGGGACGCCGCCTCCGAGGGCGGCGCCGGTCAGTTCGTCCAGCAGGGCGGTGACGTGGCCGGGCGTGGCCACTCCGATCGTGTCGCCCAGGCTCAACTCGGTGCAGCCCAGCTCGTACAGCCGCCGCGCCACCCCGGCGACCTGAGCCACCGGCACCGGGCCCTCCCAGGGATCGCCGAAGCACATGGACAGATAGCCGCGCACCCGGGCCCCCGCTGCCCTGGCTCTGGCCACCACCGGCTCGAACATCGCCAGCGACTCGTCCACCGTCCGGTTGAGATTGGCCCGGGCGAAACTCTCGGTGGCACTGCCGAACACGGCGATCTCCCGGACGCCCAGCTCCAGCGCCCGCTCCAGACCCCGTTCGTTGGGCACCAGCACCGGCAGCCGGAGGTCGGGCTCCCGGTCGGCCAGATCCGCCAGCAGCGGCATCAGCTCACCCGCGTCCGCCAGCTGCGGCACCCACTTCGGGTGGACGAAACTGGTCGCCTCGATCGTGCTCAGCCCGGCGGCGGCCAGCCGGTGGATGAACTCCGCCTTCACCCCCGTCGGCACCGTCGTCTTCTCGTTCTGCAACCCGTCCCGGGCGCCGACCTCGTGGATGCGGATCTCCGGCGGCAGGCCGTCCAACGGCACGGCCATCGGCAGCCCCGCGGGCAGGGTGCCGGCGGTGGAGGCGGGTGCGGTGGAGGCCGGCGCCGTGAAGGCCGGCGATGTGGAGGCGAGGGCCGCCGGGTCCGGGGTGCCGGCGGGGGCGGCCCCGGCGGCGGCGGGGCTGCCGGGGCTGCCGTTGCTCGGCGGGGTGAGCGGGGTGCTCGTCATGACGCCTCCCCGCCGCCCGCGGCGGCCGCTGCCCCGCTCGGTGTCACCACGGCCAGTATCTGGTCCATGGCCACCGTCGTCCCGGCGGTGACATCGATCTCCTCGACCGTCCCGTCGTGCGGGGCGGTGATCACGTGCTCCATCTTCATGGCCTCCACCACCAGCAGGCTCTGCCCGGCCGTCACTTCGTCGCCCTTGGCGACCTTCACCACCGTGACCGTGCCGGGCATCGGGGCGGTCAGCGCGCCACCCGCGGCGCCGGCCGCGCCACCGCGCAGCGCCGCCGCCACCGGGTCGTAGTCCTGCACCCGCCAGCTGTCACCGTCCCGGCCCAGCCACTCGCCGGCCTGCTGGAATGCGGTCACCGTGCCTTCGCGGTGCAGCAGCACCCGCTCCCCGTCGACGGCGAGCCGCACCTCCACCGCCGGGCCGGCGCCGACCCGCACCAGCCCGTCCCTGACGTGGACCGTCACCGGTTCGTGCGCCGGGATCCGCAGATGGTGCGCGGTCCAGGCCGCCTCCCCGCCGAGCCGCCAACCGCTCGGCACCGAGAACGGATCGGTCCAGCCGCCCACGCCCGGCGCCGGGGCCAGCGCCCGCTGCCGCAGCAGCGCGGCGGCCTCGTACACCTCGTCCGGTACCCGGTCCGGTACCAGGGCCGCCGCGTCCCGGTCGATCAGTCCGGTGTCCAGCTCACCGGCCACCACCGCCGGATGAGCCAGCAGGCGCCGCAGAAAACCGGTGTTGGTGTCCAGCCCCAGCACCACGGTGTCCGCCAGCGCCGCCCGCAGCCGGCGCAGCGCCGTCGCCCGGTCCGGGCCGTAGGCGATCACCTTGGCCAGCATCGGGTCGTAGGCGGTCCCGACCTCGGTGCCGAGCGCCAGCCCGGAGTCGACCCGGATCCCCGGGCCGGCCGGCTCGCGCAGTCTCAGCACGGTCCCGGCCGACGGCAGGAAGTCCACCCGCCCGTCCGCCGGCCGCGCCGTCTCCGCGCAGATCCGGGCCTCGATGGCGTGCCCGGTCAGCGCGACGTCCGGCTGGCCGAAGTCCAGCCGCTCCCCGCAGGCCACCCGCAGCTGCCAGGCCACCAGGTCCAGGCCGGTGACAAGTTCGGTCACCGGGTGCTCCACCTGCAGCCGGGTGTTCATCTCCATGAAGAAGTAGGCGCCCGGATCGTCGCCCGGCACGATGAACTCCACCGTGCCCGCGCCGGTGTACCCGCAGGAGCGCGCCGCCTGTACCGCCGCCTCACCCATCGCCGCCCTGGTCGCCGGGTCCAGCAGGACCGAGGGCGCCTCCTCGATGACCTTCTGGTGGCGCCGCTGCAGCGAGCACTCGCGCTCCCCGAGATGCACCACCCCGCCGTGGCCGTCGGCGAGGATCTGGATCTCGATGTGCCGGGGGCGATCCACCCACCGCTCGACCAGCAGCGTGTCGTCGCCGAACGAGCCGCGCGCCTCCCGCCTGGCCGCCGCGATCTCCTCGGCCAGCAGCCCGGCGTCGCGCACCAGCCGCATGCCCTTGCCGCCGCCGCCCGCCGACGGCTTGAGCAGCACCGGCATCCCGGTCTCCCGGGCCGCCTCGGCCAGCTCGGCGTCGGTCAGGCCGCTGCCGCTGCTGCCGGGCACCACCGGCACCCCGGCGGCCCGTACCGTCGCCTTGGCCCGGATCTTGTCGCCCATCAGCTCGATCGCCTCGGCCGGCGGACCGATGAAGACCAGCCCGGCCTCCGTACAGGCGCGGGCGAAACCCGCGTTCTCGGCGAGGAAGCCGTAGCCGGGATGGACGGCCTGCGCCCCGGCGACGGCGGCGGCTCGCACCTGCTCGGCGGCCGAGAGGTAACTGCTCACCCGGACGGCTGTGTCGGCCTCCCGGACATGGCGGGCGTCGGAGTCCGCGTCGGTGAAGACGGCCGCCGACCGGACTCCCGACTCGCGCAGGGTGCGCATCACGCGGACCGCGATCTCACCCCGGTTGGCGACGAGCACCGTGTCGAACATGGGGCGAACAGGGGCAGCGGGCACGGACCTGGCGTTCACGGGAGTGGCTTTCGTCGGCATGGTGTTCGCGGCGGGCGTCGCGGAGTTCGTCATGGCGCTCACATCCGGAAGACGCCGTAGCCCGGCGCGGTCGGATCGGCGGTCGGCAGCGGGGCGTTGGCGCAGGCGGTCAGTGCCAGACCCAGCACCGTGCGGGTCTCCAGCGGGTCGATCACTCCGTCGTCCCACAGACGGGCGGTGGCGTAGTAGGCGTTGCCCTGTGCCTCGTACTGCTCGCGGATCGGGGCCTTGAACTCCTCCTCGGCCTGTTCGGTCCACTTCTCCCCGGCCGCCGCCAACTGGTCCCGCTTGACGGTGGCCAGCACGGAGGCGGCCTGCTCCCCGCCCATTACGGAGATCTTGGCGTTGGGCCACATCCACAGGAACCGGGGGCTGTAGGCCCGGCCGCACATCGAGTAGTTCCCGGCGCCGTAGGAGCCGCCGATCACCACCGTCAGCTTCGGCACCCGGGCGCAGGCGACCGCGGTGACCATCTTCGCGCCGTGCTTGGCGATGCCCCCCGCCTCGTACTGCCGGCCCACCATGAAGCCCGAGATGTTCTGCAGGAAGAGCAGCGGGATGCCGCGCTGGTCGCACAGCTCGATGAAGTGCGCGCCCTTGAGGGCCGATTCGGCGAACAGGATGCCGTTGTTGGCGACGATCCCCACCGGGTGCCCCTGCAGATGGGCGAATCCGGTGACCAGCGTGGCGCCGTACTCCGCCTTGAACTCCGCGAACCGGCTGCCGTCCACCAGCCGGGCGATCACTTCCCGCACGTCGTAGGGCGTACGGGAATCCACCGGGACCGCCCCGTACAGCCCCGCCGGGTCGACGGCCGGCGGCTCCGCGGGCCGCACCGTCCAGGGCGGACCTTCACGGGCGGGCAGGGTCGCCACAATGTCGCGGACGATGCTCAGCGCGTGCGCGTCGTCCTCCGCCAGATGATCGGTGACGCCCGAGATGCGCGCGTGCACCTCCCCGCCGCCGAGTTCCTCGGCCGTGACCACCTCACCGGTGGCGGCCTTCACCAGTGGCGGCCCGCCGAGGAAGATCGTGCCCTGGTTCCGGACGATCACCGCCTCGTCGCTCATCGCCGGGACGTAGGCGCCGCCCGCCGTGCACGAGCCCATGACCGCGGCGATCTGCGGGATGCCCCGGGCGGACATGCTGGCCTGGTTGAAGAAGATCCGGCCGAAGTGGTCGCGGTCGGGGAAGACCTCGTCCTGCCGGGGCAGGAAGGCGCCCCCGGAATCGACCAGGTAGACGCAGGGCAGCCGGTTGTCGAGGGCCACCTCCTGGGCGCGCAGATGCTTCTTCACGGTCATCGGGTAATAGGTGCCGCCCTTGACGGTCGCGTCGTTGGCGACCACGACCACCTCCCGCCCGGAGACGCGCCCGATGCCCGCGATCACTCCCGCGGCCGGTGCCTGCCCGTCGTACATGCCCTCGGCGGCGAGCGGGGCCAGCTCCAGGAAGGGCGAACCGGGGTCGAGCAGCCCGTCCACCCGGTCGCGGGGGAGCAGCTTGCCGCGCGCGGTGTGCCGGGCCCGCGCCTTCTCGCCGCCGCCGAGGCGCGCGATGACCAGCTTGTCGCGCAGCGTGGCGCTGAGCGCGGCATGTGCCTCTGTATTGGCGCGGTACGCCTCCGACGCCGGATCGGCGGCGCTGGACAGGGCGGGTGCTGCCATGATTCGGCCCCCCGGATGTTAGCGAGCGTTAACCTGATGGATCTACGTTAACGCTCGCTAACCGGATTGTCTAGACTCAATTCCATGAACCCGACGAAGACGGCAGAGAACCGCCGTGAGCAGATCCTTCGCGAGGCGGCCCGGCTCTTCGCCGAGCGCGGCTTCCACGGTGTCGGTGTGGACGAGATAGGCGCCGCGGTCGGCATCAGCGGCCCCGGCCTGTACCGGCACTTCGCGGGCAAGGACGCGATGCTCGCCGAGTTGCTGATCGGGATCAGCGACCGGCTGCTGACGGCCGGCCGGATGCGGGTCGCCGAGACCGCCGACGCCGGACAGGCGCTCGACGCGCTGATCCGCGGCCACATCGATTTCGCCATCGACGACCGGCCGCTGATCACCTTGCACGACCGGGAACTCGACCGGCTGCGCGACGCCGACCGCAAGCTTGTCCGCCAGCTCCAGCGGCAGTACGTGGAGGAATGGGTCGCGGTGGTGCGGCGGGTGTACCCGCAGGCGACCGAACTGGAGGTGCGCGCGGCCGTGCACGCCGTCTTCGGCCTGCTCAACTCCACCCCGCACTTGGGGGCCCAGGCCGGGCTGCCGGATCGTTCCGCCATGGCGGCGCTGCTGCACCGGCTGGCGCTCAGCGCCCTGGCGGCCCTGGACGGCGGTCCCGCCGGTCCCCCCGGTCGGCCGGCCGCCCGCCGGGGGACCGCTCTGGACAGCGATAAGGACCGACCGGTAACTTACTGAGCGCTTGCTTATTTGTTGGTTTGACGATCGGCCGCCCCTCGGGCAGCGGCCGGGACCGCTGGTCGATGGGAGGCGCGCTGTGCGTCGTACGGTGTTCAACGAGGACCACGAGGCGTTCCGCGAGACGATCCGGGCCTTCATCGAGGCCGAGGTCGTCCCCGTCTACGGCGAGTGGCTGGCCGCGGGCCAGGTCCCCCGCGAGTTCTACTACAAGCTCGGCGAGCTGGGCGTCTTCGGTATCGAGGTTCCGGAGGAGTACGGCGGCGCCGGCCAGCACAGCTTCAAATTCCAGTCCGTCATCAGCGAGGAATGCGCCCGCGCCGGCGTCAGCTTCGGCGGCAGCAGCGTCCACGTCGGCCTGTGCCTGCCCTACGTCGTCGCGTATGCCACCGAGGAGCAGAAGAAGCGCTGGCTGCCCGGCTTCGCCAGCGGCGAGATCATGTTCGCCATCGCCATGACCGAGCCCGGCACCGGCTCCGACCTGGCCGGCATGAAGACCACCGCCAAGCTCTCCGCCGACGGCACCCACTACCTGCTCAACGGCGCCAAGACCTTCATCACCGGCGGCGTCCACGCCGACCGCGTCATCGTCTGCGCCCGCACCGCTCCGCTCACCGCCGAGGACCGCCGGGCCGGCATCTCGCTGTTCGTCGTCGACACCAAGTCCGAGGGCTACGCGGTCGGCCGCAAGCTCGACAAGCTGGGCCTGAAGGCCTCCGACACGGCGGAGCTCTCCTTCTCCGACGTGCGGGTGCCGGTCGAGGACCTGCTCGGCGAGGAGGGCAAGGGCTTCTCCTACCTCGGCCAGAACCTGCCGCAGGAACGGCTCGGCATAGCCATCGGCGCCTACGCCCAGGCAGCTGCGGCGATCCGCTTCGCCCAGAACTACGTCCTGGACCGCACCGTCTTCGGCAAGACCGTCGCCTCCTTCCAGAACACCAAGTTCGAACTGGCCGCCTGCAAGGCCGAGGTCGACGCCGCCGAAGCCGTCGTCGACCGTGCCCTGGAGGCCCACGACAAGCGTGAGCTGTCCGCCGCCGACGCCGCCTCCGCCAAGCTCTTCTGCACCGAGGTCGCCGCCCGCGTCATCGACCGCTGCCTGCAACTGCACGGCGGCTACGGCTACATGAACGAGTACCCCATCGCCCGCCTGTACGCCGACAACCGCGTCAACCGCATCTACGGCGGCACCAGCGAGGTCATGAAGTCGATCATCGCCAAGTCGATGGGCCTGTGAGCGACGCCGACCGGCCGCTCGGCGACGGACCTGCCCCCGCTCGAGTCCCTGCTCGATCTGCTCGACCTGGAGCGGATCGAGCAGGACATCTTCCGCGGCGTCAGCCGCTCCGCGGTCGTCCCCCGGGTCTTCGGCGGCCAGGTCGCGGCGCAGGCCCTGGTCGCCGCGGGCCGCACCGTACCGGAGGAACGCGGCGCGCACTCCCTGCACGCCTACTTCCTGCGGCCGGGCGACCCCGGCGCGCCGATCGTCTACCAGGTCGACCGCATCCGCGACGGCCGCTCCTTCACCACCCGGCGAGTGGTGGCCGTCCAGCACGGCCTGCCGATCTTCCACCTCTCCGCGTCCTTCCAGATCCACGAGGACGGCCTGGAACACCAGGAGCCGATGCCGTCCGCGCCCGACCCCGAGACCCTGCCGACTGCCGAGGAACTCCTGCCCGCGCACGCCGACAAGTTCCCCGACCTCACGGTGGTGGACCGGTTGCTGGAGGCCCGCGCCGCCGTTGACCTGCGCTACGTGGAAGCCCCGCCGTTCCTCACCGCCGGCGTCGCCCGCGAGCCCCGTTCCCAGGTCTGGTTCCGCACCCGCGGCAAGCTCGCCGAGGATCCGCTGCTGCACGTCTGCCTGGCCACCTATGTCTCGGACATGACCCTGCTCGACTCGGTACTGCTCGCCCACGGCCGCGGCGGGTGGGCCGTCGGCGACGTGGTCGGCGCCAGCCTGGACCACGCCATGTGGTTCCACCGGCCGTTCCGGGCCGACGAGTGGCTGCTCTACGACCAGCAGAGCCCGTCCGCCTCGGGCGGGCGCGGTCTGGGCACCGCCCGCATCTACACCCAGGACGGGCGGCTCGCTGTGTCGGTGATCCAGGAGGGCCTGGTCCGCGTGCCGCGCCGCTGACGGGGACCTATGCCGCGGGGTCCAGCCCCGCAGCCTCCAGCAGGTACGCGGTCAGCGGTGCGTAGTAGTGCGGCGCCACATTGTCGTCCAGGGGCACACTCACCCGAATGCTCTGCTCCGCCTCACCGACGAACAGCGCCGGGTCGTTGGAGTCGGCGAAGCCCACCGTCTCCAGGCCGCGCCCGCCCGCGCAGCCGGCCCAGCCGTGGTCGGCTATCACCAGGTCGGGCAGCGGCTCCCCGTCCCGCCCCAGGGCGTCCAGGATCTCCCGCATCGGGTCGGGGGAGTGGGGTGTGCACCAGGCCGCCACCGCGGTGCAGCATGAACACGCCGGCCAGATGACGTATCTCGCCCCCGTCCGCGTACAGGTGGCGCTCGGCCGGGGCGACCAGTGAGCAGCCCGCGCTGCGCAGAGCGGCGGCCAGCGCGTGGTGGACGGCGAAGAGCCCGGCCGGGTGCCCGGTGGCCAGCAGCACCCGGGAGCCGTTGCGCACCGCCTTCTGCAGCACTTCGGCCATCCGGTCCAACGCGTCGATCGTCAGTTCGACATCTATGGTGTCCTGTCCCTGCCGGTGCCCGGGGTCGGCGACGACTCCACAGCGCTCGGCCATCAGCTCCAGCACGTCGGCCGGATCGGTCCAGCGGTCACCCAGATCCAGTCCCAGCCAGTAGTAGCGGTTGCCCTCGGCGAGCGCGCGGTAGTGGTCCAGGTTGTTCTCGCGGCTGGTCGCCACGTCCCCGGCTATCCGGGTACGGACGAGGTGGTCGGCGAGGTCCTGACGGCTGGGGGCGACGGGCGCGGGATCCATGGGCATGCGGATATTGTCCCGCGTCCGGCGCACACGCGTGCGACGGCCTGTGGACAACTCGAACCCAAGATCGACGCCGAGGCGCAATCGCCGCCCCGAATTGGAGGAAACGTACATTCCGGGACGGCCGAGCGGCGACGTAGGGTCCCGGGGACCCACCCCACCAGGAAGGCAGGCCCATGAGCAGCGCAGATCCGCGCGGCCCCGTCGACTCCTCCCGCGTCCCGCGCTACGCGGGCCCCGCGACTTTCGCCCGGCTGCCGCGCCTGGACGAGGTCGGCGCCGCGGACATCGCGGTGGTGGGGGTGCCCTTCGACGCGGGGGTCTCCTACCGGCCCGGCGCACGGTTCGGCGGCAACGCCATCCGCGAGGCATCCCGCCTGCTGCGTCCGTACAACCCCGCGCAGGACGCCTCGCCCTTCGCGCTCGCGCAGGTCGCCGACGCCGGGGACATCGCAGCGAACCCCTTCGACATCGATGAGGCCGTGGCGACCATCGAGGCCGCCGCCGATGACCTGCTCGGCACCGGCGCCCGGCTGATGACCCTCGGGGGCGACCACACCATCGCGCTGCCGCTGCTGCGCGCGGTCTCCCGCCGGCACGGCCCGGTCGCGCTGCTGCACTTCGACGCGCACCTGGACACCTGGGACACCTATTTCGGCGCCGCCTACACCCACGGCACGCCCTTCCGCCGGGCCTTCGAGGAAGGCATCCTCGACACCTCGGCGCTCAGCCACGTCGGCATCCGCGGACCCCTGTACGGCCGGAAGGACCTCGACGAGGACGAGCGGATGGGCTTCGGCATCGTCACCTCCGCGGACGTGATGCGCCGGGGCGTGGACGAGATCGCCCAGCAGCTCCGCGAGCGGATCGGCGACCGGCCGCTCTATGTCTCGGTCGACATCGACGTGCTGGACCCGGCGCACGCGCCCGGCACCGGTACTCCCGAGGCCGGCGGGCTGACCTCCCGCGAACTGCTCGAGATCCTGCGCGGCCTGTCCGACTGCCGGCTCGTCTCGGCCGATGTGGTGGAGGTCGCCCCGGCCTACGACCACGCCGAGATCACCTCCGTGGCCGCCTCCCACACGGCCTACGAGCTGACGACGATCATGTCCCGGCAGATCGCGGCCTCCCGCTGAATCACCCGAAGGGACTACGACCGATGTCGTACTCATGTGCGACTTTGGTCGTTGGTTCTGTTGCGGGAGGATGAAACGCGCAGTCCGGCGCGTTGCAGCCTCGGGCGGAAGGGTCGGGCGGGGCAGCAGAGCAGGCCCCGCCCATCCGATGATCAGTGGGAGGAATCGCGTGACGAGGGCGAAGGACGAACCGGAGCAGGGCTGGCTCCGGCGACTGACCGCGTACAGCTGGCGGTACAAGCGCGAAGTCCTGCTGGCGCTGGGCGCCTCGCTCGGCGGCATGGCCGTCACCGCCCTGGTCCCGCTCGTCCCGAAGATCATCATCGACGACGTCATCGTCAAGCACGACAAGCCGCTCCTGCCCTGGGCGATCGCTCTGGTGGTGGCCGCGCTCGTCGTCTACGCGCTGACATACGTGCGCCGCTACTACGGCGGACGCCTCGCCCTCGACGTCCAGCACGACATGCGCAATGAGATGTTCCGCTCGATCCTGCGCCTCGACGGCCGCCGCCAGGACGAGCTGAGCACCGGTCAGGTCGTCGGCCGGGCCACCAGCGACCTCCAGCTCATCCAGGGCCTGCTCTTCATGCTGCCCATGGTCGTCGGCAATCTGCTGCTCTTCGTGCTCTCGCTCGTCGTGATGCTGGTGCTCTCCCCGCTGCTGACCCTGGTCGCGCTGGCGGTGGCCCCGGCCCTGTGGTTCATCGCCAACCGCAGCCGCAAGCGGCTCTTCCCCGCCACCTGGTACGCCCAGGGGCAGGCCGCCGCCGTCGCCGGCATCGTGGACGGATCGGTCACGGGCGTCCGCGTGGTCAAGGGGTTCGGCCAGGAGCAGCAGGAGATGGGCAAGCTGGAGAAGGTGGGCCGCCGCCTGTTCGCCGGGCGGGTGCGTACCGTCCGGCTCAGCGCCCGCTACACCCCCGCGCTCCAGGCCGTCCCGTCGCTCGGCCAGATCGGCATGCTGGCGCTCGGCGGCTGGATGGCCACCCGGGGTCAGATCACCCTGGGTACATTCGTCGCCTTCTCCACGTACCTCGCCCAGCTCACCGGGCCGGTGCGGATGCTCACCGTCATCCTCACCGTGGGCCAGCAGGCCCGCGCCGGTGTGGAGCGCGTCTTCGAGCTCATCGACACCGAGCCGACTATGACGGAGGGCAGCGGCACCCTGCCGGCCGACGCGCCCGCCACCGTCGACTTCGACCAGGTGTCCTTCGGCTACACCGAGGAGCGGCCCGTCCTGGCCGGCTTCGACCTCCACGTGGCGCCGGGTGAGACCGTCGCGATCGTGGGTTCCTCGGGATCGGGAAAGTCCACCGTTTCCCTGCTGCTGCCCCGGTTCTACGACGTCACCGGCGGCGCGGTGCGCGTCGGTGGCACCGACGTGCGGGAGCTGACCTTCGACGCGCTGCGATCGGTGATCGGCCTGGTCCCCGAGGACAGCTTCCTGTTCTCCGACACCGTGCGGTCCAACATCGCCTACGGTCATCCCGAGGCGACCGACGAGCAGATCGTCGCCGCCACCCGGGCCGCCCAGGCGCACGAATTCATCACCGCGCTGCCCGACGGCTACGACACGGTGGTCGGCGAGCAGGGCCTGACCCTCTCGGGTGGTCAGCGGCAGCGGGTCGCGCTGGCCCGCGCCATCCTCATGGACCCCGGACTCCTGCTGCTCGACGACGCGACGTCAGCGGTCGACGCCCGCGTGGAAGCCGAGATCTTCGACGCGCTGCGCGAGGTCATGCGCGGCCGGACGACGGTCCTGATCGCCCACCGCCGCTCCACGCTCGCGCTCGCCGACCGGATCGCGGTGCTGGATGCCGGACGGCTGGCCGATGTGGGCACCCATGAGGAACTGGAGGAGCGCAGCGCCCTCTACCGCGCGCTGCTCACCGATCCGGAGGCACTCGGCGCGGACGTGGTGCAGCTCGACCCGGCGGGTGCGGCGGCAGCCGCTGAGGAGCGGGAGCGCGCCAACGGCGGGATCACCCCTGAGCTGTGGCCGGCGGACCGCCGTCCGGCCGGTTCCGAAAGCGACGCGGCGGCGACCGCCGCCGGTGTGATGACCCCGCGCAACGCCGGCGCCGGTGGTCCCGGCGGCCTGGCGGGAGCGCTGGCCGGCATGCCCGCCACGCCCGAACTGCTGGCCAAGGTGGCCGCCCTGCCGCCCGCGCTCGACACCCCCGACGTGGACGAGCAGCGGGCCCAGGCGGCCGATCCCGACTTCGGTCTGGGCAGCATGCTGCGCGGCTTCCGGACCCCGCTGCTGCTGAGCCTGCTGCTGGTCGCGGTGGACGCCGTCGCCGGACTGCTGCTGCCGATCCTGATCCGGCACGGCATCGACGCCGGCGTTCGCCAGGCCGCGCTCGGCGCGGTGTGGGTGGCGTCGCTGCTCGGCCTCGGTCTGGTGATCACCCAGTGGGCGGTGGAATGGGGCTCGACGCTGCTCACCGGACGGACCGGCGAACGTGTCCTGTACACCCTGCGGGTGAAGATCTTCGCCCACCTGCACCGGCTCGGACTCGACTACTACGAGCGCGAGCTGAGCGGCCGCATCATGACCCGGATGACCACCGACGTGGACGCGCTGTCCACGTTCCTGCAGACCGGTCTGGTCACCGCACTGGTCAGCCTGCTCACCTTCGCCGGCATCCTGGTCGCGCTGCTCGCCATCGACGTGGAGCTGGCCCTGGTGGTCTTCGCCACGCTGCCGATTCTGGTGGTCGCCACCTGGATCTTCCGCCGCAAGTCCAAGCGGGCCTACGAACTCGCCCGCGAACGGGTCGCCGTCGTCAACGCCGACCTGCAGGAGCACGTCGCCGGTCTCCGTGTGGTCCAGGCGTTCCGCGGTGAGCGACTCGGCGCGGAACGCTTCCTGCGCCGCAGCGACGAGTACCGCACCGCCCGGGTGCGGGGCCAGTTCCTGATCTCGGTCTACTTCCCCTTCGTGCAACTGCTGTCGAGCGTGGCGGCGGCCCTGGTGCTGGCCATGGGAGCGCACCGGGTCACCGAGGGCACGTTGACGGCGGGCGCCCTGGTGGCGTACCTGCTCTACATCGACCTGTTCTTCTCACCCGTGCAGCAGCTCTCGCAGGTCTTCGACGGCTATCAGCAGGCCACCGTCTCGCTCGGCCGGATCCGCGAGCTGCTGCGCGAGCCGACGACCACCCCGGCCGCCGAACGGCCCGAGCCGGTGGGCCGGCTCCGGGGCGAGATCACCTTCCGCGACGTGCACTTCCGCTACGGCAGTGCCGCCGACGGCACCGAGGCTCTCGCGGGGATCTCCCTGCGCGTGCCGGCCGGACAGACCGTCGCCTTCGTCGGTGAGACCGGCGCCGGCAAGTCCACCCTGGTCAAGATGGTCGCCCGGTTCTACGACCCGACCGACGGCGCGGTCCTCGTGGACGGCGCCGACATCCGCGGACTGGAGCTGACCGACTACCGCCGGCAGCTCGGTGTCGTCCCCCAGGAGCCGTACCTGTTCGCGGGCACCGTGCGCGACGCCATCGCGTACGGCCGGATGGACGCCACCGACGCCGAGGTGGAAGCGGCCGCGCGTGCGGTCGGCGCCGACGCCATGATCGCCACGCTGGAAGGCGGCTATCTGCACGAAGTGGCCGAGCGCGGCCGCAATCTGTCCGCCGGACAGCGGCAACTGATCGCGTTGGCCCGGGCCGAGCTGGTCGACCCGGTGATCCTGCTGCTGGACGAAGCCACCGCCGCCCTCGATCTCGCCTCCGAGGGGCTGGTCAATCAAGCTTCCGACCGGCTCGCCATACGCCGTACGACACTGGTCGTCGCCCACCGGCTCAGCACCGCCGCGCGCGCCGACCGGGTGGTGGTGCTCGACCGCGGCCGAGTGATCGAAGACGGCACCCACGAGGCATTGCTGGCCCACGACGGCCGCTACGCCGAACTCTGGCGGACCTTCACCGGCGAACTGCAGGAGGCCGCCTGACGGGACGCCGCCCGCCACCCGCCCCGCCGCCTGCCGACCTCCGGCCACCGCCCCGGCCCCCACCACCGCCCCGGCTCCGTCCTCGCCCGGGTCTCTGCCTCCCAGCGGGCCCGGGCGCCGGTCCGGATCCCGCTCAGCCGAACACCGGCCGGGCCGGCAGGCGCTCCTTCGGCACCTCGAACACGACTGTCAGGGCGAACGGCCGCAAACACTCGGATGGCGGTACCGGCCGGCTGACCCGCAGGAGCAGCCGCTCCCCCGACACGACGAGGTTCGCCGCCGTTGCCGCGCTGCACCCGGTGGTGGCGGTCCAGCCCACCAGCAGGTCCCGCGAGAAGTCGGCGCCCTTGCCACCGGCCGCGATCTCCGTCGCCGCCCGGGCGTCCCCCGGCGCGGCCCGCTCGGCGAAGCGGCCGAGCTCTGCCTGGTCGTGCAGCACCGCCTTCACCCCGGTGGACCTCGGCGCGGCGGACGAGAAGTACACGATCCTGCCGACGGGTGGCTTCCCGTCGGAGGGCGACGACTCGACGCGTGTGGGGGGTGGAGTGCTGTCCGCCGGTTCGCCACCGGGATGTACGCCGTTCCCGGCCCCCGTACCGCACCCGGCGGCGAACGCCGTCAGCGATGCGGCCATCAAGGCGGCCGTGAACACTTTGCGCGGGCTCACCGTCAGCATGCCGATCGGACGCCGGCCGCCCCCGACCGGTTCCGTCCCGCTTGCTGGGGCGGCGGGGGACGACGACGAGGGAGCGGCGAAGGCCGGCCCGCGCGGCGGCCACCGGGGCCGAGCCGGTCAGGCCGACTCGACCAGCAGCCGCTCCAGGAGCTCCCGGCCGGCCGTCAGCAGGCCGGGCAGTTCCGGTGCGGCGCTGTGCCACCGCTTCTCGTACTCCCAGCACAACCAGCCGTCCCATCCGGCCCGGCTGAGCACCTCGACCGTCTCGGCCAGTGGCAGCACCCCGGCGCCCAGCGGCAGCGGCGCCGTATCGGCCACGGAAGCGATGTCCTTCACCTGCACGTAGCCCAGGTAGGGGGCGAGTACCGGATAGGTGGACGACGGTTGCTCCCCGGCCAGCCAGGTGTGCATGATGTCCCAGATCGCCCCGGTCGAGTGATGCCCCACCAGACCCAGCACCCTGGCCACATCCGCCCCGTTCCGGTGCGAGTCGTGGGTCTCCAGCAGCACCCGTACCCCGAGGTCGCCCGCGATCGGAGCGGCCGCGGCCAGCCGCCGTGCCGCGAATCCGTCCGCCGAAGCCTGGGGCAGGTCCCCGCCGCCGGGAAAGACCCGAACGAACGACGCCCCCAGGTCCGCGGCCAACTCCATCGCGGCGCAGATCTCGTCCAGCACCGGCCGGTCCTCTCCCGGGGCGGCCACCTTGGCGTAGGCGGCGACCGTGAGGATCTCCACCCCCGCCTTCGCGAACTGCTCAGCCACCCGGGCCCGTTCGGCGGCCGACAACCCGGTGTGGACCGGTCCCTCCTCGCTCGCGCGCAATTCGACGCCGTGGTAGCCGTGTTCCGATGCGAGCCGCACCACCTGGTCGATCGGCAGTGCGGGGACCCCGAGGGTGGAGAAGGCGAATCTCATTCGCCGGACACTAGGCACCGCGTGGTGCCAGGTCAACCGGACTCCGCGGCGATGTCAGCGGCGCCCGGGTGACGGCGGCGCCGTCGACCCGCGGACCATCAGTTCGGTGGCGACCGTCGCCACCCCGCCCGGCGGAGGCGCCTGGCGCCCCATCACCAGCCTTCCGGCCCGCGCCCCTGCCTCCTGCAGCGGAATGCGGACCGTGGTCAGCGCGGGGGACGCGTCCACGCTGAACGGCAGATCGTCGAAGCCCGCCACCGAGACGTCGCCGGGAATGCTGAGGCCGCTGTCCCGCAGCGCCGCGCACACCCCGAGCGCCACGGTGTCGTTGGCGGCGACGATCGCGGTCACTCCGGTCTCCCTGCGCAGGAGTTCGAGCGTGGCGTCGTAGCCGGAAGAACGGTCGTAGCCGCCGTGGACCGTCAGCCGGTCGGCCGCCGCTCCCGCGCCGGTGTCCGGTCCGGGACCGCCGGCCAGCAGCGCCGCGCGATGGCCCTCCAGCCGATGCCGTGTGGTGCTGCGCTCGGCGGGCCCGGCGACGTAGCCGATCCGGCGGTGACCCAGCGACAGCAGGTGCTCGGTCAGCCGCCGGGCGCCGCCGCGGTTGTCGAAGGCGATCGTCATCAGGCCCAGCGCGTCACTGGCCGGCTCCAGCGGGGGACGGCCGCACAGCACGATCCGGGTGCCGGAGGCGGCCAGCCGGGTCAGCCGGGTGGCGACGGCCGCCGCGTGCGCCTTGCTCTCCACCGTGCTGCCGGTGAGCACGACGCCCGCGGCCCGCTGGCGTTCCAGCAGCGTCAGGTAGGTGAGTTCGGCCTCGGGCGATCCGCCGGTGTTGCAGACCACAGCGAGTTTGCTGCCGCCCGGCTGGGTGCCGCCGGCGCCGATCTCCGCCTGGAGCGCGCTGGCGATGAGGCCGAAGAAGGGGTCGGCGACATCGTTCACCAGTACCCCGACGAGGTCGGAGGTGGCCGCGGCGAGCGCGCGGGCCTGGCCGTTGACGACGTAGTCGAGTTCCTCGACCGCCCGTTGGACACGGTCCTTGGTGGAGCCGGCCACCGGATAGTTGCCGTTGAGGACCCGGGAGACGGTCGCCGACGACACCCCGGCCCGCGCCGCGACGTCGGCCAGGGTCACTGCCATCTCGGTCCGGTCCTCCTCGGGGGATGGGCGCTGGGCCGCCGACCGCGGTCGATGGGCGGGGACCGCCGTCCGGCGGGGTACATGCTCTCATTTCGCGGCAGCGGAGGGGAGCGGCCGGCCCGGACGCTGCTCGCCTTGGCCGCTGGACTCTAGCAAGTTCTAGCAAGCGCTTTCTATCCCCTCCAGGATGGGCCTTGCCCCGACGGAGGCCGCAGGTTAGCGTGCATCGGGAAGAAAGCGCTTGCTATTGATCCCTGCCAAGGGTCACCATCCGGCTCCGAGGAGAGCAGCCATGACACGCAGGACGATGCGGATCGCCATGAACGGCGTCACCGGACGCATGGGCTACCGGCAGCACCTGGTCCGTTCCCTCCTGAGCCTGCGTGATCAAGGCGGGCTGGAGCTGGGGGACGGCGACGTACTGGTCCCCGAGCCGGTACTCGTCGGCAGGCGTGAGCCCGCGCTCAGGGCGATCGCCGAGCGGCACGGCATCGAGCACTGGACCACCGACCTCGACTCGGTGCTCGCCGATCCGTCCGTGGAGATCTACTTCGACGCCCAGGTCACCGCGGCCCGCGAGGCGGCCGTGACGCAGGCGATCGCGGCCGGCAAGCACATCTACTGCGAGAAGCCCACCGGCACCACTTTGGCGGGGTCCCTGGAACTCGCCCGGCTCGCCGAGGCCGCCGGGATCAAGCACGGCGTGGTGCAGGACAAGCTCTTCCTGCCCGGCCTGCTCAAACTCCGGCGGCTGGTGGAAGGCGGCTTCTTCGGCCGCGTCCTGTCCGTCCGCGGCGAGTTCGGGTACTGGGTGCACGAAGGCGACTGGCAGAGCGCCCAGCGCCCCTCCTGGAACTACCGTGCCCAGGACGGCGGCGGCATCGTCGTCGACATGTTCCCGCACTGGGAGTACGTGCTGCACGAGCTGTTCGGCCGGGTGCGCAGCGTGCAGGCCCTGGCCACCACGCACATCCCGCAGCGCTGGGACGAGCAGGACAAGCCGTACGACGCCACCGCCGACGACGCCGCCTACGGCATCTTCGAGCTGGACGGGGGAGCGATCGCGCAGATCAACTCCTCCTGGGCGGTGCGCGTCAACCGGGACGAACTGGTGGAGTTCCAGGTCGACGGCACGCACGGGTCGGCCGTCGCCGGGCTGCGGGACTGCCGGGTGCAGCACCGCTCGGCCACCCCGAAGCCGGTGTGGAATCCGGATCTGCCCGTCACCGAGTCCTTCCGCGACCAGTGGCAGCAGGTCCCGGACAACGCCGAGTTCGGCAACGGCTTCAAGGCGCAATGGGAGCTGTTCCTGCGCCACGTGGTGCTCGACGAGCCGTGGCGCTGGGATCTGCTGGCCGGCGCCCGGGGGATGCAACTGGCCGAACTCGGCCTGAAATCCTCCGAGCAGGGCCGTCGCATCGAGGTTCCGGAGCTGTCCCTGTGAGCATCCTGCTGCCGTCCGGGTCCGGACTCCCGCGCCCCTATGCGCCGCGTTCGGAAGCCGTCTCCTGGACCCCCGATCTGCCGCTGCGCAGCCGCGTGGTGTATTCGGCCGCGCACGTCGTGGCGGACCCGCTGTGCGCGGCGGCCGACGCACCGGCGGTCGTCGACTGGGAGGCCACTCTCGCCTTCCGCCGCCACCTGTGGGCGCACGGCCTGGGCGTGGCCGAGGCCATGGACACCGCACAGCGCGGCATGGGGCTGGACTGGGCCGGGGCCGCGGAGCTGATCCGCAGGTCCTCGGCCGAAGCGCGGTCCGTCGGCGGGCGCATCGTGTGCGGCGTCGGCACCGATCAACTGGCCGGCCCGGCGAGCCTCGGCGAGGTCGTGGCCGCTTACGAGGAGCAGCTGGCCGTCGTCGAGGAGGCCGGCACCCAGGCGGTCCTGATGGCGTCCCGCGCCCTGACGGCCGTCGCGAAGGGGCCCGACGACTACCTGGAGGTGTACGAGCGGCTGCTGCGGCAGTCCTCCGATCGGGTGATCCTGCACTGGCTCGGTCCGATGTTTGATCCGGCGCTGGCCGGCTATTGGGGCTCGGACGACCTGGACGCGGCGACCGAGACCTTTCTCGACGTCATCGCCACCCATCCCGAGAAGGTCGACGGCGTCAAGGTCTCGCTGCTGGACGCGGACCGTGAGGTCGCGCTGCGCCGCCGCCTGCCCAACGGCGTGCGCTGCTACACGGGCGACGACTTCAACTACCCGGAGCTGATCGCGGGCGACGAACAGGGCTTCAGCCACGCCCTGCTGGGCATCTTCGACCCCCTGGCGCCGCTGGCGGCATCGGCTGTCAGCCTCCTCGACACGGGCGACATCCCGGGCTTTCGGCGTGTCCTCGATCCCACCGTGGAACTGTCCCGGCACCTGTTCGGCCCGCCGACCCGCTTCTACAAGACCGGCGTCGTCCTGCTCGCCTGGCTGGCCGGGCACCAGGACCACTTCACCATGCTGGGCGGACTGCAGTCGGCCCGCTCGCTGCCGCACCTGGCACGAGCCTACGAACTGGCCGACCGCATCGGCCTCTTCCCCGATCCGGCGCTCGCCGAGGACCGGATGCGGCGCCTGCTCGCAGTTCACGGGGTGGACGCGTGAGCGACGGAGCGACCCCCGGGAAGGCGACCTCCGGGAAGGCGCCCGGTCCCCTGGCGCGGCTGAGCATCAATCAGGAAACGATCAAGCAGTGGTCGCTGCCCGACCTGGCGGCGGGCTGCACCGCGGCGGGCATCACCCAGGTCGGGCTCTGGCGGGCGCCGGTGCAGGAGTACGGGGTCCGGCGCGCCGCGCGGCTGATGCGGGACAGCGGACTGACCGTCACATCCCTGTGCCGCGGCGGCTTCTTCACCGCGTCGGACGCCGGGGACCGGGCGGCGGCCCTGGACGACAACCGCAGGGCGATCGACGAGGCGGCGACCCTGGGGACCGGAACCCTGGTCCTGGTATCGGGCGGCCTGCCGCCGGGGGACCGCGACATCGCCGCGGCCCGCGAGCGGGTGGCCGGGGCCATCGCCGTCCTGGCCCCGTACGCGGCCGAACGCGGGGTGCGGCTCGCCGTCGAACCCCTGCATCCGATGTATGCCTCGGACCGGTGCGTGGTCTCCACCCTCGGCCAGGCCCTGGACGTCGCGGAGCGCTTTCCCGCGGAGCAGGTCGGTGTCGTCGTGGACACCTACCACGTGTGGTGGGACGACACGGCCGCGGCGCAGATCGTACGGGCCGGGACCGGCGGCCGGATCGCCTGCTTCCAGGTCGCCGACTGGGTGACCCCGCTGCCCGAGGGGGTGTTGCTCGGACGCGGGCAGCTCGGCGACGGCTGCGTCGACCTGCGGGGATTTCGCGAACAGGTGGACGCGGCCGGCTACCGCGGCCCCGTCGAGGTGGAGATCTTCAGCCCGGCGCTGTGGGCCCGGGACGGCGCGGAGGTGCTGGCGGAGATCGCCGAAAGGTACCGGCGGCACGTCCGCTGAAAAAATCTTGAGAAATTTGATGGTCGTACTACAACCCTTGTGGGGGGTGGTCGGTCATACATGGCATCAAGGCTCCCGGGAGGGGTTCAGGGAGTCAGGACGGAAGAAACGCCCGAGGGGGGCTTCGGGGGTAAGAGGGGGAACGCGAAAGGGGTCCGGCTTCGTGCCGGACCCCTTTCGTTTGCCCGGCCGCGGGTTTTCCACAGGGCGGGCCCCGGGGCCGACGAAGTGTCCTCGGCGGGCGGTACCTTCTGAGCAGATCACCACCGCAGCCCGAAGGGAGGCCGGACATGGCGGAGACCGCGACGCACCTTTCCGTTCTGGAAGGCGTCCTGGAGCGCATCACCTACGCCAACGAGGACAACGGCTACACCGTCGCGCGGGTCGACACCGGCCGCGGCGCGGCGGACCTGCTGACGGTGGTCGGGGCGCTGCTCGGGGCGCAGCCCGGAGAGTCCCTGCGGATGCACGGCCGTTGGGGCTCGCACCCGCAGTACGGCAAGCAGTTCACCGTGGAGAACTACACGACGGTCCTTCCGGCCACGATCCAGGGCATCCGCCGCTATCTGGGATCGGGCCTGATCAAGGGCATCGGGCCGAGGATCGCCGAGCGCATCGTGGAGCATTTCGGCACCGACACCCTGGAGGTCATCGAGTCCGAGCCCAAGCGCCTGGTCGAGGTGCCCGGACTCGGCCCGAAGCGGACCAAGTTGATCGCCGCTGCCTGGGAGGAGCAGAAGGCGATCAAGGAGGTGATGGTCTTTCTGCAGGGCGTGGGCGTCTCCACATCCATCGCGGTGCGGATCTACAAGAGCTACGGGGACGCGTCGATCTCCGTGGTGAAGAACCAGCCGTACCGGCTGGCGTCCGAGGTCTGGGGCATCGGCTTCCTCACCGCCGACCGGCTGGCGCAGGCGGTCGGGATACCGCACGACAGTCCGGAGCGCGTCAAGGCCGGCCTGCAGTACGCCCTGTCGCAGGCCACGGATCAGGGCAACTGCTTCCTGCCGCAGGAGCGGCTGATCGCCGACTCGGTCAAGCTCCTCCAGGTGGACATCGGCCTGGTCATCGACTGCCTGGGGGAACTGGCCGACGAGCAAGGGGTGGTGCGCGAGGACGTCCCGGCCGCCGACGGCGACCGGGAGCCGGTGAAAGCCGTCTACCTGGTGCCTTTCCACCGGGCGGAGATATCGCTGGCGGGCCAGTTGCTGCGGCTGCTGCGCGGATCGGAGGACCGGCTGACCGCCTTCCAGGACGTGGACTGGGACAAGGCGCTGGCCTGGCTCACCACCACGACCGGGACCGACCTCGCGCCCGAGCAGCAGCAGGCGGTCCGGCTGGCCTTGACGGAGAAGGTCGCGGTCCTCACCGGCGGCCCGGGCTGCGGCAAGTCCTTCACCGTCCGCTCGGTGGTGGCCCTGGCCCTGGCGAAGAAGACCAAGGTGATCCTCGCGGCACCCACCGGCCGCGCGGCCAAGCGGCTGGCCGAGCTGACCGGCGCGGACGCCTCGACCGTGCACCGGCTGCTGGAACTCAAGCCGGGCGGCGACGCCGCCTACGACAAGGACCGGCCGCTGGACGCCGACCTCGTGGTGGTGGACGAGGCGTCGATGCTCGACCTGCTGCTGGCGAACAAGCTGGTCAAGGCGGTGCCGCCCGGCGCCCACCTGCTGTTCGTCGGGGACGTGGACCAACTGCCGAGCGTGGGCGCCGGGGAGGTGCTCCGGGACCTGCTCGCGCCGAGCAGCCCGGTGCCCTCGGTGCGCCTCACCCGGGTGTTCCGCCAGGCGCAGCAGTCCGGCGTGGTGACCAACGCGCACCGGATCAACGCCGGCGAGCCGCCCGTCACCCAGGGCCTGCCCGATTTCTTCCTCTTCGCCGAGGAGGACTCCGAGGCGGCCGGCCGGCTCACCGTCGATGTGGTGGCCCGGCGGATTCCCGCCAAATTCGGCCTCGACCCGCGGCGGGACGTGCAGGTGCTCGCCCCTATGCACCGCGGCCCGGCCGGTGCCGGGGTGCTGAACGGTCTGCTCCAACAGGCCGTCACGCCGGGCCGCCCGGACCTGCCCGAGCGACGCGTCGGGGGCCGGACCTTCCGGGTGGGCGACAAAGTCACCCAGATCAGGAACAACTATGACAAAGGCGCCAACGGCGTCTTCAACGGCACGGTGGGCGTGGTGACCGCCCTCGATCCCGACGAGCAGAAACTGACCGTGCGCACCGACGAGGACGAGGAGATCGACTACGACTTCGACGAGTTGGACGAGCTGACCCACGCCTACGCGGTGACCATCCACCGATCCCAGGGCAGCGAGTACCCGGCCGTGGTCATCCCCGTCACCACCGGTGCCTGGATGATGCTCCAGCGAAATCTGCTGTACACGGCTGTGACCAGGGCGAAGAAACTGGTGGTGCTGGTCGGGTCACGGCGCGCCATCGGGCAGGCGGTGCGCACGGTGTCCGCCGGAAGACGTTTCACAGCTCTCGACCACCGGCTCTCCCCGGGCGCAGAATAGGCACTCCGTGCCACTTTTCGGCTTGATGGCCGACCCCGAGTGCACACCTCGGTGTCAAATGGGGGACAGTGGATGTAGTCAGGGCACCTCGAAGAAGAGGCAACACCGTCGGTGAGGGAATGACGTGAGCGACAACTCTGTAGTACTGCGATACGGGGACAGCGAACACAGCTACCCGGTTGTGGACAGCACCGTCGGCGACAAGGGCTTCGACATCGGCAAGCTGCGTGCCGACACGGGCCTGGTCACTTTGGACAGCGGGTACGGCAACACCGCGGCCTACAAGTCCGCGATCACCTTCCTGGACGGTGAGCAGGGCATCCTGCGCTATCGGGGTTACCCGATCGAGCAGGTCGCCGAGCGCGGGAGCTTCCTGGAGACCGCCTACCTGCTGATCAACGGGGAACTGCCGACCGTGGACCAGCTGTCCGAGTTCAAGGGTGAGATCACTCAGCACACCCTGCTGCACGAGGACGTCAAACGGTTCTACGACGGCTTCCCGCGCGACGCGCATCCGATGGCGATGCTGTCGTCGGTGGTCAGCGCGCTGTCCACGTTCTACCAGGACAGCCACAACCCGTTCGACCCGAAGCAGCGCCACCTGTCCACGATCCGGCTGCTCGCCAAGCTGCCGACGATCGCGGCCTACGCCTACAAGAAGTCGGTCGGCCAGCCGGTGGTCTACCCGCGCAACGATCTCGGCTACGTCGAGAACTTCCTGCGGATGACCTTCTCGGTGCCGGCCGAGGAGTACCAGCTGGACCCGGTCGTGGTCAGCGCACTGGACAAGCTGTTCATCCTGCACGCCGACCACGAACAGAACTGCTCGACGTCGACGGTCCGCCTGGTCGGCTCCTCGCAGGCGAACCAGTTCGCCTCGATCTCCGCGGGCATCAGCGCGCTGTGGGGCCCGCTGCACGGGGGCGCCAACCAGTCGGTGCTGGAGATGCTCGAGCGCATCCAGGCCGAGGGCGGCGACGTCGACTCGTTCATCGCGAAGGTGAAGAACAAGGAAGACGGTGTGAAGCTCATGGGCTTCGGGCACCGTGTCTACAAGAACTTCGACCCCCGGGCGCAGATCATCAAGGCGGCGGCGCACGACGTCCTGTCCGCGCTCGGCAAGTCCGACGAACTGCTCGACATCGCGCTCAAGCTCGAAGAGCACGCACTGAGCGACGACTACTTCGTGTCGCGCAAGCTCTACCCGAACGTGGACTTCTACACCGGCCTGATCTACCGGGCCATGGGCTTCCCGACCAGCATGTTCACCGTGCTCTTCGCGATCGGCCGGCTTCCCGGCTGGATCGCCCAGTGGCACGAGATGATCAAGGAGCCCGGCTCCCGGATCGGCCGTCCGCGGCAGATCTACACCGGCGTCGTCACCCGCGACTACGTACCGGTCGAAGCCCGCTGACCCGAGGGCCTAGCGGCTCGACGGAAGCAAAGGAGCGCCCCGCGACGGATCCCCCCACGGGTCCGGCACGGGGCGCTCCCGTCTCCCGGCGCGAATCCCCCCACGGGTCCGTACCGGGCGTTTTATGGGCGGCAGCGTCGCAGCCGGGACGGAGGACCCGGGAGGGCCGCTCAAAGCTCCCCGGGCATCGCCCCGGCGACGCGACTCGGACCGTCCCCCAAGACAGCCCGCACCGCATCCCCCGCACTGACTCCGCCGGGAGTGCAGTGCTCAAGACATAAGACCCACGAACCACCGTAATGGTTACGTTCCAAGCCCTGTGATCTACGTCTCTTCATTGAAACGCCCCTCTCGCAGGCTACCCCCCGCGCGCGGTCGGCGACGGGCGATCCCGTAGCGTGCTGTTCTTCTCGAGGGGCGGAGCACATGGCAGAGAACGGGACAGCGGTCCGCAACGTCGTGGTCACCGGTGGGGGCACCGGCATCGGGCTGGCCATCTCCACCCGGTTCGCCGAGGACGGGCACCGCGTCACGATCGTCGGCCGCCGCCGGGAAGTGCTCCGAGCCACCGCCGAGGATCTGCGTGTCACCCGCGGGCTGGACATCACCCCCGTCGTCTGCGATCTCGCCGATCCCGACGACGTCGAGGCCGTACTGCCGAAGCTCCCCGACCGGGTGGATGTGCTGGTGAACAACGCGGGAAGCCGCGAGCTGGCGGTCGGCGCCGGCCCCCACGGCGTGCTGGCCCGCTGGCGCGGTGACTTCGAACGGAACGTACTGACCGCGGTACTGCTGACCGAGTCGCTCCGGGACCGCTTCACCACCGACGGCGGCCGAGTGGTCACCGTGACCTCGGTGGCGGCGCTGCGGGGCGGCGGCTCCTACGGGGCGTCCAAGGCCGCCCTGCACGCCTGGAACCACTCGCTCGCCGCCCAGCTCGGCCCTCAGGGCGTGACCTGCAACATCGTGGCGCCGGGCACCGTCGCGGGCACCGAGTTCTTCGGTTCGCGCCTGAATGAGGCCGAACTGACGCGCCGGGCCGGCCGCACCCTGGTGGGGCGGGTCGGGCGACCGGCGGATGTGGCCGCGGCCGTGCTCTTTCTCGCCTCGCCCGAGGCGGGCTTCATCACCGGCGAGATCCTGCAGTGCAACGGCGGCGAGCTGCTCGGCCGCTGAGCTGCCCGGCCGCTCGGGCGCCGAGTCACCCGGCGGGCAAAACGCGCCACGAATGTCGGCGTCGGCGGGAAGAGGAGTGGCGAGGCGCACGTTGGTCTAAAGGTGTCGTCACTGGATTTCACCTCTGGACTCGCCGAGTACCTACGGGGTGGACATGTCGTCTGGGCGTACGCGCTGCTGGCCGCGACGACGGCCCCGCCGCTCGTACCCAACGCCGTGCTGCTTGTCACCGGCGGGGTGATGGCGGCCGAAGGGCGGCTGAATCTCGCGCTCGTCCTGCTGGTGGTGGCCGGCAGTGCCCTGATGGGCGATTTGCTGATCCACCGGGCGGGGCACGCGGTGAGCGGCAGGGTGCTGCGCCGCATCCAGCGCCGCCCGCGTCAGACGGCACTGCTGAACTGGGCGGCTCTTCGCATAGAGCGCTACGGAGTGCCCTTCGTGATGGGAATCCGGTTCCTGCCCAGCGGCAGGGTGATCGGCGGCCTCGCGGCCGGAGTCGTGCGGTACCCGGCGCGCCGCTACGCCATCGGCGCCGGTGGGGCGGAGGTCATCTGGGCCTCGTACTCCGTCGGCGCGGGATACTTCAGCGGACGTGCGGCTTCGAACAGTTTCTTCGCGCTCACCCTTGGTGTCGGCATATCGGCCGTGGTGGCCGCCATCGGGATGCTGGCGCAGTGGATCTCCCGCACCCGGGAAGGCCGCAGCACCCGAGGGCCCGGGGCATTCGCCCGGCCGTCGGCGGTCGTGGCGGCTTCGCTCGCCGGGCAGCGCGCGGCGATGGCACCGGTCCGGAGCACCTCGGGAGCCTCCATCGCTTCGACGGTCGCTGTGCCCGCGATGCGCGGCCTTGCCGAGGGCGGTCCGAAGACCGGGCCGCCCGCTGATTCCCCGCAAGATGCCGAGCCGGGGGACGCGGTCGAGGCGGGCGACCCGGTCGGCCAGCGAGGCAGCCGCCGTTCCCGTTGCGGGGCGGCCGGGCGCGGCAAGTAGCTGCGCGGAGCTCGGTCACCGGCCGGACCGTATTCCGGACCCCTGGGCCTTGTCGGCTTCGGGGGTTTTGTGCTGCCGGGGGCGGCGGCGCGGCTCGGGACAGGGCGGGGCCCCGCGCTCCGAGGAGCGGCGAGGCCCCGGGCGGCCTGCCGCCAGCCGTGGTGCCGGGATCAGTCGGCGTCCCGGCGGCCCCGGTTTCCGGGCCGCCGGGCGCTCCAGGCCCGAATGGTGTCGGCGTACCAGAACGGTTTGCCGCCCTCCACGACATCGGGCTCGGGCAGGTGCCCGTGCTTGCGATAAGAGCGCACGGTGTCGACCTGTACGCGGATGTGCGCGGCGATGTCCGCGTACGACCACAAAGTCCGGTCGCTCATGATGCACCTCCATGCGGTAGGGATGTCGGTCGGTACCTACGTCCGGTCAACGACGGCTGAAGATCGCCGCATGGGTCTGTTGATCTTCTGTGACATGGAACCCGCGTAACGGTGACAAAGTGGCGAACAGGTAACTTTGACCGGAGATCGGCACTTCGATCACTCTTTCGGGGAATTGAACGTGTTCCGCCGTTTTAGCAACGCTGTTCTGCGGCAGACTTCGAACACATGACGAGCGCAGCAACCACGACAACCCCCGCCGCCCATGAGTGAGTCCGTGTCCGTCGCCCTGTTCACGGCGGACCTCCGGTTGCACGACAATCCGGTGCTGGCCCGAGCCGCCGCAGCCGACCGGGTGGTGCCGCTCTTCGTCGTGGATCCGGCCATCGCCCGCGCCGGATTCGTCGCGCCGAACAGGGCGGCCTTCCTCGCCGAGTGCCTGGCGGACCTGGACGAGGGGCTGCGGGCGCGCGGCGGCCGCCTCGTGGTACGACGGGGCGATCCGGTCGAGCAGGTCTGCGCGGTGGTGCGGGAGACGGGCGCCGGCGAGGTGCACATCGCCGGCGGGGTGAGCCGCTACGCGACCGGGCGCGAGCAGCGGCTCCGAGCGGAGCTGGCCCGGCTCCGCTGCGCGCTGACCGTGCACGACGGGGTGCTCACGGTGGTGCCGCCCGGTGCGATCGTCCCGACGGGCCGGGACCACTTCGCGGTGTTCACCCCGTACTGGCGGCGGTGGCAGGAGGAACGGGTTCGCACCCCACTGGCGGCGCCGCGCCGGGTGACGGTGCCCGAGGCGGTGCGCCCGCTCCCGCTGCCGTCGGCGGAGGACCTGATCGGCCGGCAGGGCGGTGAGCCGTCCCCGAGCCTGGCCCGGGGCGGGGAGAAGGCGGGGCGCCGGCTGTGGGCCGGCTGGCGGCGGGACCGGATCGCCGAGTACGGGGAGCGGCACGACGACTTGGCGGGTGATGTCACCTCTCGCCTGTCGCCCTACCTGCACTTCGGCTGCCTGTCGGCGACCGAACTCGTCCACGGGGCAGGGGAGTCCGGCGCGCGCGGCGGTGGCAGGTCCGAGGAAGGGTCCGGGGCGGCCGATTTCGTCCGGCAGTTGGCCTGGAGGGACTTCCATCACCAGGTCCTGGCCGCCCGCCCGGCGGCGGCGTGGCACGACTACCGGCCGAGGAGGGACCGATGGCACGACGACCCCGAGGAGGTGGCCGCGTGGAAAGAGGGACGCACCGGTTACCCCGTGGTGGACGCGGCGATGCGGCAGTTGCGGCACGAGGGATGGATGCACAACCGGGGCCGGCTGCTCGCGGCGAGCTTTCTGACGAAGACGCTGTACGTCGACTGGCGGATCGGCGCTCGGCACTTCCTCGACCTGCTGGTGGACGGGGATCTGGTGAACAATCAGCTGAACTGGCAGTGGGCGGCGGGCACCGGCACGGACACCCGGCCCAACCGGGTGCTCAATCCCGTGCGGCAGGGGATCCGTTTCGACCCGGAGGGGGATTACGTCAGGCGATGGGTGCCGGAACTGGCCGGCTTGGACGCGCGCCGGATCCATCAGCCGTGGAAGCTGAGCGGTCAGGAGCGGGCCCGCTACGACTACCCGGAGCCGATCGTGTCCCTTGCCGAGGGGCAGGAGCGGTTCGCCCGGGGGCGGATCCGGGGGTGACGGCATCCGGGGCGGTGGCGAGCTCAGCCGGAGACCACCCGCAGCAGGTGCGCGGCCGTGGCGGACATCGCGTCCCGGGCCGGGCGGAGATAGCGACGGGGGTCGACCGCTGAAGGGTGGGCGCCGAGGTGGTCGCGGACGGCCCCGGTGAAGGCGATGTTGAGCGCGGTGCCGATGTTGATCTTCGTCATGCCGGCCGCCACGGCGAGCCGGAGCTCGTTGTCCGGCACGCCGGACGAGCCGTGCAGCACCAGGGGTACGTCGACGGCGCCCCGGAGCCGGGCGATCAGCTCGTGGTCGAGGCCGGCGGTGCGCTCGGTCATCGCGTGGGAGCTGCCCACCGCGACGGCCAGGGCGTCGACACCCGTGGCGGCGGTGAAGGCGGCGGCCTGGTCGGGGTCGGTGCGCACCCCAGGGGCGTGGGCGCCGTCCTTCCCGCCGACCTCGCCGAGCTCCGCCTCGACCCAGACCCCGTTGTCGTGGGCCCAGGCGGTGATGCGCCCGGTGGCACGGACGTTCTCCTCGTAGCGCAGCGTGGAGGCGTCGAACATCACCGAGGTCACGCCGGCCGCGATCCCCGCCCGCAGCAGCTCCTCGTCCTGGATGTGGTCCAGGTGCAGGGCGACCGGGACCGACGCGGAACGGGCGACCAGGGCGGTGGCCGCGATGACGGGTTCGGCACGGCCGCCGTGGAACTTCACCGCGTTCTCGCTGATCTGCAGGATGACCGGCAGGCCGGTCTGCTCGGCGGCGGCCGTGATCGCCTCCGCGTGCTCCAGCGTGATGACGTTGAAGGCGGCGACACCGCGACCCGAGGCGCGGGCGGCGAGGACGAGTTCGGCGGTGGTGGCGGCGGGCATGCGGCGGATCCCTCGGGCGATGCGGGCGGCGGGCGGATCGGGCGGATCGGGCGGCTGGTGGAGGGGCTGAGGGGGTGGGCTGAAGGGTTGGGGGCCCGGTCAGGGGAGGATGACGGACCGGGTCAGGTTCCGGGGCTGGTCCGGGTCGAATCCCCTGGCCTCGGCGATGGCGACCGCCAGGCGCTGGGCCCGGATGAGGTCGGCGAGCGGGTCGGTGGCCGGTCGGGCCTGGAGCCGTCCGCCGACGCCGGCCACGTTGTCGGCCAGGCCGTCGGGGAGCGGGCCGAAGGACCAGACGGCGCGGCCGGGGCCGGTGATGCTGATCGGGCCGTGGCGGTATTCCATCGCCGGGTAGGACTCGGTCCAGGCGCCGGCCGCCTCGCGCATCTTGAGGGCCGCCTCCTGGGCGAGACCGTAGGTCCAGCCGGTGCCGAGGAAGGTGAACTGCTCGGCTTCCGTCAGCCCGGCGGGCAGCTCGTCCTTGACCGCCGCCCGGGCGTCCGCGATCGCCGAGGTCAGGTCCTCGCCGAGGTGGGCACGCAGCAACGCCAGCACCGTGGTGGCGAACCGGGTCTGGACGACGGACTGCTCGTCGGCGAAATCGAGGACCACGACCTGATCGGCGGCGGTCATCACCGGGGTGCCCGGGTCGGCGGTCACGGCGGTGACCGGGATCGAGCCGCGCAGCCGTTCGCAGGCCCGCAGTACCTCGGTGGTGGTGCCGGAGCGGGTGATGGCCAGCACCCGGTCGTAGCGGCGGCCGAAGGGGAATTCCGAGGCCGCGAAGGCGTCCGTCTCGCCCTGCCCGCTCTGCTCGCGCAGCGACGCGTAGGACTGGGCCATGAACCACGAGGTGCCGCAGCCGATCACCGCGACGCGCTCGCCGGGCCGCGGCAGCTTCCCGCTTTCCGCGGCGGCGAGTTCGACCGCGCGCTGCCAGCACTCCGGCTGGGTGGCGATCTCGGTGGTGGTCAGGGACGACGCGGACATCGGTGCTCCTCACGAAGGGGCGGCCAAGGTGCGGCAGGCGGACGTCGCGCTGCTGCTGTCGTCAGTGTAGATGATTGAACCTGCTCGAAACGAGCGTGGAACGAGCATAAATGTACAAGGAGTTCGAGCCGGCTCCGGACCGGGGGCGTGCGGGACCCGGGGTCCGGAGGGCGTGGTGCGCGGGCGGCGCTCCGGAGGCGGCAGGCCGCTCAATCGCCGGCGAGATCGTCGGTCGCGACGCGGGCGGCCCGGGCGGTCCGCAGCAGGAAGTCGGCGATCATGACCAGGTCGGCGTCCTCGTACTCGGAGCAGACCTGGTCCATGGCCCGGTTGAGCCCGGAGAAGAGAAAGAGGACCTCGGCTTCCTTCTCCTTGACGATCCGGACCAGGATGGCCCGCCGGTCACTCGGATTGGGAGTGCGGACCACCCAGCCGCCGCGTTCGAGCCGGTCCAGGACGCCGGTGAGGGTGGCCGGGTGCAGTCCGGCGCGCTTCGCCAGCGCGGTCGGACCGATCGGACCGTAACGGCTGACCAGGTCCAGGCACTCCAGATCGGCGTGCCGGATGTCGAGATGCGTGCCCACCTGATGGGTGAGCAGGGAGAGTTGGACGCTCAGATCGCGCAGACCGTCCTTTATTCGGGCGGTCAGCCGTCTGCGGCGCCGCGCGGCGGAGGCCGCGGGTGCGGCCGCGGCCACAGGTCGGGCTGCAGGTGGGGGTGGGGGTGCAGGGGTGGGTGCGGATGCCAAGGAGGGCGCCGATTTCGCTGCCGGCGCGGCTCCGGGGAGGGTGGAATCCATACGTGACGATCCTCGTATCGCTCGCTCGCCTTGATTGGCCACATGAACGCCGCACGGCCCTTGGCGGCGATCACGATTCCGGCAGCCGGTCGATCCGAATAACCAGCCCTCCGGAGGGTGGCTCAAGCGCACACCTTCTCACAGCACTCCTTTCAACTCGAAGACTTCCGTGAAACGTTCCGCGCCCGCCCGCCTGTGCAGAGGTCGGGCGGGTGCGATCCGTGGGAATACTGAGGATGAAAGGGTGGTATGAGGAGCGATGGGTTCATCCGCTCGATTCGATCACCCGGCCGCGATGCCCTCGCCGCCGATGCCCCCGGGCACGGCCACTGACCCGATCGGCGTCAATGAGCCGCCGTGGCCCACCCGGAACTCGTCCACCGTGCCGGTCGCGCCGGTCTGCGCGTACAGGAAGGCGCCGTCGGAGGAGGCCGCCGCGTCCACTGTCCCGCCGTCGGTGGCCGTCGTTCCGAGCGGGGTGAGAGCGCCGTGCGGGGCGACCGCGTAGTCGGACAGGGTGCCGCTGCCCGCGTTGGAGACGTAGAGATCCTTGCCGGTGGCGACCACCCAGCAAGTCGCCTGCTGGCCAGTGGCCGTCGCGCCGAGCCCGGTCAGGCGGCCGTCCCGCCCGAGGGCGAAGCTGGCCACCGCGTTCGGCCCGGCCTCGGTCACCTGGAGCCGGCCCGCGGAATCGAAGGCGAAGCCGAAGGGGACCGCGTCCGGCGCCGCGGTGACCACCGGACGCGGGGCCGGGGCGCCGAAGATGCTCAGCGGGAAGACATCGATGCTGTTGGCCGCGGCCTTGGTGGTGACGACCAGGGCCGAGCCGTCGGGGGTGAAGGCGATCTGGCCGGGCGTGTGGGTGAACTGCGGCGCGGCGGAGGGATCCAGGCCGAGTCCGCGGTGCCAGGACGGCACCCGCAGCAGCCGGTCGCCGATCCGCTGGAAGCCCTGGATCGAACCACCGCCGAGGGCGTTGGCGACGTACACCAGGTCGCCGTGGACGCCGATGCTCACGGGGAAGTCGCCCCCGGAGGAGATGACCTGGAGGCGCCGCAGCCGGTCGCCGTGCACGGCGAAGACGCTGAGGGTGTCGCTGCCCGCATTCACGGCGTAGAGCAGCTGGTGGGGCCGGTCGTAGGCGAGCGAACCTTCCGACGCCAGGTGATCCACCACGGATCCGTCCAGCATGCCGCCGCGGCCACCGGTGGCATACACCCCGCGCTGCTGCAGGGAGCCGTCGGGGGAGCGGTGGTAGGCCACGACGGTGTTGGCGGCGGTGTTGTCGCTCTGCACGAACACCCCAGTCGACGCTTCGTGTTGACGCTGGGGCGCGGCGGAGGCGCTCGGGGCCGCGGCGGCGAGGACGGCGGCTGCCGACAGGGCGACAGCGCCGATGGCCGCGGTGCGGGCGGTGCGGGCGGTGCGGGCGGTACGGATGGTGCGGGCGGTACGGGTGGCACGGGCCGCGCGGCCCTGGGGCGTTGAGGTTTTGCTGGGGGAAGGCATGATCGGGGACTCCTCGTGGGAAGGGTGGGGGGCGGCCTGCGGGCAGGCCGATGAGAGGCTTCAACATCCCTATGTGCGAAGGGAGTTGACGCACCAGCAACCATGTGTTGACCCGTCCTCACGCTAGCCCGGCAGGCCGAGCGCCAAAGGTGCAAAGGCCGCGAAATGCCGAGGCGTCCGGGGTCCGTAAGAATTGCCACCCATTCGGCGGTACGGCGAGTCCGGTGGATCCGCGAGGATTTCTTCGGGCCCACCGAAAAGCGCGAGGGGGCCGGTAATCCACAGCCGCCGGAATTACCGCCCCGTCGCCTCCTGTCCTTTCTCTGCACCGCGCCACGGCATATTTTTTGACCCGGCACCGGGACAGTCCTCGTCCCGAATCCTCGTCCCGAATCCTCGTCCCGAATCCTCGTCCGGAATCCTCGTCAGCATCCGACCGCCGCCGTGCCGCTCCACCAGCCGCCGTCAGCCCGTCCCGCGCCCGGCTGCCGGTGCCGCTCGGGGTGAGCCCGGCACCCGCGACGAATCCGTCCTCGCCGTCGCCCGCTTTCCGCCGCGCGAAGATCGGCTTCTGCGCCACCATGGGGAACAGCCCGGTCCCGGATCCCCTGAACGGCGAGGACACCCATGAGCGCAGACGTGTACGAGGTCGTCGATCCCACGACCGGGGGCGTCATCGACGAGGTCGCGATGCTGGACGCACGCCAGGCCGACGCCGCGATCGCCCGGGCGGCGCAGGCATCTCCGGCCTGGCGGGCGCTCGCGCCGGCCGACCGGGCCCGGCTGCTGCGGGCGTTCGCCGCCGCGGTCGACGCCGACCTGGAGAACCTGGCCCGGATCGAGGTGCGCAACGCCGGCCACACCATCGCCAACGCGCGCTGGGAGGCCGGGAACGTCCGGGACGTGCTGGAGTACTTCTCGGCCGCGCCGGAGCGGTTGTTCGGGCGGCAGATCCCGGTGGCGGGCGGAATCGACATCACCTTCCGCGAGCCGTTGGGCGTGGTCGGGGTGATCGTGCCGTGGAACTTCCCGATGCCCATTGCCGGCTGGTCGATCGCCCCGGCACTGGCGGCCGGCAACACCGTGCTGGTCAAACCGGCCGAACTCACTCCGCTGACCGCGCTGCGGCTGGGCGAGCTGGCGCTGCAGGCCGGCATCCCGGACGGCGTGCTGCAGATCCTGCCCGGCGCCGGGCCGGTCGTCGGCCGGCGATTCGTGGACAATCCGCTGGTCGGCAAGGTGGTGTTCACCGGCTCCACGCAGGTCGGCCGGCAGATCATGGCCGGGTGCGCCGCCCAGGTGAAACCGATCACGCTCGAGCTGGGCGGAAAGTCCGCCAACATCGTCTTCGCCGACGCCGACGTGGAGCGGGCCGCCGCGTCCGCACCCGGATCGGTCTTCGACAACGCGGGGCAGGACTGCTGCGCCCGGACCCGGATCCTGGTCGAGCGGCGGATCCTGGACCGCTTCATGGAGTTGCTCGAACCGGCCGTCCGGGCCTGGCGGGTCGGCGATCCGCAGGACCCGGACACCGACATGGGCCCGCTGATCTCCGCCGCGCACCGGGCGAAAGTCGCCGCCTACGTCCCCGACGACGCCCCGGTCGCCTTCCGGGGCAGCGCCCCCGAGGGACCGGGCTTCTTCTTCCCGCCGACCGTGCTGGCCCCGGTCGCGGTGGACGCCCCGGCCTTCCGTGAGGAGATCTTCGGCCCGGTGGTGACGGTGGTGCCGTTCGAGGACGAGGCGGAGGCGATCCGGATCGCCAATGACACGTCCTACGGCTTGTCCGGCTCGATCTGGACGCAGAACCTGGGCCGGGCTCTGCGTGTCGCCCGCGCTGTGGACAGCGGCAATCTTTCGGTCAACTCGCACTCGTCGGTCCGCTACTCCACTCCTTTCGGTGGTTTCAAGCAGTCCGGCCTGGGACGGGAGCTGGGCCCGGACGCATTGGACTCTTTCACCGAGGTCAAGAACGTGTTCATCGCCACCGACTGATCGAAACCCCGGCCCGCCCGAACCGCCAACGAACCACCCACCGAACCACCCACCGAACCGCTGCCGAACCCGTACCCACCCTTCCCACCGCATCCGTTGGAGGAGCACGACATGTCCGAACGACTTCAGGACCGGGTCGCCGTCATCACCGGCGCCGGCAGTGGTATCGGCTTGGCATCGGCCCGCCGGATGGCGGCCGAAGGCGCCAAGGTGGTCTGCGCCGATATCGACGAGCGGGCCGGCCGGTCCGCCGCCGAGGAGGTCGGCGGGCTGTTCGTACGGGCCGACGTGTCCGTCGAGGCCGAGGTGGCCGCCCTGTACGAGGCAGCCGTGGCGGCGTACGGCAGCGTGGACATCGCCTTCAACAACGCGGGCATCTCGCCGCCGGAGGACGATTCCATCCTCACCACCGGTCTGGAGGCGTGGCGCCGCGTCCAGGAGGTCAATCTGACCTCGGTGTACCTCTGCTGCAAGTACGCCATCACGCAGATGCGCCGGCAGGGCAAGGGCTCGGTCATCAACACCGCGTCCTTCGTGGCGGTGATGGGCGCGGCGACCTCGCAGATCTCCTACACCGCATCCAAGGGCGGCGTCCTGGCGATGTCCCGCGAACTGGGCGTGCAGTTCGCCCGCGAGGGCATCCGGGTCAACGCCCTGTGCCCCGGACCGGTCAACACCCCGCTGCTCCGCGAACTGTTCGCCAAGGACCCCGAGCGCGCCGCCCGCCGCCTGGTCCACATCCCGCTGGGCCGCTTCGCCGAGCCCGAGGAGATCGCCGCCGCGGTGGCCTTCCTCGCCAGCGACGACTCCTCCTTCATGACCGCCTCGCAGTTCCTGGTGGACGGCGGCATCTCCGGCGCCTACGTCACGCCGCAGTGACCGACCAGGCGCCGACGGGGTAGGAGACGGCCCGGACCCCGCGCACAGCTCTGAGAAAAGAGACGTTCTTGACCGCTCCTTCCGCACCCGAGACGACTCCCGACTGGCTGTCCGGCGCCGTCCTCTACCAGATCTATCCGCAGTCCTTCGCCGACTCCGACGGCGACGGGATCGGCGACTTCCCCGGCGTGCTGCGGCACTTGGACTACCTCGCCTGGCTCGGCGTGGATGTGGTCTGGTTCAGCCCCTGCTTCACCTCCCCGTTCGCCGACGCCGGCTACGACGTCTCCGACTACTTCACCGTCGCCCCGCGCTACGGCACCAACGACGACCTGCGGCGGGTCGTCGACGCCGCGCGCGACCGCGGCATCCGGGTCATGCTCGACCTGGTGCCGGGTCACACCTCCCACCGGCACGAATGGTTCCGCAGGTCCGCGGCCGACCCCGACGACCACCGCTACATCTGGTCCGACCGGGTCGGCAGCCCGGTCAGCCGCTGGATCCCGGCGCCCGGCGCCCGTGACGGCTACTACCTGGCCAACTTCTATCCGGTGCAGCCCGCCCTCAACTTCGGCTACGCCCGGATGGACCCGGCCGAACCCTGGCGGCAGCCGGTCGACGCCCCCGGGCCGCGGGCCAACCGGGCCGCGCTGCGCGAGATCATGGCGTACTGGTTCGACCAGGGCGTGGCCGGATTCCGGGTGGACATGGCGTTCTCGCTGGTCAAGGACGACCCGGGGATGGTCGAGACCGGCCGGCTGTGGACCGGCATACGCCAGTGGATCGACCGCGAGTACCCGGACCGGGCGCTGATAGCCGAGTGGGGCGATCCGGGCGTGTCGGTGCCGGCCGGCTTCCACGCCGATTTCTTCCTGCATTTCGTCGGGGACGCGCTGCGCTCCCTGTGGGGCAACAGCCAGGGGAGCCACAGCTTCCGCTGGAACACCGATCCCTGCTTCTTCGCCCCCGAGGGCGAGGGCTCCATGCGGCCCTTCCTCGACGCCTGGGAGCGGGCCACCGGCGCGATCGGCGGCGTGGGCCATGTCGCGCTGCCCACCGCCAACCACGACTTCTCCCGGCTGGCGGTCGGCACCCGTACCCGGGAGATGACCGCTCCCGTCTTCGCGTTCCTGATGACCTGGCCCACCTTGCCGACCATTTACTTCGGCGACGAGATCGGCATGCGCTACGTCCCCGACACGCCGGATGTGGAAGGCGCCGACCTCGACGACGGCCAGCGCCGCCAGGGTTCGCGTACGCCGATGCAGTGGGACGGCACCGCGGGGGCCGGCTTCTCCACCGCGGACCAGGACCGCTTCTACCTGCCGCTCGACCCGGCGCCCGACCGGCCCGACGTGGCGGACTCCCTGGCCGATCCCGGCTCGCTGCTCAACCAGGTCCAGCGCCTCATCGCGCTGCGCAGGGCTCGGCCGGCGCTCGGCAGCACCGGGTCCGTCGAGGTGCTGAACGAGACGTATCCGCTCGTCTACCGGCGGGGCGACGATCATCTGATCATCATCAACCCTCGCCGCGCGCCGGCCCGGTTCACTCTGAAGGGCGCGGACGCGCTGCGTCCGCTGGAGGTGCGGGGCGTCACCGTGGACGGTGACGAGATGACGGCCGACGGCTTCTCCTACGGAGTGTTCACGCGTTGACGACGCGGCCTGCGGCCCACGGGCGCCCGACGGCGGACGCCCGTGGGTTGTGCCGGGCCGGGCGGGGCCGACGCACGGGCTGATTCCCGGCGCGGTCACCGGCCCGGCGTTCCGGTTCCCCGGCCCACCGCGGCTCTCACCTGGCCCGGCAACCCGTGTTCAGCGGGCGAGCAGGTCGCGCAGTTCCTTGGCCACATCGGCCGGGGCTTCCTCGGCCATGAAGTGGCCGCACGTGACCGTGGCGTGCCGCAGATCGGGCGCCCAACGGCGCCACAGCGCCGCGGCGTCGAACCCCAGGGCGGCGCCCCAGTCCTGCTGGAGCACGGTGACGGGCATCCGCAGCCGGCGGTCGGCAGCGCGGTCGGCCCGGTCGTGGTCGATGTCGATGCCGGCGGACGCCCGGTAGTCGGCGACGATCGACGGGACGGCGCCGCGGCAGGCGTCCAGATAGGCGAGGCGGATGTCGGCGGGGATCGCCTGCGGGTCGTTCGTCCACAGGTCCAGGAAGTGGCCGAAGAAGGCGTCCGGGTCGGCGGCGATCATGCGCTCGGGCAAGCCGGGGGGCTGCGCCATCAGGTAGAGGTGGAAGCCGACGGCGGCGGTGACGCCGTGCATCACCTCCCACATGTCCAGGGTCGGCAGCACGTCGAGGCAGGCCAGCCGCGTGATCACCGCGGGGTGGTCGAGCCCGGCCCGCAAGGCGACGAGGGCGCCGCGGTCGTGTCCGGCCAGCGCGAAGCGGTCGTGCCCCAGCCCGCGGGCCAGCGCCACGACGTCGGCGGCCATGGTCCGCTTGGCGTACATGCCGCCGTCGGTCTCGGCGGGTTTGTCGCTGGCGCCGTAGCCCCGCAGGTCGGGGCAGATCACGGTGTGGTCGGCGGCGAGGTCGGTGGCGACGTGCCGCCACATCAGGTGGGTCTGCGGGAAGCCGTGCAGCAGCACGATCGGACTGCCGGTACCCGCGACGGCCGCGGTGAGCGACACGCCGTCGGCGACGGGAACGCGCCGGTAGTCGAAGCCGGGGATGACAGGCGTCATGATGTCGTGTCCTTCGCGTGGATGACCAGGTACTTCGAGCCTGCCGGGCACGGATGAGCATCGGGTGAGCGCCGGGTCGCGGCGCTATAGCGTGGCCGGGGGAGGCCCGGAAAGCGGATCCCGACGGCCGGAGGAGCCGGGAGGGCCGGACACGCCGGAAGGGCCCGGGAGGCTCGGTCATCGACAGCAAGCTGGGAAAGCCGATCAACGGGCGGAGGGAAGGTCGCGGGGTGCGCGTCGCGTTCGGGGTGCTGGGGCCGGTGGCGGCCTGGGACGAGGCCGGTGACGCGATCGCCCTGAAGGGGCCGCGGCACCGCGCGGTGCTGGCCCGGCTGGTCGTCGCCCACCGCCGCGTCGTCCCTGTCACCCGTCTGGTCGAGGATCTGTGGCCGGAGGATCCGCCGCCGGGCGCGGTGGGGGCGGTCCGCACCTTCGTGGCCTCGCTGCGCCGCGCGTTGGAGCCGCGGCGACCGCCCCGGGCGCCGGCCCGCCTACTGGTCACCGAAGGGCCGGGATACGCCCTGCGCGCCGAGCCGGACGCGGTGGACGGCTGGCGCTTCGAGCGGGCGGTGGCCGCGGCGGCGACGCTGGCCCCGGAGCAGGTCCTCGCCTCGCTGGAGGCGGCACTGGGGTGGTGGCGCGGACCTGCCTACGCCGAGTTCGCCGATGCCGCCTGGGCCCGGTCGGAGCGCTCCCGCCTGGCCGAGCTCCGGTTGTACGCCGTCGAGCGGCAGGCCGAGGCCCGCCTGGCGCTGGGGCTGGCCGCGCGGGCGGTGCCGGATCTGGACGCGCATGTGGCCGAGCACCCCTGGCGGGAGGACGCCTGGCGGCTGCTGACCCTCGCCCTGTACCGGGCCGGCCGGCAGGGTGATGCGCTCGCGGTACTGCGCCGGGCACACGTACTGCTGGTCGAGCAGCTGGGGGTGGATCCCGGACCCGGACTGCGTCGGCTGGAGGCGGACATTCTCGACCAGGCCGCACACCTGGACCTCCCTGACCCCATGGATCGGCTCGACCCCCTCGACCCCGGCGACACCGGCGGTTCCGGACCCGGTCCGGGCGGTCCGACCGGACGGGTGTGGGCGCAGGCGGCTGCCGCCTATGACCGCAGCGTGGCGTCGGGGTCCCCGGCCCGCCTGCAGGCGACCGTGGGTCTGCTGCGCAATCTGGCGCTGACCGGTGGCGAGGGACTCCTGGCGGCCCGGCAGCACCGCGTGGCAGCCGTCGCGGCGGCGGAAGAGTTGGGCGACGCCGAGCTGACCGCACGGGTGATCGGCGCCTACGACGTACCGGCGATCTGGACCCGCGTCGACGATCCGCGGCAGGCGGCCCGGGTGGTGGCGGCCGCCGAGCGCACGCTGGCGGCCCTGCCGCCGGATACGCCCCCGGCGCTGCGGGCGCGCCTGCTGGCCACCGTCGCCGTGGAGTCGCGTGGCACCCGCTCCGCGCGCGGACCCCAGGCCGCCGAGCAGGCGGAGCGGATCGCCCGCGGGCTGGACGATCCCACGCTGCTGGCCTTCGCCCTCAACGGCGTGTTCATGCAGACCTTTCAGCGCGCCGGCCTGGCCCCCCGCCGGGACGCGATCGGCGCCGAACTGGTCGCTCTGTCCGCCCGGCACGGCCTGGTCACCTTCGAGGTCCTCGGACATCTCATCCGGCTGCAGGCGCGCGCCGCACTCGCGGACTTCGCCGCGGCCGACCGGCACGCGGCTGCCGCGGACGCGTTGGCCGGGCGTCACGACCTGCCGCTGGTCGGCGTGTTCACCCAGTGGTACCGCGCGCTGCGACGGGCCGAGAAGGAACGGGCGGCCCCAGCCGAGACGGAGGCGGCCTACCGGGACGCCGCCGCACGCCTCGACGGGGCCGGCATGCCCGGCCTGGAGCGCGGCCTGCCGCAGCTCGCCTTGCTGTGCCTGCGGCTGCGGGACGGGCGGCCCGTCCGGCCCGACGAGCACGCCGATTGGGGTCCCTACGAGCCGTGGGTCCGTCCGCTGCTGCTCCTCGCCCGGGGCCGCCGCGGTGCGGCCGCGGCGGCCCTGCGGAAGGTGCCCGATCCGCCCCGCGACCTGCTCTTCGAAGCCCTGTGGTGCCTGATCGGACGGGCGGCCGTCGCCGTCGGCGACCGGGAGGCGACGCGACGCGCGCTGAGTGAACTCTCCCCGGCCGCCGGGGAACTGGCCGGGGCGGGCAGCGGCCTGCTCAGCCTCGGCCCGGTCTCCCACCACATCGACGACCTCGCCGCGGCCCTTCGACGCGGCTGACGAGCGGGTGAACGGGGCGGGCAGCAGCGCGGCCGCCGATCATGGACGGCCGGTTCCAGCCAGCACCCCCGGGGCACCGGGTCCGGCGGGCACAGGGCCGCCAGCCCTTACCTTCCTACTACGGGCCCACCGCTAAGATCATGTTGACCTGCGATGATCCTGTCGGGCCGATCATCGGCGGGCTGTGGGCGAGTGTGCCCCCGGCAGGACTCGAACCTGCGGCCAAGCGCTTAGAAGACACCCGGCGTGTCCCATCCTCTATGGCGCTGACCTGCACTAATGCACTGCCTTGCGTTAATCGTGGGCCACCCGTGGGACGTATTTGGGACGGTCGGATGTCCGACCGCCTGGGACGGGCTGTCAGCGAGGGCAAGAAGAGAGACGGCTCCGGAGGACGCGGGCTTTGGAAAAGTCGTCCCAGGTCAGCGCGTTATCTGACGGGTCGTCAACCGTCGCAGCCCACAAATAACCCATGCCGCGCCAATGTCCCCGCTTCCATGCTTTCGTCCCTGTCCTCCGATTTGGGCTGGCTGTCGTTGCCGTCGTCGCGCTTGGTCCTGTTTGACGGCCCGCTCCGGCCAATCCGTAACAGACAAGCATCTCGGCCTCGCACCGTGGCGGCGTTCGGATGCCGTATCACCCGTTCGGGTGAAGGAGGAGGGGCGCAGAGAGCGGCGTAACTGAATGGTGTGCCGTCCGAGCCGAGGAGCCGGTGAGGTGAGTGTGCCTCCTGCCGATGCTTGTGGTGCATGGGCGGAGTGTGGGCGGTTTCCGTTCTCCGGATGGGGAGGGCAGGTCGCGTGGTGCAGGGCGGGCTTGTGGAGTCAGGTGGGGTCATCGGGGTGGGTAGGTGTCGGGAGCGGGCGGTTCGGCACGCCGGCCCGGTGGGCGGGGTCGGGGATGGTGAAGGTGGCGGGGGAGCTCGGGGCTGAACTGGCTCGTGCGTTGCGGGCTAGTCTGCTGCCGGCAGGGCAGGGCGCGTACGGGCCGCGTGGCCCGTCGGAGCTGTCCTGGTGCTCGTTCGCTACCGGGTATGCCCGGGATCACTGGGTGGGGCGTGCGGCGACGCGGAACGGGACGAGCGAGGCGCTGACTCTGGTGACGCGGGCGATGCTGTGGGAGATGCTCGGACGGCCCAGCGCCCGGTGCTGCACCGGGCACTGCGGTCGTGGGCGTTCGTGGTGCCGGGGCCGGAGGCGCGGGAGATACCCCCCGCAGGACCAACTGGTGCTCGAGTGGGTAACCAAGGCGTCCCGGCCGCTGATCGACCTGCACGACCCGGCCGTGGCTCGGGCGGTGCTGGAGGCGCTGTCGGTGAAGCGTGACGGCAAGCCGGCGGCTCCGTGTACGTCCGGGCGCAAGCGCAGGATCCTGGTCAATGCCTTGTTCTACGCGATGGAGCAGGGAGAGCTGGGCAGCAACCCGCTGGACCGGGTCCGGTGGCGGGTGCCGAAGCAGGCCCGGGCGGTCGACCCGCGGGTGGTGATCAACCCCCTTCAGGCCCAGAACCTTCTTGGGGCGCTGTCCTACGTTGGCGACTTCAAACGCGCCCGGGGGCGCCGTCCGGTGGGGCTGTTCGCCGGTATGTACTACGCCGGGCTGCGCCCGGAGGAGGCCGTCGCGGTGGCCCTACCGGACTGCACCCTGCCCGCGACCGGCTGGGGCCGCCTGGTCCTGCACCGGGCGAGGCCGCAGGCGGGCAAGAAGTGGACCGACTCGGGTGGGATGCATGACGACCGGGGCCTGAAGTCGCGCCCGCCCGGCGATGTTCGCATCGTCCCACTCCCGCCGTCGCTGGTGAGCATCTGGCGCGACAGCGTCCAGACCTTCGGCACCGCACCCGACGGCCGGCTGTTCTTCACCGAACGCGGAACCATCCTCGGCTACACCACCTGCCACCGCGCCTGGAACGAAGCCCGCGCCCTGGCCCTGCCACCCGAACTCGCCGCCACCCCAATCGGCAAACGCCCCTACGACCTGCGCCACTCCGCCCTGTCCACCTGGCTCGCAGCCGGCGCAGACCCCGCCGAAGTTGCCCAGCGGGCCGGCAACAGCGTCGAAGTCCTCCTCACCCGCTATGCCAAGTGCCTCTACGACCGCCAGTCCCTCACCAACCAGCGGATTGAGTCTCTTCTCTCCGCCTACGATCTGACGTCGGAATTCCAGTAGAGATGTGCCGCGCGCCGAGCCCGTGCGCTGCACTGGTCAGCCCTAGCCATCGACCCAGATCCTGCCCGCCAGGGGATCAGTTGGGTTAGGTACTGGGTAAAAATAGCGTCGAGATGGAGCGCACGGACAGGCGAGAATGCGCATCGCGCCGTGCTTGAAGGGTTCGTTCAATGCTCGATGGACGGTCTCCGGCTTCCAGTTCCTGGCGCGGGCGAAGTCGGAGACGCAGGGTCAGTCTTCTCCGGGGTCGAGCTTTTGGATCGCGGTTGCTATTCTCTGGACCCGCCGACCGCCACCATGATCAGAAGGTGTACGACGCGCTCAGTTCGCAGCCGTCCTCAGTGTCCGTCGTCTTGCCGGCCCCACCACCGGCCCCGCCGCACAGCTTTAAGACCAAGCTAGTTCGGACGTTGCGGGGCGCCTGTTTGCACGCTGAACGGGTAGGAGTCGATCACGGCGCCGTTAGTGGAGGGGAAGGGTGCAGATGTCTTCACCGGAAAAACCCGGGTGGGCTCCTTGGGGTTCCAGGAATCGAATGACCGCATTTGCCGTAGTAGGACCTGCCCTCGCGATTGCAGTCCTGATCGGCGGGATCCTCTTGACGGCATCGTCGCATCGAGGTGGTGTCGCCGCCATCATTGTGGGCGCTTTGGGGATCGCATTTTGGCTCGTAATGATTCCACTCGCACGCCGTAAAAAGCAAGATTTAGACGATGCCTCACGTGGCTGTG